>NZ_JBEZEK010000015.1:0-155633 GCF_040648835.1 Micromonospora sp. NPDC049081 | reverse complement strand
AGGGCCAGCGACCGCGGATCGCTACCCAAGTTTCCTAGACCACCCGTCGCACATCACCTGGCGGAACCGCGTCGCACATCAACTGACGGATCACAGGTCGGCAGCCGGCCGCCCTGCGGTCTCACGGCGGGTTGACGTGTCGGTACCCGGTGCTACTCTGGCCCTCGTCGAGCACGCCAGCGCGGCTTTCCCGCCGGATCGCTGAACTCGACTTCGGAGTTGCCGAGCGGCCTTCCTGCCGCTGACGCGGGTCACGTCCCGCCGGCTCTCGATCGCACCGGCCACTGCGCCGACCCGGAATCCACTGAGCGGCCCAGCACGGCCTTCCCGCCGTCCACGATGGCCCTCGGATTCGCGCACCTCGACGGGTGGGGATCGCCTGCGGCAACCAGCCGGAAGCCGACGACCAGGCACCCCACCCGTCCCGGCATCACCCAAGATTCAAGAACCCAGCTCAACGGCGGTCCAAGGCCGATGGCCAACCCCGCCCTCCGGCGTGAGCCGCCCTCTCCGGCGGTGCCAGGAGACACCACGAACACCACCGACCGGCGTCCGGTGGCAGTTCGTCGTCCGTCCCCTGCCACCCCTTGAGGAGAGAACCGTGTCCACCCTCACCGCCGGCCGTGACGCCCAGGCTTTGCGCCGCGCCACCGCCCCGGACTACTTCGGCTGGCTGGAGCACACCCGCGCCGCCGGAGGCTGCACCCGCCCGATCCGCCTGGCCGGCACCCTCACCGCCGTCGAACCCGGCACCGGTCGGGTCCTGGTCGAGCAGCACACCGACGAGCTGCCCGACCGGACGCTCTACAAGGCGTGCGGCAACCGCCGTGCCGCCCAGTGCCCCGACTGCGCCTGGGTCTACGCCGGTGACGCCTTCCAGGTCGTCCGCTGCGGCCTGACCGGCGGCAAGACCATCCCCACCACCGTCAGCGCGCACCCGGTCGTCTTCGCCACCTTCACCGCGCCATCCTTCGGCCCGGTGCACCACCGGCACATCCCCCGCCACACCTGCACCCACCGGCGGCGCTGTGACTGCCGACCGGCACCCTGCCGTGCCCGGAGCACCGCCGGCACCTGCCCACACGGGCAGTCTGCGGCCTGCTTCACCCGCCACGACGCCGACGATCCGCAGCTCGGTCGACCGCTCTGCCTGGACTGCTACGACCACGACCACCAGGCCGTCTGGAACTACTTCTCCGGCGAGCTGTGGCGGCGCACGAAACAGGCCATCGAGCGCCACCTCACCGCAGTGTGCCGCCGACGCGGCATCCCCCTCGTCCAGGTCACCACCGACTCCGGCCGGCTGCGCCGGGTGCCTCCGGTGCGGGTGTCCCACGGGAAGGTCGCCGAGATGCAGCGCCGGGGCGCGGTGCACTTCCACGTCCTGCTGCGCCTCGACGGCGTCGACCCGAACGACCGGCACGCCCTGGTCCCGCCGCCGGCCGGCGTCACCGTCGACGACCTCGACGCCGCCGTCCACGCCGCCACCCGACAGATCACCATCACCACCCCGCCGCACCCCGACCGCCCGCAGGGCTGGCCGGTCGCCTGGGGTGAGCAGATCGACGTACGCCGCATCGGCACCAGCGACGGCGACGTGACCGACGCCAAGGTGGCCGCCTACCTCGCCAAGTACGCCACGAAGTCCACCGAAGTCACCGGCCACTGCTCCACCCGACTCACCCCGGACACCGTCGACGCCTACGCCGACCCGGAAGGCGACCACCTCGCCCGCCTCATCGACGCCTGCTGGCGACTCGGCCGCCCCACCCGGCACCACGTCACCCCCACAGCCGGGAAGACGAAAGACCGTCAAGGCGACCTTGACACGACGCCCAACGAGTACGCCGGGCTGCGCCGCTGGGCGCACATGCTCGGCTACGGCGGCCACTTCCTCACCAAGGCCCGCCGATACTCGGTCACCTTCGGCCTGCTCCGCGACACCCGCGCCGCCTACCGCCGCACCGAGCACGCCGGCACCGCCGACAGCGACGACACCGCCGGCACGGTCACCGTGGGCACGCTGGTCTTCGTCGGCTCCGGCTGGCTGACCGACGGCGACGCCCTGCTCGCCAACACCGCCGCCGCCCAACGCCGCGAACGCCAACGCGTCGGCCGGGAAGAACTCGCCCACGAGGCGTGGTCGGGGGTGGCGGCATGACCCGGCACCTCACCCCGCGCTGGTACTCGCCCGCCGAGGTCGCCGTGCTGCTCGGCTTCGGCCTGTCCAAGGTCAAGATGAAGATCGCCACCGGCGAGCTGCGCTCCATCAAGGACGGCAAGTACCGCCGCGTCCTCCCCGAGTGGGTCGACGAGTACGTCCGCGAGCAGGTCCAGCGGCAGGAGGCCGCCTGATGCCCGCCCGCACCCGCGCCAACGGCGAAGGCTCGATCTTCCCCTACCGTAACGGCTTCGCCGCGTACGTCTGGGTCACCAAGCCCGACGGGAAGCGGACCCGCAAGTACGTCTACGGCCAGACCCGGGAGATCGTCCACGACAAGTGGATCAAGCTGCACCAGCAGGCCAAGGCCGGGCCGGTCGCCACCCGCGTGCCGACCCTCGGCGACTACCTGACCTACTGGCACCGGGAGGTGGTGCGCCCCAACCTCGCGCCGCTGACCTGCGCCACCTACGAGACGATCCTGCGGCTGTACGTGATCCCCGGCCTCGGCGGGAAGCGGCTCGACCGGCTCCAGGTGCGCGACGTGCAGACCTGGATCAACGAGGTGGCCCGCACCTGCCAGTGCTGCGCCCAGGGCAAGGACGCCCGCCGCCCGGAACTCAAAAGGCGCTGCTGCGTGCTCGGCCGGTGCTGCGGTGACGTGCCGTCCGCCCGCACGGTCAAGGACGTCCGAGGTGTGCTGCGCTCGGCGCTCAACCACGCGGCCACCGAGGAGTTGGTCACCCGCAACGCCGCCGCCCTGGTCAAGCTCCCACCGGTCCGCCGCCGCAAAGGCAGGGCGTGGACCAGCGACGAGGCCCGTCGGTTCCTGGAGTCCGCGCGGGCCGACCGCGATCCGTTGTACGCCGCGTACGTGCTGATCCTGGTGCTCGGCCTGCGCAAGGGTGAGGTGCTCGGCCTCACCGGGGACGCCGTGGACCTGGCGGCGGGGGAGTTGTCGATCGGCTGGCAGTTGCAGCGGGTCGGCGGCCAACTGCTGCACCGGGAGACCAAGACGCAGACCTCGGACGCCACCCTCCCGCTGCCGGACATCTGCGCGGCGGCACTCGACCTCCGCCAGCAGGCGAGGAAGGCCGACCGCGACGAGGCGGGGATCGCCTGGCAGGGCTCGCCGCTGCTGTTCACCACCCGCTACGGGACCCCGGTCGAGCCGCGCAACTTCAACCGGTCCTGGGACGCCCGCTGCGCCCGTGCCGGAGTCCGGAAGATCACCGTGCACGATGCCCGGCGTACCTGCGCGACTCTGCTCGTCGACCTGGACGTGCACCCGCGCGTCATCATGCAGGTGCTCCGGCACGCTGAGGTGTCGGTGACGATGGAGATCTATTCGCAGGCGTCCTCGGACGCCACCCGCGACGCCCTCAAGCGCCTGGGGGAGAGCCTGCGCTGACCGCTGCTGTACTCCACTGCTGTACAGACGCACTAGAGGGCACATCCATGGATCGGATGTGCCCTCTACCCTCTGTCGGGGTGGCCGGATTCGAACCGACGACCTCTTCGTCCCGAACGAAGCGCGCTACCAAGCTGCGCCACACCCCGAGGCGTGCGGTGAAATAGTAGCCCACCCGCCCCGCCGATCAAACTCGGTACCCCCCGGCCCCGGCGGTCGGGGCCACGCTGGTGCTCGCTTGCCCAGCTCCGCACCCGCCCACCCCATGATCAGATTGCGGTTTCGCGTAGTGCTGACGGCGTGTCGACCACTTTTTCGCAATCTGATCATGGGGTGGAGCGGGTTGCGGTGGGGCCATGGGTGGTGCGGTGGTGCTGTGGGGGCAGCAGAGCAGGGGGCGGTAGAGCAGGGGGGCGGGGGTCAGCGGGGGGTGAGGGTGAGGATGCTGGCCTCGGGTGGGCAGGCGAAGCGGACCGGGGCGGTGGGGTGGGTGCCGAGGCCCGCCGAGACGTGCAGCCAGGAGTCGGAGCCGGGCCAGCGGTGCAGGCCCTTCGCCATCGACCTGGGCAGGCCGCAGTTGGTGACCAGTGCGCCGTAGCCGGGTACGCAGACCTGACCGCCGTGGGTGTGCCCGGCCAGCAGCAGCCCGAAGTCGTCGGCGGCCATCTGGTCGAGCAGGGCCGGTTCCGGGGCGTGGGCGAGCGCGATGGACAGGTCGGCGGCGGGGGTGACCGGGCCGGCGACGGCCGGGTAGTCGTCCTGCCCGATGTGCGGGTCGTCCACGCCGACCATCTCGACGAGGCGCCCACCGGCCTTGATCGAGGTACGCGCGTTGTTGAGGTCCGCCCAGCCGGCCCCGGTGAGGACGTCACGCAGTTCCTCGTACGGCAGGGCGGCGCCCTCGGTGTACTCCCGGTTGGGCAGGAAGTAGGTGAACGGGTTCTTCCAGACCGGCCCGGTGTAGTCGTTGGAGCCGAAGACGAACGCGCCGGGGTAGTCGAGCAGCGGTTGCAGGGCGCGCAGCACCCCGGGTACCGCGTCGGGGTGGGCCATGTTGTCCCCGGTGACCACCACCAGGTCCGGGTCGAGGGCGGCCAGCGAGGCCACCCACTGCTGCTTGCGTCGCTGGTCGGGCATCATGTGCAGGTCCGACAGGTGCAGCACGCGCAGTGGCTCGGCGTCGGCCGGGAGTACCGGCACGTCGTACCGGCGCAGGGTGAACATGTTGCGTTCGACGAGGGACGCGTACGCCAGGGTGGCCGCCCCGGCGGCGACGGTCCCGGCGGCGAGGCCGAATAGTGTGCGCTTTCGCATGCCGACCAGGGTAGTTTGACCGTCCATGAGCACGCTGAAGGACCGCCTGACCGCAGACATGCGCGCCGCCCTCAAGGCGCGCGACGAGCTGACCACCTCCACGTTGCGGATGGCGCTGGCCGCCGTCGGCACCGCCGAGGTCGCCGGCAAGGCCAAGCGCGAGCTCTCCGACGACGAGGTGCTCGCGGTGCTGACCAAGGAGGCGAAGAAGCGCCGGGAGGCGGCTGCCGCCTTCGCCGACGCCGGCCGCGCCGAGCAGGCCGACAAGGAGACCGCCGAGGGTGCGGTGCTCGACCGTTACCTGCCGAAGCAGCTCGCCGAGCAGGAGCTGACGGAGCTGGTCGCGGGGGCGCTGGCGGCGGGTGGCTTCACCGAGAAGTCCCAGATGGGCCCGGCGATGAAGGCGGCCCAGGCCGCGGTGGCCGGCCGGGCCGAGGGTGGTCGCGTCGCCGCCGAGGTACGCCGACAGCTCGGCCTCTGACCCATATCAACTCTGGTCGTTTCCCTGGTCGCCGGTTTGTCAATTCAATTTTGATTACCGAGAGTGCCTGCAATTGGCTGTTGCGGTGACGGCTGATTCGTGGAAGGCTCGTTTGGCCGGCTTGACATGCAACGGGGGCGTGTTCGACACCGGTTTGAGGACCTGACCCTCGTTGCCTCGACCACTTGAGGTGACTATGAAGCCGTTGGCTGTTGCTTCCCTTTTCATTTCGACGTGTATGGGTGCCGTCGTCGTCGTGCCGTCGGCGGCGTCCGCTGACATCTCCATCCAGGCCACGTGTTCCCGCACGGTCAACGTGGCTAGCAGTGCCTACAGCACGGTCGATCCCATCGCCATGCCGTCGACCGGCAGCACCGCGTCGAGCACGAGCTGTGGAATGGCGCAGGGCGCCAACAGCAGCGCTGTCGGTGCCCTGCAACGGGCGTTGAAATACTGCTATGGCGCAGGCATCACCGTGGACAACGATTTCGGCCCGGCGACCAAGTCCGCCCTTGTCTCCGCGCAGAAGCGGGAGGGCATCACCGCAGACGGCGTCTATGGGCCGCAGACCCGGCTGAGCCTGACGTGGCGCTCGGTGGGCAACCGGTGCGACAAGGCCGCCGATCCCATCTACACCTGATCGGGCTCCGAGAGCCTTGACGCCAGTGGGCGGGCACCCCGACCGGGGTGCCCGCCCACTGGGTCGACAGAGGCGTCAGTTGTTACCTGGTGGACGACCAGGTGTGTTGCCGGTGTTACCCGGCGTGTTGCCGGCCTGGTTGGGGGTGCCACCGCCGCTGCTCACCTCGATGGTGACCACGCCGCCCTTGATGGTGCGGCCGTCGGGGCTGGTGCCGGCGACGGAGCCGGCCGGGCATTCCGAGGCGATCTTGTTGTCGGAGACGACGACGGAGAAGCCGGCGTCCTTGAGCCTGCTCCGGGCGCTGTCCACCGACTGGCACTTCACGTTCGGGATGGACCGCTGGTCACCATTGATGATCTTGCCGTTGGGTGGGGTGAACTCGATGCCGGGCTTGCCCTTCATGGCGTCGCGCAGCGTCTGGTAGACCGCCGGGTTGATGCCGGTCGGCGTCTCGTCGTGCCCCATCTTCTGGTTGGTCTGCGGCCAGTCCGGGTCGGCCATGATGCCGGCGACCGCGAACTGCTTGGTCATCGCCACCAGGGCCGAGGTCTTGTCGCCGTCGGTGGTGCCGGACTTGCCGGCGACCGGCTTGCCGACGATGCCCCGGACGTTGCGGGCGGTCGCCCCGACACACTTGGAGACCGACGAGCGGTCACCGACCGGGCAGCGGGCCGCGTCCACGGCGGCCCGGGCCACCTCGGTGCTGATCCGTTGCTCGCAGCGCGGGTTGGCGACGTCGAGCTTGTTGCCCTCCGGGTCCTTGATCTGCTGCACCGGGATCGGCTCGCAGAACTTCCCGTCGGCCGCCAGGGTGGCGTAGGCGTTGGCCAGCTCCAGCGGGGTGGTCGAGGAGACACCCAGCGTGAAGGCACCCCACTGGTTGGCGCCGCCCTCCTTGGTGGCCCGGCGGGCGTCGTCGCTGCTGCGGAAGGTGATGCCGAGCTTCTGCGCCGCCTTGATCACGTTCTCCGCACCGACCTGCTGCTCCAGCGGGACGAAGTAGGTGTTGACCGAGCTGCCGAACGCGGTCCACATGTTGTGCACGCCGGCCATGCTCGCCGAGGCGTTCTTGGGGCAGTAGAAGTGCGTCCCCGGGCAGGCCGCCGGCGAGTTCTGCTGGACGATGTAGTCCGACTTGAACACCGGCGGGGAGTTGATCGGGTAGGCGAGCGGGATGCCCTTCTCCAGCGCGGCCACGAGGGTGAACATCTTGAACGTCGAGCCGGCCTGGTAGCCGGTGATGCCCTGGCCGCCGCTGAGCAGCGGGTTCACCGTGTTGGGGTAGTTGCCCCGGATCTTCTTCTTGGCCTTCTTGGGGTCGCTGGAGTACTTGTTCTGCGGCTTCTTCGGGTCATCGATCTTGAAGTTCCGGTTCACCGACAGCGCGCGCACCCGGCCGGTGCCCGGCTCGATCGCGGCGACCATCCGGGCGGCCTTGCTGTTCACCCCGAGGTTCTTGCGGACGGCCCGGTCGGCACCGTTCTGCGCCTGCACGTCGAGCGTGGTGGTGATGGTGTAGCCACCGCTCTTGAGCCGCCGCTCCCGGTCGTACGTGGTGGAGCCGAAGGTCTCCTGCCCGAGCCACCAACGGTAGAAGTAGTCGCAGAAGAAGCCCCAGTCCTTCTGGTTGGTGGCGACGCAGCCGTTCGGGGTGCGCTTGTCCTTCACCGCCAGCTTGACCGCCTTGGCGGCGTCCGCCTCCTGCTGGGTGATGGCCTTCGTCTTGACCATGTTGTCGATGACGTAGTTACGCCGGTCGAGCGCGAGCGGGTAGCCGCTGCGGGTGGTCGGGTCGTTGGTGGTGGGCGCCTTGACCATGCCGGCCAGCAGCGCCGCCTCCTCGATCTTGAGGTTCTTGGGCGACTTGCCGAAGTACACCTGGCTGGCGGCGAACACGCCGTACGCGCCGTTGCCGAAGGAGGCGAGGTTCAGGTAGCGGGTGAGGATCTCGTCCTTCGAGAACTCCTTGTCGACCTGGAGGGCCAGGCGCATCTCGCGGAGCTTGCGGGCGCTGGTGTCCTCGGTCGCGGCGACCACGTCGGCCGGGTGGGTGGCCGAGTAGGCGATGGCCAGCCGGACGTACTGCATTGTCAGGGTGGAGGCGCCCTGCTGGGAGTTGGTGCCGGACTGGTTGTTGACGAACGCCCGGGCCACGCCGTTGATGTCCACGCCGTTGTGCTTGTAGAAGTCGTGGTCCTCGGCGGCGATGATCGCCTTCTGCATGTACGGGGAGATGTCCGCGAGCTTGACGTCGCGCCGGTTCTCGTCGTACATGGTCGCCAGCGGGGTCTTGCCGTCGCTGGCGAGCAGGTAGCTGATCTGTGGCGCGCGGGCCACCGTCAGCTCCTTGGGCAACGCCCCGAAGGTCTCGGCCCCGGCCTTCGCCGCCAGGCCGGACATCGCCACCGCGGGGAAGGCCGCCGCCGCCACCACCACACCGGCCAGCAGGCCGCAGATCAGTAGCGATGCGGCGTTGGTGAAGACATTGTGGTCACGTTTCCGCATCCAGGTCACCTCGACAGGGTACGCGAGTAGGGAACGAGGGGCGCCGGGGCGTTCTTTCCCCATTTCCTGCGCGCGCCGACCTCGTTGTGCTAAACGCACGACCCCCGGTGTGGGGTTGCGTGTGACCCGCGCCGAGTCTCCACCGATCGGTGGAGCCCGCGCAGCGTTTTCACGTACTCCGGCGGGGTAAGCGGCGATCGAAGGCCCGGTAAGCCGGGACTGTCCGTAATGCTGGATTTCGCCGACAACGTTGCGTAATCATGCGACTACAGAGCATGATGGTGGCGGCGACCTGAGCCACACGTCGTCCGTGCCTCCTTGGGGAAGGAACGGGCCGGACGACCGGGGGGAACGACGGCTGGTCGCACGAGGTCGGTAGGTACTGCAAGGGGGGACGTGTACAGATGGGGATGATCACTGACTGGCCGTCGCTGGCGGCGTGTCAGAACGGGGACCCGGACGCGTTGTTCGTACAGGGCGCCGAGCAGAACGTGGCCAAGCGGATCTGCCGCAGCTGCCCGGTGCGCTACGAGTGCCTGGCCGACGCGCTCGACAACCGCATCGAGTTCGGCGTGTGGGGTGGCATGACCGAACGGGAACGCCGTGCCCTGCTGCGCCGGCACCCGCAGGTGGCGAGCTGGCGCAAGATGTTCGAGGCGGCGATGAAGAAGAACGCCAAGGACCGTACCGGCAAGGACAAGATCCTGGTCACCGCCGCCGGCTGACGCCACCCGACCGGTCGTCGGCACGCCAGGCGTGTCGCCGGCCCCGGTCGGACACCCGGCCGAGCCTGGTCGGACGCCCAGCCGAGCTTGGTTGGATGCCCAACCGCCTGGGCGGAGGCCGGCCGAGCCTGGTCGGACGCCCGGCCGACGGTCGGTTCCCGGTCGGCCCGGTCGACGCCCTGTCGGGTGCGTACCGCGTGTCGCCGGTCAGGGACGGCTGATCGCCGCCCCGATCGTCCGCAGCCCGTCGACGTCGTGCACGTCGGCGGGCTGCGCCGTGACCGACACCGTCGGCACCGCCGGGAACGCCTCGGTGAACCGCCGGGCGACCTGCTCCTCGCGGACCGCCTGCTGCGCCAGCGCGGCGTGCGCGCGCAGCGCGTCGACCGTGGCGTCGTGCCCACCCAGGTCGGCCAGCCGGTCGGCCGCCGCCCGGCTCTGCACCGCGCCCAGGGCCACCGCCGGCCGGTGCACCCGGTTGAGCACCAGCCCGGCCAGCGGCATCCGCTCCTCACCCAACCGCCCGGCGAAGTAGGCCGCCTCCCGGACCGCGTCCGGCTCCGGTGTCGCCACCAGCAGGAACGCCGTCTCCCCGGCCTGCAGGATCCGGTACGTCTGCTCGGCCCGCTGCCGGAACCCGCCGAACATCGAGTCGAGGGCGGCGACGAAGCCGGAGAGATCGGTCAACAGCTGCGCCCCGAGCACCTTCTGCACGACCCGGGAGAACATCCCGAAACTCGCGGTGACGAAGCTGAACATGCTCCGGCCCCCGCTGCGTGCCGGGGCGAGCAGCAACCGCAGCATCCGGCCGTCCAGGAAGCGGGACAGCCGGGCCGGGGCGTCGAGGAAGTCCAGCGCGGAGCGGGACGGCGGGGTGTCCACCACGATCAGGTCCCACTCGCCCCGGGCGTGCAGCTGGCCCAGCTTCTCCATCGCCATGTACTCCTGGGTGCCGGCGAAGGTGGAGCTCATGGCCTGGTAGAACGGGTTGGCGAAGATCTCTGCCGCCTTCGCCGGGTCGGTGTGCTGGAGCACCACGTCGTCGAAGGTGCGCTTCATGTCCAGCATCATGGCGTGCAGCTCACCGCCACCGGCCTCGACGTCGATCCCCTTGACCCGGCGGGGGGTGTTGTCCAGCTCGGTCAGGCCGAGCGACTGGGCCAACCGGCGGGCCGGGTCGATGGTGAGCACCACCGTGCGCCGGCCGTGCCGCTCGGCCGCCCGCAGCGCCAGCGCCGCCGCGGTGGTCGTCTTGCCGACCCCACCGGCGCCACAGCAGACCACGATGCGCACGCCGGGGTCGGCGAGGATCTGGTCGACGTCCAGCACGGGCGCCGCGTCTTCGGAAGGCACCATTCGAGCGTATCGGGCCGGTGGGGTCCGTGCGCCCGGGCCGACGTGAGCTGCGCGTCAATCCGCCCGGCGGAGCAGCTCGGCGAACGCCGCCAGCCCCGCCGGGTCCACCCCGTCGGGCAGCAACGGCAGCTCGGTCACCGGTCGCCCCAGCTCCGCCAGGTCGGTCCGCAGCGAATCCTCCAGCTCCCGGCGTACCTGCTGGTCCCGGGCCTCGCCGGCCAGCCCGGCCACGGTCGCCGCGTCGGTGGGCAGGCCGGCGGCGGCCAGCCCCCGCTTCAGCTCCGCCCGGGTCACCTCCCGGCCGGTGGCCAGCGGCGGGCGGGCGGCGTTGACGATCACCCGACCCACCGGGAAGCCGAGCTGGGTCAGCTCGGTGATCGCGTCCACCGTCTCCTGGACCGGCATCTCCTCCAGCAGGGTCACCACGTGCACCGCGGTCATCGGGGAGCGCAGCAGCGCCGAGACCCCCTCGCTCTGGGTCTTGATCGGGCCGACCTTCGCCAACCGGGCGGTCTCGGCGGTGACGTTGAGGAAGCGGCCGATCCGGCCGGTCGGCGGGGCGTCCAGCACCACCGCGTCGTACACCCGGCGTTGCCCGGCGGTGCGGGTGGTGGCCTCCTTGACCTTGCCGGTGAGCAGCACGTCACGCAGGCCGGGGGCGATGGTGGTGGCGAAGTCGATCGCGCCGAGCTTGCGCAGCGCCCGGCCGGCCGCGCCGAGCTTGTAGAACATGTCGAGGTACTCCAGCAACGCCTCCTCGGCGTCCACCGCCAGGGCGCGCACCTCGCCGCCGCCCGGGGCGTCGGCGAGGTGCCGCTCGGTGTACGGGAGGGGATCGACGCCGAAGAGCTGGGCGATGCCCTGCCGGCCCTCCACCTCGACCAGCAGGGTGCGCCGGCCCCCGGCGGCCAGGGCGAGCGCCAGCGCGGCCGCCACGCTCGTCTTGCCCGTGCCGCCCTTGCCGGTCACCACGTGCAGGCGGGACGGCCATCCGGTGCCGGCCGGGTCGGCCGGCCGCTCAGCTGCTCGCACCGGTCGAGCCTATCCACCCCACGTGGTCAGCCGACCTCGCAGACCCACCAACCCGTCTTCCGTACCACGGTGAACCGCAACGGCTGCTCGGCGATCTTCTCGTCGGCGGTGGTCAGGGTGAGCTTGGTGGAGACGGTGGCCCGGTCACCGTTCTGGCTGTCGACGGTCGGGCTGGACCAGCGGAACCGGGGGTTGGTGTAGAGGGTGGCGTACTTCTGCACCTCGGCGACCTTCGCGCTGATCTTCTGTTGGTCGCGCGACTCCGCGCAGACGAAGTTGGCCGCCCTGCCGGCGTCCCGGTCCTGGTAGACGGCGGTGAGGAAACCGTCAACCGCCACCGTCGGCTCCCGGGCGCCCTCGCCGCCCTCGGCGTCGCGCAGGGTCAGGAAGGCGAGCGTCCCACCACCACCGCAGAGCACGACGGCCGCGAGCAGCGCGAGCGAGGCGACCAGCACGCCCCGCCGTCGCGTGGGGGCCGGTGTCCGGTACGCCGGGTAGCCCGCCGGTGTCGGCGTGGCGGCGCCGGACGGGGAGGTGCCGGGCATGGAGGTGCCGGGGGCGGTGGTACCGCCCGGGTCGGGTTGGTCCTGCCGTGGCGTCGGCACGCCCGGCGATCCGCTCGCGCCACCGAACGGTGGATGGGTCATGTGGTCCCCCGGGGGATGGGGCGCCGTCGCCGCCCCTGGCGACGACGCGGGTACGGGCGCGGCGGGCGACCCCTGATCGCCCGTCCGAGGCGCAAGGGTAACGGTCGATGGGCGGCGCGTGGCGGACCGCTCACGACCTGCGGTGGGTCGCGATCGCTTTCCGGACCAGACGTCTGTCGCATATGTGACTTTGGGTGATCGATCGTGCGCGTCCCGTTGTCCCCCGCCCCGGCCGGGTCCTACGTTCGTCCGGGTGTGGGGGAGCGGTTCGGGTCGGCGCCCGGTCCGGACGGCGGTCATTCACGGTACGAGGCCGGAGGCAGGTACATGCGCGACGCGGAGAACATCTCCCGGGCCCACTTCTCACCAGGAGACCGGGGGAGGCGGGGCGGTTCGCCCGGAGACGCGGACGGGTCGGGTGGTTCACTGCCGATGAACGAGCGGTCCTACCGGCGCTGCGCCGAACCGTCCGAGGTGCTGCGGATCCTCGGCCGCCCCGGTGACCGGGGCCGGGACGACGAGGAGCCCGGCTACGTCATCCACCTGCCGATCCGGGTGGCCGACCTGACGGCGGCCACCGCCCTGGCCGGCACCGTGGCCACCTCGCTCGGCTTCCTGGTCGAACTGGACGCCGGCGAGACCACCGTCTCCACCGTCGACGACCAGAACAACCGGCACCGGGTCTTCTGCGACCTGCTGCTGCCCGACCGGTCCCGTTGCCCCCAGCCGTACGACCACACCGGGCAGTGCGGCGAGCTGCCCGCCGCCCCGGAGCAGCGTCCCGCGCCCCGACCCTCACCCGGACCGTAGGCTGTCGGCGGAACATCCACGTCAGGCAAGGGAGCCTTCCACCGATGCAGAAGTGGGAATACGCCACGGTCCCGCTGCTGGTCCACGCGACCAAGCAGATCCTCGACAACTGGGGTGAGGACGGCTGGGAACTCGTCGCCGTGATCCCCGGCCCGAACCCGGACCAGTTGGTCGCGTACCTCAAGCGCCCCAAGGGCTGAGGGCCCGACGATGAGCAACGGACCCCACGCCAAGCTCGCCGAGCTGGGCCTGGCCCTGCCCGACGTGGTGCCGCCGGTGGCCAGCTACGTCCCGGCGGTGCAGTCCGGCCAGCACGTCTACGTCTCCGGTCAGCTGCCGGTGGTCGAGGGCAAGCTGCTCGCCACCGGCCAGGTCGGCGCGGGTGTCTCGCCCGAGCAGGCCAAGGATCTCGCCGAGCGGTGCGCGCTGAACGCCCTCGCCGCCGTCGATTCGCTGGTCGGCCTGGAGAACATCGTCAAGATCGTGAAGCTGACCGGCTTCGTGGCCTCGGCACCGGGCTTCCACGGCCAGCCGGCCGTGATCAACGGGGCCTCCGACCTGCTCGGCGCGGTCTTCGGGGAGGCCGGCCGGCACGCCCGCTCCGCCGTCGGGGTGGCGGAGCTGCCGCTGGACTCCCCGGTCGAGGTCGAACTGATCGTCGAGGTCGGCTGACCGCACCGCCCCACCGCCGCCCGCCGGCCCGGCGTACACCACGATCCGGGCCGGTCGGCCGGCGGAAAGCCGCGAACGGCCACGAACCGGGTACGCCGGTTCCGCAAGATCGTGGGGAGTGGCGCGCGGGGTCGTACGATCGCAGCCATGACCGGGCATGTGACGGCACCACCGGCCGCGCTGGCCGACCGGCTGCCGGACTGGGTGACGTTGCTGCGCGCCCCCAACCCTGGGCCGATGACCCTGGAAGGCACCAACACCTGGGTGCTACGCGCCCCGGGTGCGCCGCACGCGGTCGTCGTCGACCCCGGCCCGGCCGACGAGGCACACCTGGCCGCCGTGGCGGCGTCGGGACCGATCGGGTTCGTACTGATCACCCACGGGCACCCCGACCACACCGAGGGCGCCCCCCGGCTGAGTGAACTGCTCGGCGGGGCACCCGTGCTCGCCGTCGACCCCGCGCACACCATCGGCGGCCCACCACTGACCGGGGCGGGTACGCAGCTCGGCGGGACCGGGCTGGACATCGACCTGGTCGACACCCCCGGGCACACCGCCGACTCGGTCTGCTTCCGGGTGTCGTACGGCACCGAGCAGGTGGTGCTGACCGGGGACACCATCCTCGGCCGGGGCACCACCGTCGTCGCCCACCCCGACGGGCACCTCGGCGACTACCTGACCAGCCTGGAGCGGCTCTCGGCGTACCAGGGGATCCCGGCGCTGCCCGGGCACGGCCCGGCGCTGGCCGACTGCGGTGCGGCGGCCGACTTCTACCTGGCCCACCGCCGGGCCCGCCTCGACCAGGTGCGGGCCGCCGTCGACGCGGGCGCGCGCACCGCGGCCGAGGTGGTGGCGACGGTCTACGCCGACGTGGACCGGTCGCTGTGGTGGGCCGCCGAGTGGTCGGTCCGCGCCCAACTCGAACACCTCGGAGTGGAGCAGCCGTGACCTGCCCGGTGTGCGGCACGCTCGCCGTCCCGGGCGCGCGGTTCTGCCACAACTGCGGGGCGGCACTGCCGGCCGCCGCCACCCTGCCGACCGCCGAGCGCCGGGTGGTCACCGTGCTCTTCGGTGACCTGTCCGAGTTCACCTCGTGGTCGGAGGACCTCGACCCGGAACGCGTCGGTGCCGTCACCGACCGGGTGCTCGCCGCGCTCGCCGGTGCGGTGAAGACGTTCGGCGGGCACGTCGACAAACTCACCGGCGACGGGATCATGGCGGTCTTCGGTGCCCCGGTGGCCCACGAGGACGACGCCGAGCGGGCCGTCCGGGCCGCCCTGTCGATGCAGCGGGCCGTGCGCCGGGTCCTCGACGACGAACGCGGCGGCGGCGCACCGCTCGGCCTGCGGGTCGGGCTGAACACCGGCGACGTGATCGCCGGCATCCAGGCCGCCATCGAGTACACGGTCATCGGGGACACGGTGAACACCGCCGCCCGGCTCGCCGACGCCGCCGCCGTCGGCGCGATCTACGCCGGTGCCCGGACATCCTCGGCCACCCGGCACGTCGCCTCCTGGCGGGTGCTGCGCCCGCTGCGGCTCAAGGGCAAGCGCGAGCCGGTCGAGGCGTACGAGCTGCTGGGTCTGCTCGACGCCCCGGGCACCCGGTCGGGGCTCGGCGACGAGGCGCCCTTCGTCGGGCGGGAGACCGAGATCGGCCGGGTCGCCGGCCGGCTCGCCGAGGTGATCGACCGGGGCGAACCCCGGGTGCTGCTGATGACCGCCGAGGCGGGGATCGGCAAGTCCCGGTTCGCCGCCGAGGTGGAACGCCTCGCCGCCGGCTACGACGTCGGCGCGGGCCGGTACGCCGCCCACAGCGGGGCCCGGGTGCTCTCGGTACGCTGCGCCGCCTTCGGCGAGCGGCGTCGGCTGGCCCCGCTGGCCGACCTGGTCCGGGCCGCCGTCGGCCTGCCCAGCGACACCTCCACCGCGCTCACCCGGCCGGCCGTCGAGGAGCGGCTGCGCCGGCTCGGTCAACGGCTCGGCCGGCTGCGTACCGAGGTACCGCCGATCGCCGCTGACCAGCTGCTGGCGCTGCTGGGCTACGCCGAACTGCCCGGCAACGCGGGTGACCAGGACGGCTGGGGGGCGACCCCGCCGGCCGCCGACGCCGAGGCGGTGCCGGTCGCGGTGGCCGGGCTGCTCAGCGCGCTGGCCGCCGAGGCGCCGCTGGTGATCGTGGTCGACGACCTGCACGACGCCACCGGCGAGACGATCGCCGCCCTCGGCGCGACCCTGTCCCGGCTCACCGGCCCGGTCCTGGTGATGCTGCTGGGCCGACCGGAGCTGGTCCGGACCGCCGGGACGTTGACCTGGATCGCCGACGCCGAGGTGCAACCGTTGCCGCCGCTGCGCGGCGCGGACGCCTCCCGCCTGCTCACCAGCTATCTCAACGGCGGCAGGCTGCCCCAGGCCGACGCCGACCGGTTGCTCGCCACCGCCCAGGGCAACGCCTTCTACCTGGCCGAACTGGTCACCCTGCTGCGGGAGCGGGGCGCACTGACCGCAGGCCCGGACGGCGGCTGGCGGTTGGTGCCCGGCTCGCTGGGCAGCCGGCTGCTCTCCCGGGACCTCGCCGCCGTGCTCGCCGCCCGCATCGACGCCCTCCCGCCGGAGGCCCGGTCGGCGCTGCGCGACGCCGCCGTGGTCGGTGACGCGGTGCCCACCGGCGCGTTGGAGGCGCTGCGCGAGCAGCGGGCCGGGCGGGACGGCCGGCCCGCCGCGGTGGCCGCCGTCGAGCTGGAACGGGCCGTCGAGGAGTTGCTGCAACGCCGGATGCTGCACCGCACCCGGACCGGTTTCGCGTTCGCCACCCCCCTGATGCGCGAGGCCGCCTACGCGGGGGTGAGCAAGGCGGAGCTGGCCGAACGACACGCCGCACTGGCCCGCTGGGCCACCGGTGACCCGGCGGCGTCGGTCGCCGCACCCGGTGGGTTCACCGACGCCGCCCGGGACGACTTCGTGGCCGAGCAGGTCGAGCGGGCCGCCGCCCTCGCCGACGCGGTCAAGCTCCGCCCCGACTCGCCGGCCCGGACGGTCGCCGGGTTGGGGGTGGCCGCCCTGGGCCGGGCCGCCCGCCGGGCGTTGCAGGCCGGTGAGCCGGCACTGGCCGTCGAGCACGCCGAACGCGCCACCGACCTGGCCCGCGAGGGGGTGCCCCCGGCCGACCGGGTCGCGCACGCCCGGGCGCTGCTCCAGGTCGGTCGGGTCGGCGACGCGTTGGCCTTCGCCGAGAAGATCGCCGCCAACGCCGGTGACGACGCCGGCACCCGGGCCAGCGCCCTGCTGCTCGCCGGCCAGGCCCACCAGACGCAGGGCGACCAGGGGCGCGCGGTGGCCTGCTGGGAGGAGGCGTTGCAGGTGGCCACCGCCGGGGAGGTGACCAACCTGCGGGCCTCGGCCATGCGCCGGCTCGGGATGGCCGACTTCGTCGCCGGTCGACTCGGTCAGGCGAGCAGCCGGCTCGCCGCGTCCTACCAGATCAGCCTCGCCGCGAAGGACCTGCGGGGGCAGGCCTGGGCGTTGCAGAACCTGGCCTGGGTCACCACCACCCGGGGGGACTTCGCCGGCACCGACGCGGTGCTCGGTCGGGCCGCCCGGCTCTTCGCCGAGTTGAAGGACCCGTACGGGCGGGCCTGGCTACGCGGCACCACCGCCTTCGCCCGGCTGCTGGCCGGCCGGTTGGGGGAAGCCTGCCGGCTGGCCGGGATCTTCCTGCCGTTCGGGGAACGCGTCGGCGAGGCGTGGGCGGTGGGCACGTTACGCGCGGTCGAGGCGTTCGCTGCGGCCGAGTTGGGCGAGGTGGCCGAGGCGGACCGGTCGGCCCGCCGGGCGTACCGGGACTTCGCGGCGGTATCCGACGACTGGGGGCGCGGGTTCGCGCTGGTCGTCCGCGGGGTGGTGGCGCGGGGGCTGGGCGAGCCGGAGCACGCCGCCGACCTGTTCACCGACGCCCTGGCGTACGCCGGTCGGACGTCGCATCCGCTGCTGACCGGGATGGCCGGGACGCTGCGCGGGTTCGTGGCGTTGGACATGGGCGACTGCGAGACCGCCGAGCGGGACGCCCGTGCGGTGCTGACCGCCGTCGAACCGCACAACCCGCAGGCCCCGGCGCAGGCCGCGCCCCGGGTGCTGCTCGCCACCGCCCGGCTCGCCGCCGGGGACCCCGCCACCGCGGTCGGGTTGCTCGCTCCGGTGGCGACGACCGCCGCGAAGACACCGACGCTGCTCTTCTCCCGCCGGCAGACCCTGGCCCGGTACGCTTCCGCGCTGCTCGCCCACGGTCAGTCGGAGCAGGCGTTGGACTGGGCCCGGCGGGCGGTCGCCGCCCCGGCGGAGGACGTCCGCAGTCAGGTGATCGGCGCGGAGGTGCTGGCCGAGGCGTTGGCGGTATGCGGGCACCCGGTGGAGGCGGCGGCCAGCGCGCAGGAGGCGGTCCGGCTGGCGTACGCGACCGAGCAGCGCAGCGAGCGGGCCAGCGCCGACGCCCTGGCGGCCCGGCTGGCCGGCGGGGTCTGACCGGCCCCGCGTCGCGTCGTCGGCGGCGGGTCCGGCGTCGAAACGGTAGGTCTGTCGGTTACGGGGATGTGCGCGCATCGGCGGGGACGGTTAGCGTGTCACTTCACGCGACCGCCCCTCGGTGCCGGTCGCGCCGTCAGGTGGGGGAACAGATGAGGTTGCCGCGTTCGGGCGCCGGTTGGACGATCGCGGTCTTCGGTGTGCTGGCGGTGCTGCTCGGCGCGTTCGGGCTGGTGTGGCCGGAGGCGCAGTTGCGGATGCTCGGCTTCGAGGTGCCGCAGACCCGGGCGGCCGGCGACTACACGGGCACGTTCCTCACCGCGTCCTCGATGGCGTCGTTCAACATGGGCGTCTACTACCTGCTGGCGGTGGCGACCGAGTGGCGGGCGTTCTACCGGTTCACGGTGGTCTTCCGGCTGGTCACCTTCACCGTCTTCACGCTGACCGTGCTGGCCGACGTGGCTCCGGACCGGTTCATCGGGGTGGCGCTGTGGGAGGGGGTGGGTGCGGTGGCGACGGCGCTCGGCCTGCGCTGGGACGCCCGTCGATCCACTGGTGCGGGCGGAAACGCTCCCATCTCGACAGCGTCCCAGGTCAGTGGGCTCTCCGGGGGTGCGTCGAGCGGGTCGGTCGCCGCCGGCCCGGCCGCTGCCGCCGGTACGGACCGCTGAGCGCCCCGGCGGAACGGGTATTTTCGAGCCGTGACCGAGACCCCGCCCGGCGCCTCCCGGCTGCCCAATGTGCCCGGTCTGACTGACTTGCAGGTCTTTGCCCGGGGCGGCTACGCCACCGTCTACCGGGCCACCCAGATCTCCGTCGGTCGGGAGGTCGCCGTCAAGGTGGAGAACCGCACCCTGGACAACGAACGCGACCAGGCCCGGTTCCTGCGCGAGGCGCGGGCCGCCGGCCGGATGTCCTCCCACCCGCACGTGGTGGACCTCTTCGACGTCGGGGTGACCGTCGACCAGCACCCCTACCTGATCATGGAGCTGTGTGACGGGTCGTACGCCGAACGGATGCGGACCTCGCCGCTCGACGCGTCCGAGACCCGTGACCTCGGCATCAAGATCGCCGACGCGTTGGCCCACTCGCACGCGGCCGGGGTGCTGCACCGCGACGTCAAGCCGGCCAACATCCTGCACTCGCACTTCAACTCGGCGGTGCTGGCCGACTTCGGGCTGGCCGTGCTGGCCGAGGCGCGGGACGCCTCGGTCACCCTGGAGGTGCTCACCCCGGCCTACGCGCCGCCGGAGATGTTCAACCACAGCCCGCCGTCACCGGCCGTCGACGTGTACGCCCTCTGCGCCACCCTCTACGCGGTGATGACCGGCCGGCCCCCGCGCTGGCAGTCCGAGCGCAACCCGAGCCTGGTCACCGTGCTGGAGTTGTTCCACCACCCGATCCCCGACCTGCCCGGGGTGCCGACCGAACTGGTCGACGTGCTCCGCGCCGGGATGTCCAACGACCCCGACGCCCGCCCCTCCGCGCTCGAACTGCGCGACCTGCTCACCGCGCTGCCCGTCGACCCGGCCCCCGCCCCGGTCAGCGGTGCGCCGGTCTCCGGCGGGCCCTCCACCGGCGGCACCGGGCCGTACACCCTCGGGTGGACCACCGGTCAACCCGGGCGGATCACCGGCCAGCCGGCCCCCCGGCCGCCGGCCCAGGACGACCATCCGACCGTTGCGCACGGCGAGCGGCGGCGGCGACGCTGGTTCTTCGGCGGGGCCGGGGTGCTCGCCCTGGCCGCCTCGGCGAGCGCCGGGGCATGGGTCGCCGGCGGTGCGCCACCGGTGGCCGGGCCGACCGCCGCCCCGTCGACCGTGGGCTCGTCCAGCCCGGCCGCCCGCTGGGGCACCCTGCCCGGCTGCGCGGCCGACGGCACGGCCGCGACCCTCCCGCCCGGTGCCCGGTGCGCCCCCGTGCTGGAGTGCTTCGGCCCGGTACGGCTACGCGGCGACCGGGCGGAGGCGCCGCAGGTCTCCTGCGAGGGGCGGCACACCTGGGAGACGTACGTGGAGGGCCAGTTGCCGGCCGCGCTGGCCCGGGCCGGACACGCCACGATCAGCGCCGACCCGACGGTCCGGTCGGTGTGCAACGCCCGCACGTTCCGGCTGACCAGCGGGATCGACTACGCCAACGGCTGGCGGCTGGAGGTGCTGCCGCCCGGCGAGACGGATCTCGACCGGACCTACCGCTGCCTCGCCGGCCGGGGGGTCGACGCCCTGGTCGCCCCCACCCTCACTGGTCGCTGACCTCGCGCATCCGGTGCAGCCGGCTCAGCACCGCCGCGCTGTCCAACGCGTCGAGGGTGTCCGCGTCGAGGAACGAGCCCGGTTCCAGGTGCCCCGGCGAGGGCGGCACGGCCGGTGTCTCCTCGTGGTCGCGTTCGCGCAACGCGGCCAGCGCGGTGCCGGTCACCGTCGCGAAGAGGACCCCGAGCAGGGCCAGCCCCACCGTCAGGATGCCGGCGGGATGCCGGAACACCAACGCCACCAGCACCGCGCCGGTCGCCAGCCCCGCGACCACCGCCACGGTCCGCGCGTCCGGCTTCAGGAATCGGCTCACCTGACAAGCATGGCCTGAACGGGCGCGCTGTCAAACCATACGGCTCGGTGTGGTTGACCGTTCTGCCTAGAGTGACGAAACGCCGGAAGACGGTCCCCGCCCTCCGCCTGCTCCCGCCTCCCGGTCGGGTGGGCGTCGCGGCGGACGACCCGCCACCGGTGCGGCGCGACCGAGCCACCGGTGCGGCGCGACCGAGATGGACCGGAACGGCTACCCTCGGTGTCCCCCAGGCTGTCCGTCAGCGAGGTGCGCCGATGAACGACACGTCCGCCCGCCACCGGGTCCGTTCGGTCACCACCACCCTGGCGGTGGCCCTGACCCTCACCCTGGCCGCCGCCGCCGGTTGCGAGAACCGCCGCGAACCCTCGCTGCCCTCGGTCCGCGACAAGCTGCGCGAGTCGCACATCGACGGTCAGGCGAAGATCAAGATCGGGGTGGCCACCACCGAGCCGCTGATGGGCGAGCTGCGCAACGGCAAGCACTCCGGCTTCGACGTGGAGATCGCCCGCTACGTCGCCTCCTACCTCGGCTACGAGGGCGACCAGCGCATCGAGTGGGTCTCGGTGACCACCGAGGACCGCATCCCCGCCCTCCAGGGTGGCGTGGTCGACCTGGTGGTCTCCAGCTTCTCCATCACCGAGGAACGGGAGAAGCTGGTCAGCTTCGCCGGGCCGTACTTCGTCACCACCCAGGAGGTGATGGTGCCGACCCGGCTCAGGGACAAGATCCGCACCATCGAGGACCTCCGCGAACCGGCCTACAAGGTCTGCACCAGCGGTGGCTCCACCACCGAGGCCGAACTGGCCAAACACGACGTCAAGGTGCTCGTGGTCAAGGAGGTCGGCGACTGCGTCAAGGGCATCCGGGAAGGTCGTTACGACGCGGTCAGCTCCGACGAGACGATCCTCGCCGGCTTCCTCTCCCTCTATCCGACCGAGTTCGAGATCGTCGACATGCCCTTCGGCACCAGCGAACTGCTCGGCATCGGGGTGCCGATCGGCGACCCCGCCCTGCGCGACCTGGTCGCCTTCGCCCTGCAGAAGAGCTACCTCCAGGGTCGCAACGGGATCAGCAGTCCGTGGATCACCGCCTACACCAGGTCCCTCGCACCGTATCTGAAAGCGGAGAAGGCACAGCCCCAACCGCTCAACGTGCCGGCGCTGGTCGACTTCGACGACAAGGCGCCGACGCGGTGACCGCCCCGGCCGTACCGCAGGATCTGGGCGCCACCACCGTCCCGGTACGCGACGGCTGGGACCCGGCGGTGGAGCGGCGGACACGGGCCAGCCAGTCGTTCTGGACGGCGGTGGTGGGCGTCCCCGCGATCTTCTCCGTGCTGCGCCTCGGCGTCGAGGCGGGCGGCGAACTCCAGACCACGTTGTTGCTGGTGGCGAACGTCGGGCCGGTCAACCTGCTGGCCGGCTTCCTGACCACCGCCGCCCGGCTGCTCTCCACCAGCCTGGTCGCGGTCTTCGCCCTCGGCGCGGTGCTGCGGGTCAGCGTCGAACGGATGCCGCCCACCGTCCGCCGCCCGCTCTTCGTCCGTTGGGCGGACCTCACCCCGGCGTGGTTCGTGCTGTCCAGTTTCCTGCTGGCCCTGGTCACCTGGCAGCTGCTCTACCTGCCGCTGCTGCTGCCGGCGTTCGTCGCGGCGTTCCAGCTCACCCCGGCGCGACTGCACGAGCACCCCGTGCCCCGGACGCTGATCGTGGTGACGCTCCTCGCCGGCTACGGCTGGCTGCTCGCCCCCACCCTGCTCGACGCCTGGCAGCAACGGGAACTGCTCGCCCTGGTGCTGTTCGTCGCCCCGCCGTTGCTCGCGCTCGTGGTGACCGGGCCGCTACCCGGGGCGGTGATCCGGCCGCTCGCCTCCGTCACCGAGGCGGCGGTACTGGCCATGCTGGTCTGGGCGGCGCTACCGGTGATCACCACGCCGGTGCTGCCGCTTACCGTGACCACCGTGGAGTCGAGCCCCGGCGTCACCGAGGACGTCCGGGGGCACGTGGTCACCGTGGACGACGTCAACATGGTGCTGCTCCAGGAACGCGGCGGCGTCCGGTACGTGCCGGTGGACGACGTCCGCGCCCAGGTGCTCTGCCCCAGCGAGGAGGAGCTGCCCCGGCACCGGCTGCGGATCCGCGACTACCACGTGGAGGACTCGCTGCTGGAGGGGTTGGGCCGGCGGGTGCGACCGGTGCACCGCACCGACGCCGCCTGCCGCACCCCGCGCTGACGCCGTCGACCCGCAGGATCAGTAGGACTTCTCCTGACCCAGCACGTGCTGGGCGACGAAGTTGAGGATCATCTCCCGACTGACCGGTGCGATCCGGCCGGCCCGCACCGCACCGAGCATCGTCGCCACGCCGTACTCGGTGGTCATGCCGGCCCCACCGAGGGCCTGCACGGCGGTGTCCACGGCCAGCGCGGCGGCCTCCCCGGCCGCGTACTTGGCCATGTTGCCGGAGACGCCGGCCTCCAGGTCGCGGCCCGCGTCGTACAGGGTGGCCGCCTTGTGGATCATCAGTCGGGCGAGTTCCACCTGCACCGCCGCATGCGCCAACGGATGCGCCACCCCCTGGTGCGCGCCGATGCTCCGCCCACCCCAGACCTTACGGGTGGCGGTGTAGTCGGTGGCCCGCTCGATGGCGTACCGGCCGGTGCCGACGCCCATCGCGGCGACCGTGATCCGCTCCGGGTTCAGCCCGGCGAACAGCGCCGGCAGGCCGGCGTCCAACGACCCGCCGACCAGCGCGTCGGCGGGCAGCCGGACGTCGTCCAGGTAGAGCAGGAACTGGTTCTCCGGGGAGACGATCTCCATGTCCAGCTTGGACCGGGTCAACCCCGCCGCGTCGGTCGGCACCAGGAACAGCGCGGGCTTGAGCTTCCCGGTCGCCGCGTCCTCGGTACGCGCCACCACCAGCACGTACTGCGCCTCGTCCACGCCGGAGATGTAGCACTTGCGGCCGGAGAGCAGCCAGTCGTCGCCGTCGCGGCGGGCCACCGTGCCGAGCCGGTGGAAGTTCGACCCGGCGTCCGGCTCGGTGATCGCGAAGACCACCTTCAACGAGCCGTCGGCGAACCCGGGCAGGAAACGCTTGCGCTGCTCATCGATGCCGTGCCGGTGGATCACCGTGGCGGCGATGGCCGGCGACACCACCAACAGCAGCAGCGGGCAACCGGCGGCGGCCAACTCCTCGCAGACGATGGCCAGCTCGGTGAGGCCGCCACCGCCGCCGCCGTACTCGGTGGGGACGTTGACACCCAGGTAGCCGAGCCGGCCGGCCTCCTCCCACAACTCGGTGGTGTGCCCGCCGGATTTCGCCTTCTCGACGAAGTAGGAATGGCCGTACCGACGGCCCAGCGCGCGGACGGCGTCGCGGAGCTGATCCTGCTCGGGGGTGAGGTCGAAGTTCATCGGGGTGCCTCCTCAGGGTTGACCACGGCCAGCACCGCACCCGTCTCGACCTGCCCACCGGCGGGCACCGGCAGGTCGGCGACCACGCCGTCGGTCGGGGCGAGCACGGGATGTTCCAGCTTCATCGCCTCCAGGGTCAGCAGCAGGTCACCGGCGGCGACCCGCTGACCGGCCGCCACGTGCACCCGGGTCACCGTGCCGGGCAGCGGCGCGAGCAGCGACCCGACCGCCAACGCCGCGCGGGGCAGCGGGAAGCGGGGCAGCTCGGTCAGCTCCGCCGCCCCGTCCGGGCCGTCCACGAAGACCACCGACCCCGCCCGGTGTACGCGCAACGCCCGCCGTACCCCGGCCACGTCGAGCAGCACCCGATCCGGTGCCGCCGCCACCAGCTCCACCACCGGCGGGACGCCCGGTGCGTCGGCCGTCGTCGGGCCGGCGACGGTCGGGTCGGTGGACCAGTCGGCGAGACCGCCGGACCGGTCCAGCCGGTAGCGCACCTCGATCTCGTCCCCGGCCGTCGTGGCGTACCGGACGACCTGCGGGACGGCCGGCACGTTGCGCCAACCCGAGGGGAGACCGGCGAGCACCGGGGCGGCGGCCCGACGCGCGGCAGCCCCGGCCAGCGCGGCGGCCAGCGCGGCGACCGGCAGCCCGTCGGCCGGCAACAGCGGCGCGAAGACCTCGGGATGCGCGTCCAGGAACCCGGTGTCCACCTGCGCCGCGCCGAACTCCGCGCTGCGCAGCACCCGGACCAGCAGGTCCCGGTTGGTGGCCACCCCGTGCAGCTCGGCGCGGGCCAGCGCCCCGGCGAGCATTCGGGCCGCCTCGCCCCGGGTCGGCGCCCAGGCGACCAGCTTGGCGAGCATCGAGTCGTAGTGCACGCCCACCGTCGACCCGGTGCCCACCCCCGAGTCGAGCCGCAGACCCCGGGTCGGGGTGAACTCACCGCCCACCCCGGGCACCGTGAACCGGTGCAGCGTGCCGGTCGCCGGCCGGAACCCCTGCGTCGGGTCCTCCGCGCACAGCCGTACCTCGATCGCGTGGCCGTCGGCCGGCGGGGTCGCCGGCACCGGCAACACGCCACCCTCGGCGACCAGCAGTTGCAGCCGGACCAGGTCCAGCCCGGTGACCGCCTCGGTGACCGGGTGCTCCACCTGGAGCCGGGTGTTCATCTCCAGGAAGAAGAACTCACCCGTCGGGGCGAGCAGGAACTCCACCGTCCCCGCCCCGACGTAGTCGACAGCCCGCCCGGCGGCGACCGCCGCCGCGTGCAGCCGCTCCCGCACCCCGTCGGGCAGCACCGCCGGGGCCTCCTCGACGATCTTCTGGTGCCGCCGCTGGATCGAGCAGTCCCGCTCACCGAGGGCCACGACCGTACCGTGGGTGTCGCCGAAGATCTGCACCTCGACGTGCCGGCCGCGTTCGACGTACCGCTCGACGAAGACCGTGCCGTCACCGAACGCGGCGGCGGCCTCGCGGCGTGCCGAGTCGACGGCCGTCGGCAGGTCGGCCGGGTCGCGGACGATGCGCATCCCCCGGCCGCCGCCCCCCGCGGACGCCTTGACCAGCACCGGGAAGTCGGTGACCTCGTCGCCGTCGGTCCAGGAGGGCAGCATCGGCACGCCCGCGTCTGCCAGCAGCTCCTTCGCCGCCAGTTTGTCGCCCATCGCCGCGATCGCCCCGGCCGGCGGACCGACCCAGGTCAGGCCCGCGTCGACCACGGCCGCCGCGAACCCGGCGTGCTCGGCGAGGAACCCGTAACCCGGGTGGACGGCGTCCGCGCCGGTGCGCCGGGCCGCGTCCAGGATCAGCTCGATCCGCAGGTACGTCTCGACCGGCGTGTTCCCCGGCAGCCGGACCGCCTCGTCGGCCTCGGCCACGTACGGCGCGTCCGCATCGGCGTCGGAGTGCACGGCGACCGTCGCCACGCCCAACGCCCGGCAGGTGGCGAAGACCCGCCGGGCGATCTCCCCCCGGTTGGCCACCAGCAGCTTCCGAACAACCATGATCATGCCCTCTCGCTGGTGTTCGCGACTGCGGGACTCCGCTGCGCTGCGTTCCTCGCGCTCACGGTGCCTGCCTTTCGTTCGCGACTGCGGGACTCCGCTGCGCTGCGTTCCTCGCGCTCACGGGCACTACATCCGGAAGACGCCGAAGCCGTCGGCGCCCTTCACCGGTGCGTTGTGGATCGCCGACAGGCAGAGCCCGAGGACGGTACGGGTGTCCCGGGGGTCGATCACCCCGTCGTCGTAGAGCCGGCCGGACAGGAACAGCGCCCCCGACTGCGACTCGATCTGTTGCTCGACCATCATCCGCATCGCCGCGTCGGAGTCCTCGTCGTAGTCCCGGCCCCGGGCGGCGGCGGCCTGCCGGGCGACGATCGACAGCACCCCGGCCAACTGCGCCGGACCCATCACCGCCGACTTCGCGTTCGGCCAGGTGAACAGGAATCTCGGCTCGTACGCCCGGCCGCACATGCCGTAGTTGCCGGCCCCGTACGAGGCGCCCAGGTTGACCGTCAGGTGCGGCACCGTCGAGTTCGCCACCGCGTTGATCATCAGCGCGCCGTGCTTGATGATGCCGCGCTGCTCGTACTCGGTGCCGACCATGTAGCCGGTGGTGTTCTGGAGGAAGACCAGCGGGGTGTCGGCGGCGTTGGCGAGCTGGATGAACTGGGCCGCCTTCTGCGCCTCCGCGCTGAACAGCACCCCCCGGGCGTTCGCCAGCACCCCCACCGGGTAGCCGTGCAGCTCACCCCAGCCGGTGACCAGCGCGGTGCCGTACGCCGGCTTGAACTCGTCGAACTCGCTGCCGTCGAGGACCCGGGCCAGCACCTCACGCGGGTCGAACGGCACCTTCAGGTCGGCGCTGACGATGCCCAGCAGTTCCTCCGGGTCGTACCTCGGTGGGGTCGGCGTTGGATTGCGCGGCGGCGGACCCTGCTTGCGCCAGTTGAACCGGCGTACGCACCGCCGGGCCAACCGGATGCCGTCCCGCTCGTCCTCGGCGAGCTGGTCGGCGAGGCCCGACGTGCCGGCGTGCATCGCCGCTCCGCCGAGCGACTCGTCGTCGGTGACCTCGCCGGTGGCCATCTTCACCAGCGGCGGCCCGGCCAGGTAGACCTGCGACCGGTCCCGGATCATGATCACGTGGTCGGACATCCCCGGCACGTACGCGCCACCGGCGGTGGCGTTGCCGAAGACCACGCTGACCGTGGGGATCCCGGCGGCGGAGAGCCGGGTCAGGTCGCGGAACACCCGACCGCCCGGAATGAAGATCTCCGCCTGGGTGGGCAGGTCCGCCCCGGCGCTCTCCACCAGGTTGACCATCGGCAGCCGGTTCGCCAGGGCGATCTCGCCGGCCCGTCGGGTCTTCGCCAGCGACCACGGGTTCACCGCGCCGCCGCGTACCGTCGGATCGTTGGCGACGACCAGGCACTCGACGCCCTCGACCACGCCGATGCCGGTGACCACGCTCGCCCCGACCGGGAAGTCGCTGCCGTACCCGGCGACCGGCGACAACTCCAGGAACGGGCTGTCCCGGTCCAGCAGCAACTCGATCCGCTCCCGGGGCAGCAGTTTCCCGCGCCGGTGGTGCCGGGCCACGTACTTCTCGCCACCGCCGGCCCGCGCCTGGTCGAGCGCGGCGTCCAACTCGGCGAGCCGGTCCCGCAGCGCGTCCCGGTTGGCCACGAAGGCCGGCGCGGCCGGATCGACCGCACTCTCCAGTCTCGTCACAGATCTCCCCCGTTCGTTCGCGGCTGCGGGGCTCGTAGACCCGGCTCACTCCTCGCGCTCACCGGTCCGTCTTTCGTTCGCGGCTGCGGGGCTCGTAGACCCGGCTCACTCCTCGCGCTCACAGGCCCAGGCCTTTCGCGATGATCTCGTTCATGATCTCGGTGGTGCCGCCGCCGATGCCGAGGATGCGGGCGTCCCGGTAGTGCCGCTCCACCTCGGCGTCGCGCAGGTAGCCGAAGCCGCCGTGCAGTTGCAGCGCGGCGTCGACCACCTGGTCACAGGCGGCCACCGCGACGTTCTTCGCCATCGCCACCTCGGTCACCACCGGCTCGCCGGCCGCCACCCGGGCGGCCACCTGGTGCACGTACGCGCGGGCCGCCTCGGCGCGGGTGTGCATCTCGGCCAGCCGGTGCCGGACCAGTTGCCGGCTGGCCAGCGGACGACCGAACGTGGACCGGTCCCGACACCAGCGGGTCGACAACTCCACGCAGCGCTGCGCCGTCGCGTACGCCTGGGTGGCCAGGGAGAGCCGCTCGGCGGCGAAGCCCTGCATGATCGCCAGGAAGCCGGTGTCCTCCTCGCCGATCCGGTTGGTCACCGGCACCCGGACGTCCACGAAGGACAACTCGGCGGTGTCCGAGCAGTGCCAGCCGAGCTTGTCCAGCTTCCGGCCGACGGTGAACCCGGGGGTGCCCTTGTCGATCACCAGCAGGTGCAGCGACCCGCTGCCGGGAAAGTCGCCGCAGACCGCGGTGGTGACGAAGTCGGCGCGTACCCCGCTGGTCACGTACGCCTTCGTCCCGTTCACCAGGTAGTGGTCGCCGTCGCGGCGCGCGGTGGTGCGGATCGCGGCGACGTCGGAGCCGCCCTCCGGTTCGGTGATCGCCAGCGCGCCGATCAGCTCACCCGCCAGCGTCGGCCGGACGTACCTGGTGACCAGCGGGTCGTCGGCGGCGGACGGGCGGGCGGCGAGCCGGCCACCGAGCGTGCCGCCGGTCCGCCCGCCGGCCGCCGCGACGATGTGCGGCAGCGCGATGCCGTGCGTGAACAGCGCCGCGACCAGCCCGGACGAGCCGCCGGAGCGGATGATCTCCTCGGTGACCACGATCGAGTCGAGCAGGTCGCCGCCGCTGCCGCCGACCGACTCGGGGAAGCCGACGCCGAGCAGGCCGAGCTTCGCGGCGGTGGCGTGCAGCGCGCGCGGCACCTCGCCGGCCCGTTCCCAGTCGGCCAGGTGCGGCAGCACCTCCCGGGTCACGAAGGCCCGGGTCAGCTCCCGTAGCTGCCGCCGCTCCGGGGTGTCCACGATGGTCACCGGTCCGCCTCCCCGGCTGCCGGCGGTCCGGGGGTGCGGGCGGCGGGCAGGTCGACGATGCGGGAGCGGAGCAGTTCGCCGAGCGCCTTGGCCTGCGGGTCGAACCGGGTGGAGGCGGCCACCCCCGGCCCGAGCAGGCCCCGGATCACGAAGTTGACCGCCCGCAGGTTCGGCAGCTCGTACCGCTCGACGGTCGATGCGGCCGTCTCCGGCAGCAGCTCGGCCAGCCGCTCGACGGTCAGCCACCCGCGCAGCCACTCCCAGGTCGCGTCGGTACGCGCCCAGACGCCGAGGTTGGCGTCGCCACCCTTGTCACCCGACCGCGCCCCGACCAGCTCACCCAGCGGACCCCGCCGGGTCGGCCCGGCCACCGGGGTCGGACCCGCCGTGCCGGGCGTCGGCCCCGCCACGGCCGGTGCCACCGTCCGTGGCGGCGGGGGAACCGGCAGCCGGGTGCCGTCGGGCAGGACGGCCACGTGCGGCACGTCGGCCTGCGGCACGGCGTCGGCGGTGAAGACCCCGTACGGGGTGGCGTCGCCGGGCAGGGTAGTCAACGTGCAGCCGGGATAGGAGGCGAGGGCCAGCTCCACCGCCGCCGCCGAGAACGCCCGCCCCGCCCGCGCCCGGTCACCGTCACGCAGGTGTACGTGCAGCAGCGCGCTCGCCGTCTCGGTGTCGACCGCGTCGACATGGTCGGTACGGGCCAGCGTGAACTCCAGCCCGTCCGTGCCGACCGCCGCCTCGACCTGCCCCCGGACCAGGGCCGCCTTGGCCGGGATGTCCAACCCGCAGAGCACGAACGTCATCGCGTTGCGGAAGCCGCCCAGGTTGTTGACGCCCACCTTGAGGGTGGCCGGCGGTGGGGTGCCCCGGACCCCGTCCACCCGGACCCGGTCCGGCCCGTCCGGGTGCAGCCGTACCGTGTCCAGCCGGGTCACCACGTCCGGGCCGAGATAGTCGGGGCCGCCCACCTCGTACAACAGTTGGGCGGTGACCGTCTCGACGGTGACCGCGCCGCCGGTGCCGGGGTGCTTGGTGAGCACCGACGAGCCGTCCGGGTGGATCTCGGCGATCGGGAAACCGGGCCGGTGCCCGCCGTCGGGCAGCTCGGTGAAGAAGCTGAAGTTGCCGCCGGTGACCTGCGCCCCGCACTCGATCAGGTGCCCGGCGACGGTCGCCCCGGCCAGCGCGTCCAGGTCGTCGCGTCCCCAGCCGAACCGGGCGATGGCCGGCCCGACCGCCAGCGAGGCGTCGGTGACCCGCCCGGTGACCACCACGTCCGCCCCGGCGTCGAGGCAGGCGGCGATGCCGAACGCGCCGAGGTAGGCGTTGGCGGTGAGCGCGTCCGGCCGGGCCAGGGCGTCGCCCTCGACGTGGGCGACCCGGACGGTGAGGCCGAGCCGGTCGGCGAGCACGCCGATCGCGGCGGCCAGCCCGGCCGGGTTCAGCCCGCCCGCGTTGGTGACGATCCGCACCCCCCGGTCGAGGGCGGTACCGAGACACCCTTCGAGCTGGCGCAGGAACGTCCTGGCATAGCCGAGGTCGGGGTCGCGCAGCCGGTCCCGGCCGAGGATCAGCATGGTCAGCTCGGCCAGGTAGTCGCCGGTCAGCACGTCCAGCTCACCGCCGTCGAGCATCTCCCGCCAGGCGGTGGACCGGTCGCCGTAGAAGCCGGAGGCGTTGCCGACCCGCAGCACCCCGGTCACCGGACTGCCGTCCCGGCTGCGCTCGCGCGGGGCGCGCGGCCGGCCCCCGGCGGGCCGGTGGGGGCCGACGTCGTGTCGGGCCACGCGGCGGCGGTCGGGGGCGGCCCGGCGACGGGCGCGTCGGGTTGCCCTGACTCGTCGGTCAGGTCGGCGGGCGGTGCGGTCGGGTCGACCATGGTGCCTCCGGTCGGGTGGGCCGGTGCGTACGGGTCAGGTGCGGTCGTCGGGGTCGGGGTCGGGGTCGGGGTCGGGGTCCGGTGCTGGCGCGGGCGTCGGGTCGTGGGGTCCGGTGTCGGCGGCGGTCGTCAGGTCAGGCCGGGTCCTCGTGGCCTGGTGCCGCTGCTGCCGGGGCGAGCAGGGTGGCGAGCTGGTGTTTCCAGGTGTGCAGCAGGGCGGTGCGCCGGGCCGAGTCGTCGTTGAGCAGGTTGGCCACGCCGAGCCCACGGAGCAGGTCGAGGGTGGCCTGTACGGCCTCGCGGACGCCGGGGCGGCGCTCGTCCACGTCGAGCAGCGCGACGGTGAGCCGGTGCATCTCCCGGCCCACCCGGGCCTCCAACGGCACCAGCGCGTCGCGCAGCTCCGGGTCGGTGCGGGCGGCCACCCACAGCTCCAGCGCGGCGACGAAGAGCGGCCCGGTGAACGCGACGCCGAGCAGGTCGATCACCCGGTCGAGCCGCTGCGGCCCGGCCGGCAGCGCCTCGGCCTCGACGCGCAACTCCTCGGCGCGGCGCTCGGCGAGGTGGGCGACGGCGGCGGTGACCAGGGCCGCCTTGGTGGGGTAGTGGTGCAGTTGGGCACCCCGGGACACTCCGGCGTGGGCGGCGACCACGGTCGTGGTGGTGCCCGACCAGCCGTACCGCACCAGGCAGTCGACCGTCGCCTCCAGCAGCCGGGCCTGGGTGGCGCGGCTGCGTTCCTGCTGGGGGACGCGGGTCGACGGGGTGGACACGGGAACAGCGTGCCGTCGTCGAAACAAACAGTCAAGCCTGACTTTTTTAGGCTCCGTGGTGACCCCGGCCGGTGCCGCCGGTCCGGTCCGGTGGCGGTCGCCGGTCAGCGGCCGTCGCGCGGGGCGAAGGCGGTGAGCGCGTCGAGGTCGCTGTGCCGGGAGCGCAGGTACTCGTCCGCCCAGGCGGCGGCGTCCGGATAGCCCGACCCGGCGGCGACCCGGGCACAGGCCGCGTCCACGTCGAATCCCGTACGGCGCAGCTGCACCCCCGGACCGAGCAGCGCCCAGTACGCCCCCGGCCCGCCGTACGGCATGCCCACGCTGCCCGGATTGACCACCAGGCGGCGGTCGACCAGCCGGGTGAACGGCATGTGGGTGTGCCCGCAGACCACGGTGCTCACCTCCGGGGGCAATCCGGCGAACACCTCGGCCCAGCGGGCCGGACGGGAGTCGACGAGCACCACCTCCTCGTCGTCGCGGGGCGTGGCGTGGCAGAAGAGGACCGGACCGAGGCCGGCGACCGGGAGGGTGAGCGTCAGCGGCAGCGCGGCCAGCAGGTCCACCTGGTCGGCCCGGAGCTGTTCGGCCGCCCAGTTCGAGACGTCGTGCTCCGACGGTCGGCCGGCGCGGGCCTGCACCAGCTCCCGGTCGGCGTTGCCGCGTACCCAGCGGACCCGGGCACCCAGCCCGGCCAGCAGGTCCAGCACCTCGACCGGCTGCGGGCCGGCCGCCACGTCACCGGTGACCACGATCAGGTCGGCGGCGGCCACCTCCGGCTCGGCCAGCACCGCCTCCAGCGCGGGCAACGCGCCGTGGACGTCGGAGAGCACCGCTACGCGTTCCAGCACCGGTCCAGGGTCGCGCCCGGCGGAGCGGGTTGTCGAGGGATTCTGCGCCGGGCAGAGCGGGCCGTCGCCGACCGGTCGACCGGGGCGGGTGGAACCGGGCGCCGGAATGCCGACGAGCCAGGGCCGCCGGCGGGGGCGGTCCTGGCTCGGACGGTGAGGCGGTGCCGGTCAGACCCGGGCGCGGCGGGCGAGACGCTCCGGGTCGAGGATGATGATGCTCTTGCCGTCGAGTCGCAGCCAGCCCCGCGAGGCGAAGTCGGCGAGCGCCTTGTTGACCGTCTCGCGGGAGGCGCCGACGAGCTGGGCGATCTCCTCCTGGGTCAGGTCGTGGGTCACCCGCAGCACGCCGCCGTCGCGGGTGCCGAACCGGCCGGCCATCTGGAGCAGGTTCTTGGCGACCCGGCCCGGCACGTCGGTGAAGATCAGGTCGGCCAGCGAGTCGTTCGTCCGGCGCAGCCTACGGGCCAGCACCCGCAGCAGCTGCTCGGCGATCTCGGGCCGGTTGTTCAGCCAGGGCCGCAGCGCCTGCTTGCGCAGCCGGACCAGCCGGGTGTCGGTGACCGCCGTGGCGGTGGCCGTACGCGGACCGGGGTCGAAGAGCGACAGCTCGCCGACCATGTCCGACGGGCCCATCACCGCGATCAGGTTCTGCCGGCCGTCCGCTGCCCGACGCCCGACCTTGATCTTGCCTGACAGGAGGATGTAGAGACTGTCGCCGGGCTCGCCCTCGTTGAACACGATCTCGCCCTTGCGGACGTCGATCGTCTCCATCTCCTTGGCGAGCGCCTCGGCAGCCTCCGGGTCGACACCCTGGAAGATCCCGCTGCGGGCCAGTACCTCGTCCATCGCGCACCTCCGGTTGCGCGTTGCCGTCCCTCGGCCGGGTCCGCCGTCCGCTGATCCCTCGCGCGCCGCCAAGTCTAGGCGCACGTGAGGACGAATCAGAGCTGCACCCCGGGAAACTTGATCGTTGGGCGTAACCCCGCCGACCCGATCGGCCACTACGATCAGCCGCCCACACCACCTGCTCACCGGCAGTTGTCGCCGCTGGTCGTAGGGTGTCCCGGTGCTTGGCGACCCGGTGTTGACCCACCGCTTCGAGGACGGATGGGACATACCGCTCCTGGTGTGGCGGGCCGGCTCACCGCTGCGGGCGGTCAGCTCCGGCCCGCTCGGTGGTGGGGTCGGCGTACGCCACTGGGTGGTCAACGCGACCGTGCCGATGTCGTACCACCGGGACGACCCGGCGGCCCACCTGGCTGAGCTCGCCGACCGGCTCGGCCTCGACGGGCCCGGGATCGGCCTGCTCACCGGAGTGGACGTCGCCGAGGTGGTGACCCGGACCGACACCGGCGTCCGCGCCTGGGTCACCGTCGGCCTCGGCACCCCCCTCTGGGCCGCCGCCCCCGCCCAGCCCGCTACCCCCGAGCAGGGCACTGCTCCCGAGCAGGGCACTGCTCCCGAGCAGGGCGTCGCCCCCGAGCAGGGCGTCGCCCCCGAGCAGGGCGTCGCCTCCGGCCAGGGCACTGCTCCCGAGCAGGGCGGGGCCCTGGCGCAGCGGGTGGGGACGGTCAACGTCGTCGTGTACGTGCCGGTGGCGCTCGGCGACGCCGCACTGGTGAACGCCGTCGCCACCGCCACCGAGGCGAAGTGCCAGGCGATCGGGGAACTCGGCCTACCGGGCACCGGCACCCCCACCGACGCGGTCACCGTGCTCTGCCCGCCGGCCGGCCGGGCGGAGCCCTACGGCGGCCCCCGGTCGACCTGGGGCGCCCCGTTGGCCCGGGTCGTCCACGCGGCGGTCCGCGACGGCGGGGCGGTGCCCTGCGTCCCGTGGTCGCAGCGGCGGTCGTGCTGAACTTCCGTCCGATCGGCCGTCGTCGGTCGATTACCCACCCGGTAGCGTCGCGGGCGATGTACTCTGCCGCCTTCTCCCAGTCCCGTCCCCGCCGCCGCGCCGCGTACGCCACCGGCGCGCTGCTCGCCGTGCTCCTCGCCGGCTGCGCCCAGCACGACACCCCGGACCCGGTCTGGCGTCCGGGCGGTGGCGGTGGTGCCAGCGGCTCCCCGGTACCGACCACCACCGGGGCGGCCGGCAAGGACGAGTCGGTGACCCTGTCGGCAACCGGGGACATCGTGATGGGGATGGCCCCGTCCCGGCTGCCCGCCAACGGCGGCAAGGGCTTCTTCGACGAGGTCAAGGGTGCGCTCAAGGCCGACCTGGTGATGGGCAACCTGGAGGAGCCGCTCACCACCGACACCGGCACCGGCAAGTGCGGCGCGAACGCCAGCAACTGCTACCAGTTCCGCGTCCCCCCGGAGTACGCCTCCCATCTCAAGGACGCCGGGTTCCAGCTGCTCAACCAGGCCAACAACCACGGCTACGACTTCGGCCCGCAGGGCTACGAGAACACCCAGCAGGCACTGGAGAAGCACGGCCTGAAGCACACCGGGGCGCCGGACCAGATCACCGTGGTCGAGGTCGGCGGGGTGAAGGTCGCGGTGGCCGGCTTCTCGTCGTACCCGTGGTCCAACAGCCTGGTCGACATCGACGCCGCCAAGGGGGTCGTCGAGAAGGCCGCCACCATGGCCGACCTGGTCGTGGTGCAGGTGCACATGGGTGGCGAGGGGTCGGACAAGACCCGGGTCCGGCCCGGCACCGAGATGTTCCTCGGCGAGAACCGGGGTGACCCGGTGAAGTTCTCCCACGCCATGATCGACGCCGGGGCCGACCTGATCGTCGGGCACGGTCCGCACGTGCTGCGCGGGATGGAGTTCTACCAGGGCCGGCTGATCGCGTACAGCCTGGGCAACTTCGCCGGGGGTGCCCGGTCGCTCAACCCGACCGGCCGGCTCGGCTGGGGTGGGGTGCTGAAGGTCTCCCTCAAGCCCGACGGCAGCTTCGCCGGTGGCTCGTTCACCTCCACCCGGATGAGTTCCGTGGGCAAGCCGGGGATGGACTCCGCCGACCAGGGGCTCGGGCTGGTCAAGCAGCTCAGCGGCAACGACTTCCCGCGTACCGGGGCGCGGTTCGACGGCAAGGGGAAGATCAGCCCGCCCGACGCCGGCTGACCCGGGGGCGTGCTCCGGCGGCCCGTCGGGGCGGCGACGTAGGCTGGCCGGCGTGACCATCAGCTCTCCCGGCCGGGTCGAGACGGAACTCGGCCGTACCCGGCGTGCCCGGCGGATCGGCCGGGCGCTGACCGAGGCGCACCCGGACGCCCACTGCGAACTCGACCACTCCACCGCGTTGGAGCTGGCCGTCGCCACGATCCTCTCCGCCCAGTGCACCGACAAGAAGGTCAACGAGGTCACCCCGAAGCTGTTCGCCCGCTATTCGACGGCGGCCGACTACGCCGGGGCGGACCGGGGCGAGCTGGAGGAGCTGATCCGGCCGACCGGGTTCTACCGCAACAAGACCGACTCGTTGATCAAGCTGGGCCAGGCCCTGACCGAGCGGTACGACGGCCGGGTCCCCGGCCGGCTGGCCGACCTGGTGACGCTGCCCGGGATCGGCCGCAAGACGGCCAACGTCATCCTCGGCAACGCCTTCGACGTCCCGGGGATCACCGTCGACACCCACTTCCAGCGGCTGGTGCAGCGCTGGGGGCTGACCATCCAGACCGACCCCGTCAAGATCGAACACGAGATCGGGGCGATCTACCCCAAGCGGGAGTGGACCATGCTCTCGCACCGGATCATCTTCCACGGCCGGCGGGTCTGCCACGCCCGCAAGCCGGCCTGCGGTGCGTGCACCCTGACCCGGCTCTGCCCGTCGTACGGGCTCGGGCCGACCGAGCCGGCCGCCGCCGCCAAGCTGCTCAAGGGCCCCCGCGCCCGGGAGCTCGCGGTCGCCGCCGGGGTCGACCCGGAGCTGGTGCCGGCACAGGCCGTCGTCGCGGAGGCACCGTGAAACGCCGGTTCGCCGCACTGCTCGTCCCGCCGCTGCTGGTCCTCGCCGGCTGCACCGCCGCCGCCGAGCCGACTGGCTCCGCCACCGGCCCCGACCGGGCCCCGCGCCCGTCGCCGTTCGCCGACTGCGCCACCCTGACCGCTCCGCCGGTCCCTGGCACCGCTGCCCCCACCGGGTCCGCCGGTGCCGGCGATGGCAGCGGTACGGCCGGTAGCCCGGCTCCGGCCGACGGTGGCGGCAGCCTCCTGCCCGAGCTGACGCTCTCCTGCTTCACCGGTGGGTCCCCGGTGGCGTTGCGCGACATCCACGGCCCGGCCGTGATCAACGTGTGGGCCTCCTGGTGCCCGCCCTGCCGCCAGGAGCTGCCCGCCTTCCAACGGCTCAGCGTCCGCGCCGCCGGTCAGCTGCAGGTGATCGGGGTGAACAGCCGGGACAGCCGGGACGGCGCGCAGGCCATCGGTGAGGACTTCGGCATCCGGTTCCCGGTGCTCTTCGACCAGGGTGAGGCGTTGCAACGGGAGCTGCGTCGCACGGCCGTACCGCTCACCCTGCTGGTCGACGCGCAGGGGCGGATCCGGCACACCGACAACTCCGGCGCGCTCGACGACACCCGCCTCGCCGACCTGGTCCGCCGGCACCTCGGTCTGGCGGTGCCCGCGTGAGGCCGACCCCCGGTGCCGGGCCGACCCGGTGAATCCCCGTCCGCCGTCCTGGTTCGACCCGCTGCTGGACCGGCTCGGCACCGCCCGCGCCGAGGACTTCACCCGACTGACCACCCCCGAGGAGGGCGGCCGGGAGAGCGCGGTGCTGGTGCTGCTCGGTGAACAGCCCGGCGTCGGCCCCGACGTGCTGGTCCTCCAACGGGCCGCCACGCTGCGCAACCACGCCGGCCAACCGGCCTTCCCCGGCGGCGCGGCCGACCCGGAGGACGCCGACGCGCGGGCCACCGCGCTGCGCGAGGCCAACGAGGAGGTCGACCTCGACCCGGCCAGCGTGACCGTCCTCGCCGAGCTGCCGAAGCTCTGGATCCCGGTCAGCGACTTCGTGGTCACCCCGGTGCTGGCCTGGTGGCACAGCCCGCACCCGGTGCACCCCCGGGAGCCGGCCGAGGTGGCGCACGTCGCCCGGCTGCCCGTCGCCGAGCTGGTCGACCCGGCCAACCGGCTGCGGGTCCGCCACTCCAGCGGCTGGATCGGCCCGGCGTTCTCCGTCCGGGGGATGCTGGTCTGGGGTTTCACCGCCGGAGTGCTGGCCGCCCTGCTGGAGATGGGCGGTTGGGCCCGCCCGTGGCCCTGGTCGCGGGTGGTCGAACTACCGCCGACCGGGGCCACCCCGGCACCCTCCGCCGGCACCGACGAGGCCGACGAACTGGCCGGCCCGCTGACCTGACCGTCACGTTCCGCATCCACAGCGCCGCACGGGTGTCCGGTGCACGTACCCTTGACCGGTGTCGGCCGTGGATCTCGTTCTGCTCCTGCTCATGCTGGTGTTCGCGATCAGCGGATACCGTCAGGGCTTCGTCATCGGGGCGTTGTCGTTCTCCGGGTTCTTCCTGGGTGCGCTCATCGGTCTCCAGCTCGGGCCGTTGCTGGCCCGACAGTTCGTCGACAGCGGGACACGGGTGCTGGTCTCCCTGGTCGCGGTGTTCGGGCTCGCCGTGCTCGGCCAGGCGCTGGCCGGTTGGCTCGGCTCCCACCTGCGACGCACGATCACCAACGACACCGCCAGGCGGGCCGACGACATCGGGGGCGCGTTCGTCTCGATCCTCGCGGTGATGCTGGTGGCCTGGCTGGTCGCGGTCCCGCTGGGCTCCTCGTCGCTGCCCTGGTTGGCCGCCTCGGTCAAGAACAGCGCGCTGCTGACCGTGGTGGACCGGGTCCTGCCCGACCAGGCCCAGGAGTTGTCCACCGCGCTGCGGGACACCGTCGACACCAACGGGTTCCCCGACGTGTTCAACGGGCTGGGCCGTACCTCGGCGCGGCAGGTCGCCCCACCGGACCCGGCGCTGGCCGGTTCCCAGGTGGTGGCGAACAGCCAGCGGGCGGTGGTGAAGGTGCTGGGTTCCGCGCCGAGCTGCTCACGCCGGATCGAGGGTTCCGGCTTCGTCTACGCCGACGACCGGGTGATGACCAACGCGCACGTGGTGGCCGGCACCCGTACCGTCGCGGTCGAACTGCGCGGCGAACGGTACGACGGTGAGGTCGTCGTCTACGACCCGGACCGCGACCTGGCCGTGCTGTACGTGCCGGGGCTGCCCGGTCCGTCCCTGCGCTTCGCCGCCGGGCAGGCCGGCAGCGGCGCGGACGCGATCGTGCTGGGTTTCCCCCTCGACGGCCCGTACGACGCCCGGCCGGCCCGGATCCGGGACGTGGACCGGATCGAGGGCCCGGACATCTACAACGCCAGCAAGGTGAACCGGGAGATCTACACGATCCGGGCGCTGGTGCGCAGCGGGAACTCCGGCGGCCCGCTGGTCTCCTCCAACGGCCTGGTGCTCGGGGTGATCTTCGCGGCGGCGGCGGACGACCCGAACACCGGTTTCGCGGTCACCGCCGAGGAGGCCCGACCGGTGGCGCTGGCCGGCGCGGAGCGTACCCGTGGGGTGGCCACCGGCGACTGCACCTGAGCCCGCCGACGCCTCCCGACCGGCCGGGACCGGGGTGAGCCGGCGGTCGGGCGGGACCCGGGGTCAGCCGGCGGCCGGAGCGTGGGCGGGCGGGGTGTCCCCGCCCGCCGGGGCGCGGCCGGGCAGCTTGGCCCGGCCCCAGGTCAGTGAGCGGTCGAGGACCGCCCGCGCCATGATCACCACACAGGTGCCGCCGTTGACGAAGGACGCCACCACGTCGCTCGGGTGGTGCATGCCCCGGTACATCCGGGTCACCGCAACCCCGACCGGCACCAGCACCAGCAGGGTCCACCAGGTGACCTTGCCGGCGGTGCTCCTGGCCCGCAGCGCCAGCAGCAGCGCGATACCGACATAGAGGGCGACCGACGCCGAGGTGTGGCCGGACGGGAAGCTCGACGTCGGCGGGGAGACGTCCATGTGTTCCACCGCCGGGCGCTGCCGGTCGATGGCCATCGTGGTGAGCAGGAAGACCAGCGCCTGGGCGGTCACCGCCGCGCACAGGAACAGCGGCTCCCGCCAGCGGTGCAGCACCAGCCGGAGCACCAGCGCCACCAGCACGGTAACCACGACGATCAGTTGGGTGCTGGCCAGCGTGCTGAACACCAGCGAGACGTTGTTCCACCCGCCGGTGCGGTCGGCGGCCAACTCCCGGTTGACCGTGTCCTCCACGGTGAACGGCCAGACGTCGTCGAGGACCCGGGTCACCAGCAGCCCGAGCAGGACCATGAAGGCGAGCAGCAGGGTCACCGGAAGAAGGACCCGCTTGGCGACCTGCGCAGCGATGGCGGACATGGCCGCCCAGTACCCCCACCGGTGGCCCGCTACGCGTACGGGCCCGGCCGATCGGCCACTTCCGGCGACACCCCGTCCACCGCGGCCCGGGTGGCCGGCAGTCCGGCCTGCTCCCGCCAGGTGCGCAACGCCGCCGTGGTGGCCGCCACCACCGCCACCCCCAGCAGGCAGCCGCCGAGCACGTCGCTGGCCCAGTGCACGCCCAACGCCACCCGACTCAGCCCGGTCACCCCGACCAGCAGCACGGCGGCCGTCCAGAGCAGCACCCGGGCCACCGGGCGGCCCCGGGTGAACGGCAGGAACACCAGCAGCAGCACCCCCGCCGCGAGGGTCGCGTTCAGCGCGTGCCCGGACGGGAAGGAGAACCCGGCGGCGCGGGCCACCGGGTCGAGCAGCTCCGGTCGGTCCCGGCCGACGAGCAGCTTCAACAGCGCACCGAGCGCCCCGCCGACGGCCATCGTGGTGACCACCCAGAGCGCCAGCCGGCGGGCTCCGCGACGCCACGACCACACCACCACGACCAGCGCGGCCACCCGCAGCGGCCCCGGCGACGCCAGGTGCGTCCACGCCTTCATCGCCCGCACCCACACCGGATGGTCGGCGGCGAACCGGTGCAGGGCGTCGGTGACCGCGGCGTCCAGGCCGTGCAGCGGCGACCAGGCCCCCACCACCAGCACCGCCAGCAACGCGAACGGCACCAGCAGCAGGAACGCCGCCGCCGACGCCAGGGTCAACCGCAACCCGAGCGAGTGGTCCCGGTCCAGGCGGCGGTCCCGCCAAGACCGTTCCGACGAGGATACGGAGGTACGCGGACCGGAGGAACTCATGCGCCCTGCTCTACCCACCCGCACCCGATCTCAGGCCCGGTTCACCGGCCCCACAACCGGAACCGGCGCACCATCAACGCCACCCCGGTGACCAGGGCGACCGCCACGGCGACCCCCGTCAACAACCGGCGGGGGGCGGCGTCGTCGGCACCACCGGCCGGCTGGGCCGTCCACCGGGTCTGCTGGCGGGGTGCGGCGAAGCCGAGCGGGTCGCTACCGGTGCCGCCGGCCCGGGTGTCGTCGGCGGCACCGGGGGCCGGGCCGAACCCGACCACCCCGGGGGAGTCGTTGTCGTCCAACGGGTTGCGGTAGATCAGCGGCACGTCGGCGGTGAGCGCGGCCACCGGGTCGACCAGGCCGTACCCGAAGCGGTCGTCCCGGCCGGTCGGACCGATGTCCTTCGCGGTGCTCAGCAGGCGGTTCACCACATCCCCGGCGGACATCTGCGGGTAGCGGGCGCGGACCAGGGCGGCGGTCGCCGTCACCAGCGGCGCGGCGAAGCTGGTGCCCTGCACCCCCCAGTAGTTGCTCGGCGGGCGGGCCCCGACAAGGCCGGTCGCCGGAGCGGCCAGCGTGGTGGCATGGCCGGTGATCGAACCGGACCAGAGGTTCTCACTGTCGCGTTCCAGACCGGCCACCGCGATCACCCCCGGCTCCCGGGCCGGATACCAGACCTTCGAGGTGGTGGAGGTGGCGACGTTGCCGGTGCAGGCCACCACCACCACGTCCCGGGCGAACGCGTAGTCCAGCGCGGCGGCCAGGGCCGGGCTGTCGCCGCTGCCACCCAGGGACAGGTTGATCACGCGGGCGCCGTTGTCGACCGCCCAGCGCACCCCCTTGGCGACGATCATCGCGTCGTCGTAGCGGTTCTCGTCGTCGAGCACCCGCACCGGCAGGATCCGGGCGTCCGGCGCGAGCCCGACCACCCCCCGCCGGTCGTCGCCGCGCCCGGCGATCAGGCTGGCCACCGTGGTGCCGTGCCCCACCGGGTCCGGCTCGTCGCCGCCGGCGGGGGAGACCAGGTCCATGCCGGGCAGCACCTGGCCGACCAGGTCGGGGTGGCCACCGTCCACCCCGGAATCGATCACCGCGACCGTCACGCCGCGCCCGGTCGAGGTACGCCAGGCGGTGGCCGCGTTCAGCTCGTCGAGCTGGAACTGGTCGTCGCGGACCCGGTCGGCACGGGCCTGCACCGGGGCGAAGTCGGGTTCGGCCAGCGGGGTGCCGGTGCGCGCCCCGGCCAGCGCGGCCGGACGGCCGGCCACCGTGGAGACCGACGACGCGGCCGGCATGGAGGCGGGGACCGCGGCGGTAGCCGGAGGTGGGGCCGTGCCCAACACGGTGACGGTGGTCGCCGCGACACCGAGCAGCGCCCGCCCGGCGAACCGGTGCAGCGCCGTCGGGGAGCCCTGCCCAACCCTGGTCACATCGTCAGCCATTCATCACGGGACACCTGCTGCACGGAGATTACCGGTTCTCCCCGCCGACACGGCACGTTCCGGCACACCCGGATCACGGTGGCGGCAGATGGGCCAGTTGCACGAGGCGTACGCCCTCGCGTCGGGTGACCAGCCGGCCACGCCCCGCCGGCAACGGACCCGGCCGGACCGCGCCCACCAACTGCCCCTCGTCGGGGCTGCCGCTCATCACCAGCCCGGCGGTGGACAACTCGCGCAGGCGCTGCACGATCGGCTCGTACTGGGACCGGCCGGCGCCACCGCAGCGGCGGGCCAGCACCAGGTGCAGGCCGACGTCACGGGCCTGGGGCAGATGCTCCTCCAACGCCCGGAGCGGGTTCGCCGGACCGCTGGCCACCAGGTCGTAGTCGTCGACCAGGATGAACAGCTCCGGGCCGGACCACCAGGAACGGTCCCGCAACTGCGCCGGGGTGACCTCCGGGCCGGGCAGTCGACCCTGCATGTAACCGGCGACCGACTCGATCAACTCAGCGGTGTGCGCCGCCGCCGTCCCGTATCCGATCAGGTGGTCGGTCTCGACGGTGCCGAGCAGGCTGCGCCGGTAGTCGACCAGGATCACCCGGGCCTGCTCCGGGGTGAACCGGTCGATGATCGAGGTGGCCAGCGCCCGCAGGAACGACGACTTGCCGCACTCGGCGTCGCCGAAGACCACGAAGTGCGGCTCGGTGGCGAAGTCGAGCAGCACCGGGCGCAGATCCGCCTCGGCGATCCCGACCGGGAACGCCAGGCCGGTGCCGGCACCCGTGTCCAACTCGGCGTACGGCAGCACCGGGGGAAGCAACCGCACCCGGGGGGCGACCGGGCCCGACCAGGCACCGGCGACCGCCTTCACCAGATCCCCGGTGTCCCCGCCGGTGAGCTGCGGCAGGGCCGTGAGCAGGTGCAGGCTCTGCGCGGTGATCCCCCGGCCCGCCTGCTCCGGCACGCCGGCCGCCGCCGCCCGCTTCACCACCGAGTCCGACGGGTCGCCCAGACGCAGCTCCACCCGGGAACCGAACAGGTCCCGGATGCCGGGCCGGAAGTCCAGCCAACGCACGGCGCTCGCCACCACGTGCACCCCGTAGGACAGACCCCGGGTGGCCAGGTCGGTGATCAGGGGTTCCAGGTCGTCGTACTCGCCGCGCAGGGTGGCCCAGCCGTCCACGACGAGGAACACGTCACCGAACGGGTCGACGGTGGGCTGACCGGCGGCGGTGAGTGCCCGGCGGCGGGCACGCCACGCCGCCATCGACTCCACCCCGAGCTCGGCGAAGCGGCGTTCCCGCTCGGCGAGCAGGGTGGCGATCTCTCCGACGGTACGCCGGACCACCGTCGGGTCGGCCCGGCCGGCCACCCCGCCCACGTGCGGTAGCTCCCGCAGCGCGGTCAACCCGCCGCCACCGAAGTCCAGGCAGTAGACCTGCACCTCGGTCGGCGTGTGGGTGAGCGCCAGCGCGCAGATCAACGTCCGCACCGCGTGCGACTTGCCGCTCTGCGGTGCCCCGACCACGGCCACGTGCCCGGCCGGCCCGCCCAGTGCCAACCACAGCAGGTCACGTCGCTGCTCGTACGGCTTGTCGACGATCGCCACCGGCACCTGGAGGCCACCGTGCAGCTCCGGGTTGGCGAAGCCCAGGCCACGCTGCGGGTCGACGGTGGGCGGACCGAGCAACTCGTCCAGGGTGGGCGCGTGCTCCAGCGGCGGCAGCCACACCTGGTGGGCCGGCGGACCCTGCCCGGCCAACCGGCCGACCAGCGTGTCGAGCAGGGTCTCGGCGGCCTCCCCGACGGCCGGCAGGGCCACCGGGGCGACCGGTTCCGGCACCGGGACGAGGTGGGTGGAGAAGGCGAGCAGCCGGGCCGCCCCGCCCGCCCCGCCGCCGCCCGCCCCGCTGCGCCGCCGGACCGGCCCGGAGACGTAAGCGGCCCGGAACCGGACCAGCGGGTCGGTGCCGGCGCGCAGGTAGCCGTGCCCGGGGGAGCGGGGCAGCTCGTGGGCGTCCGGCACCCCGAGCACCGTGCGGGACTCCAACGCCGAGAAGGTCCGCAACCCGATCCGGTACGACAGGTGGGTGTCCAACCCGCGTAGCCGCCCCTCCTCCAGCCGCTGGCTGGCCAGCAGCAGGTGCACGCCGAGTGACCGGCCGAGCCGGCCGATCTGCACGAACAGGTCGATGAAGTCGGGCTTGGCCGACAGCAGCTCGGAGAACTCGTCGCAGACCAGCAGCAGTGACGGCAGCGGGGCGAGCGGCGCACCGGCCGCCCGCGCCCGCTCGTAGTCGCGCAGGCTGGCGAAGTTGCCGGCCCGGCGCAGCAGCTCCTGGCGGCGCATCAGCTCGCCGTTGATGGCGTCCACCATCCGGTCGACCAGCGGCAACGCGTCGACCAGGTTGGTGATCACGGCGGCGGTGTGCGGCAGCCGGTCGAAGGAGGCGAAGGTGGCTCCGCCCTTGAAGTCGACAAGCACGAAGTTGAGCTGCTCCGAGCTGTGCGTGGCGGCCAACGCCAACACCAGGGTACGCAGCAGCTCCGACTTGCCGGAGCCGGTCGCGCCGATCAGCAACCCGTGCGGGCCCATCCCGTCCTGCGCGGACTCCTTGAGGTCCAGCTCGACCGCGCCGCCGTCCACGCCGACGCCGATCGGCACCCGCAGCCGGTCGCGGGGTGAGCGGGGCAGCCAACCCTGGTCGGCGGTGAACCCCTCCGGATCGCCGAGCCCGAGCAGCTCGGGCAGGTCGAGTTCGGCACCGGGGGTGGCCTCGGTGCCCCGGCTGACGGCGGCGAGCCGCAGCGGGGCGAGCCGGCGGGCGACCGCCTCCGCGTCGGCGACGTCCAACCGGTCGGCGCGGCCCACCTCGGCGTGCCCCTCGGCCGACCAGGAGTGCAGCCGGCCGGCCCGGACCTCCAGCAGCAGGGCGAACCGGTCCAGCAGGCGCGGCGGCGGGGTGTCCAGGTCGAGCACGGTGACCGCGTCGATGCCGCCGTCGCCGGTCAGTTCGGTGGCGTCGGTCAGGTCGCCGCCGTCGAGGAGCACCACCACGTGCGGGCCGTCGGTGGCCGGCCCGGCCGGGCTGAACCGGGACCGGCTGGCCAGCACCTCGCCGAGGAGCCGTTCCAGCTCGACGGCGGAGCTGGCGACCAGCCGGACCGGGCCCAGCGCGTCGACCCTGCTCGGGTGGTGGGCGTGCGGCAGCCACTTGACCCACTCCCAGTGCCGCCGCCGTTCCGGGCCGGCGCAGACCGCGACGAGCAACTCGTCGGGGGCGTGGAAGACGGCGAGCTGGGTGAGCATCGCGCGGGCCAGCGCCTGCGCGTCGGGCGACCCCGTGCCGCCGCTCTCCGCCGCCCCGCCGGTGCCGTCGGACCGCCCACCCCGGACGAAGACCCGGGCGAAGCTGCGTAGCGACAGCGCCACCGGCAGGTCCGGCACCACCGAGTACGCGTCGAGGAAGCGCCGCAGCGCCCCGGCGGTCATCGGCTCCAACTCCTCCAGGGGGCGGGTGACCGGCGGGACCAGCGGGGTGGCCAGCGTCTGCGGCCCGACGGCGATCCGGACCACACCGAAGTCCGGGTCGGCGGGGCGGCGTTCCCAGACCCGGTGGCTGTCCACCGTCGACCAGAGCCGACCCGGGTCCGGGTGCCGGTAGTACAGCCCGGCCCGCTGCTGCCGGGCGGTCTGCCGGACCCGTCGCCGCAGCCCGGTCAGGTGCCGCAGGTACTCCCGGCGGGCGGCCATCATCTCCGACTTCCTCGGCGTGCCGGAGGCACTGCCCCAGGAGGTCATCAGCATCGCCACCGAGGAGAGCCCGAACATGCCGCCCACCACGTACGAGTAGGCGCCGCCACCGCGACCGAACATCATCGCCATCGCCACCGTGCCACCCAGCATCGGCAGCACCATCAGCGCCTGCTGCCAGCGTCCGCCGGTGACCACGGGGATCTCCGGCGGGCCCTCCACGGGCAGCTCGCCGACCGGGATCTCCGGCGCGGGCCGGCGCGGTGGCCGCTTGATGACGACAGTGGACAAAAGGCACCTCCCTGTGGCGCTCGGTAACCCGAACCTGGCTCATCGTAGGTAAAGTGCGCGTCGTCCGTCAGCCACCGCTCCCGATCGATATGGAGTCCAGTCGATGACAACCGGGCTGGCCAGGGTCACCATCAGCGCCCCCGGGCGCCGCGTCGACGTGGCCCTGCCGGAGCAGGTGCCCCTGGCCGAACTGCTCCCCGAGGTGCTGCGGCACGCCGGCGAGGGGTTGGCCGACGACGGCGAGCGGCACGGCGGCTGGGTGCTGCGACGCACCGACGGCGCGGTGCTGGTGACCGCGCAGCCGCTGCTGCCGCAGGGGGTGCGCGACGGCGAGGTGCTGCACCTGGTGCCCGCCCACGACCAGTGGCCCGAGCTGGAGTACGACGACGTGGTCGAGGCCATCGCCGACGGCGCCCGCCGCCGGGGGGCCGCCTGGTCGGCGGCGACCACCCGGGCCGCCGTACTGGCCGGGGCGGGGGTGCCGCTGGCCGTGGGGCTGCTCGCCGTCCTGGCCGCCGGGCCGGGGCAACCCGCCGGCTGGCCCGCCGCGGGCGCGGTGGCGCTGCTGCTCACCCTCGCCGCCACGATCGCCTCCCGGGCGTACGGCGACGGCCCGACCGGGGCCACCCTCGGCGGCTACGCCCTGCCGTACGCCGCGACGGCGGGTGCCCTCGCGGTCAGCTCCGGGGACCCGGTCGGGTCGGTGCAGCCGCTGCCCTGGCTCGGCGCACCCGAACTCCTCGCCGGTGCGGTGGCGCTGCTGCTGGCCGCCGTCCTGGGTCTGCTCGGCGTCGCCACCCGGCTGCGGGTCTTCGTGGCCGGCGCGACCGTCGGCGCGGTGGGTACGCTCGCCGGCCTGGGTGGGCTGCTGCTCACCTCGGCCGCCACCGCCGCCGTACTGCTCTGCGTGCTGGTCTTCGCCCTCGGGGTGCTGCCGTTGGCGGCGATCCGGCTGGGCAAGGTGCCGCTGCCGCCGATCACCCTGCCGGACGCCCCGACGGGCGGCCCGGACGGGGTGCGGGACCTGCCGGACCGGGGTCGGGTGTACGCGGCGGTGGCCCGCAGCGAGGAGATGCTGACCGGGATGCTGCTCGGGCACGCCACCCTGGTCGTCGCGACCGTGTCGGTGCTCGCCGTCACCGGCGGCGTCGCCGGGCGGGTGCTGGTGGCGGTCGGGGCGGCGGTGCTGCTGCTGCGGTCCCGGCTGTTCGTGGCGGTCCGGCACCGGGTGCCCCCGGTGGTCGCCGGGCTGGCCGGGTTCGTGGTGCTCGGCGCGGTGCTCGCCGGCCGTTCCGGTGCCCTCGGGCTGCTGGCGTTGAGCGGGGGAGGGCTGTTCGTCGCCCTGCTCGCCGTCGCCGCCGGTACGACGTACGCCCGGCGACCGGTCTCGCCGTACCTCGGTCGGGTGGCTGACCTGACGGACACCGCACTGGTGGTGTCGGTGGTGCCGGTGGCCTGCGCGGTGCTGGACCTCTACGACACCGCCCGGGGCCTGCTGGGCTGAGCCCGACCGCCCGCCCGGTCACGCCGCAGGCCCGGACCACCGGGGTCCGGGCCTGCGGTGGAGCTGGTGGGTCAGTGGGCGGTGCCGCCCTGCGCCTCGGCGTCGCGGGCCCGCTGGTAGGACGCCAGCACCTCGGCCTCGGCCTCGACCCGGCCGACCCAGGTGGCGCCCTCGACCGACTTGCCCGGTTCGAGGTCCTTGTAGACCTCGAAGAAGTGCTGGATCTCCAGCCGGTCGAACTCGCCCAGGTGGTGGATGTCGCGCAGGTGCTCCTGGCGGGGGTCCTCGTAGGGCACGCAGAGGACCTTGTCGTCGCCGCCCTTCTCGTCGGTCATCCGGAACATGCCGATGGTGCGGCAGCGGATCAGGCAGCCCGGGAAGGTCGGCTCGGGGACCAGCACCAGCGCGTCCAGCGGGTCGCCGTCCTCGCCGAGGGTGCCCTCGATGAAGCCGTAGTCGGCCGGGTACTGGGTCGACGTGAACAGGGTGCGGTCCAGCCGGATCCGGCCGGTCGCGTGGTCCACCTCGTACTTGTTTCGGTGACCCTTCGGGATCTCAACCGTGACGTCGAAATCCATCTCCCACGCTCCCTCGTCTGCCCACGCTGGCTGAACGGAACCACTGACGCCCCCGGTACGGATGAATGGCCACCCGTCGGCTCCGGACGCCGCATAGTCTTCGGACCGAAGTAGTGTCACCCAGGCGAGTTCGGCGGCGGGAGGAGGGGGTCGTGGGGAGGGAAGATTCACACTACCGCCCGGAGGGGGTTGACGGCCGGGGTTCGGGGCGACCCGTGACCGGCGGGGCCACCGGCCGGGTGTCGGTGCCCGACGCGAACGTCCCACGCCGCCCGGAGTCGACCCCCGAGTCACCGTCGGCCGCTGGTCGGGTCGCCGACCAGCCGCCCCCGCCGGCCTGGCGTCCACCGGCCACGGCCGCCGCCGGTCGCGCGTCCGTCGGCTCCGCCCCGGCAGCCCCGCCCTCCGGCTCCGCGCAGGTCCCGCCGCCGTCCGGCTCCGCCCCGGCAGCCCCGCACTCCGGCACCGCGCAGGTCGCGCCGCACGCGGGTAGCGCCCCGGTCGCGCCGCACGCCGGCAGTGCACCGGCCGCGCCGCACTCCGGGTCCGCGCAGGTCGCGCCGCATCGTGGTGCGGCGTCGGTCTCCCCCGGGGGCGGGATGCCGTCGCCGCCCGTCCATTCGTCGTCACCTGCCCAGCCGGGGTCGACTGGTCATCCCTCGCCTGCCCACCCGTCGTCGGCCGCCCAGCCGGGGCCGGCGTCGCGTCCCGTACCCCCCGGTTCCACGCCGGTCACCGGCCCACCGGGGGCGGCCGGTGGGCCGCCGCGTCGCCGTCGGCGGTGGGTGCCGGTGCTGCTGGTCCTCGTGCTGCTGGTCGGCCTCGCCGGGGCGGCGGCGGTGCTCCGGCCCGGTCCGGTCGCCGACTGGCTGGGCGCGGACCCCACCCCGTCGCCCTCCGCGCGTCCCCCCGAGCCCGACCCGTCCCCCGTGCTCGCCGGCCCCGACGCCGCCGCCCCGGTGCCGACCCCCGCCGGGGTACGCGCCGCGGTCGAGCCGCTGACCGGTGCCGCCGCCCTGGGTAGCCGGGTGAACGTGTCGGTGGCCGACGTGGTCAGCGGCGAATCGCTGTACGCCAGGGGCGGCGACGACGGCACCGTCCCCGCCTCGGTCACCAAGCTCGCGACCGGGGTGACCGTGTTGAAGGCGCGGGGCCCCGGCTACCGGATCGCGACCCGTGCGCTCGCCGGGGCGAACCCGGGCGAGGTGGTGCTGGTCGGTGGGGGCGACCCGACCCTGGCCGTCGACAAATCCGGCTTCTATCCCGGTGCCGCCCGGCTCGACACCCTCGCCGCCCAGGTCAAGCAGGCCCTCGGCGGCACCGCCCCGACCCGGGTGGTGGTCGACTCGACCCTCTTCCCCGGCCCGGTCCACGGTCCCGGCTGGGACGCGGACATCCCGACCGGCGGCTTCGGCGCGTCGATCACCGCGCTGATGACCGACGGCGCGCGCCAGGACCCGGCGGGGGCGCGGAAGAACTTCGCCGACAGCCACGGTGCGGCCACCCGGTACGCCGAGCCCGACCTGGCCGCCGGCCGCTCCTTCGCCCGGCTGCTCGGCCTGCCGGAGACCGGGGTGGTCCGGGGCACCGCCCCGGCGGCCGGCGGCGCGACTGAGGGTGGTGCAACCGCGCCCGGCACCGAACTGGGCAAGGTCGAGTCGCTGCCCATGATCCGGCTGGTCGACATCATGATCACCGACAGCGACAACGTGATCGCCGAGGCGCTGGCCCGCCAGGTCGCCCTGGTCCGCAACCAGCAGGCGTCCTTCGCCGGCGGCGCGGCGGCGATGGACGAGGTGATCGGCGAACTGGGCCTGCCGGCCGACGAGATCAGCCTCGCCGACGCCAGCGGACTGTCCCGGAACAACCGGATCAGCCCCTCGCTGCTCACCGACCTGATCGCGTTGGCCGGCAACGGCACCCATCCGGAGCTGACCGCCATCTTCGGCGGCCTCCCGGTGGCCGCCTGGTCAGGCACCCTCGGCACCCGGTACGAGTCGACGTCCACCGCCGCCGGGGCCGGCGTGGTCCGGGCCAAGACCGGCACCCTGACCGGGGTGCACGCCATCGCCGGCCTGGTGACCACCCGCGACGGCCGGCTGCTCACCTTCGCCGTGCTCACCGACCAGGCGCCGGGCGGCGACCCGGAGGTGACCCGGGCGGCACTGGACCGGATCGCCGGTGCACTGGCCGGCTGCGGCTGCCGCTGAGCAGCCCTGCCGTCCGTCGCCGGGTGGGCGGGGTCGCCCGCTGCCGTCCGGCGGGTCGCGCCCTGGTCGTGCCCGGTCGGCCGTGGGGCAGCCCGTCGTGCGGAACCGGCCGGGGTGTCGCGGCGCGGGTACGGTGGGTGGCATGGCGCAGTTCGTGGACTGGGATCTGGCCGCCGCCACCGCGGGGGCGCTGAGCAAGTCGGGCCCCCGCGTGTCGTACGCGGAGGCCACCGAGGTGGTCGGCGATCTACGCCGGCTCACCGACGAGGCGGCCGGGCACGTCGCCGACTACACGGGGCTGCGCCCGCAGGTGGGTCATCCGCCGGTGCGGGTGGTGGACCGGCGGGACTGGGCGGCGACCAACATCGCCGGCCTGCGGGAGGTGATCACCCCACTGGTCAGCCGGCTCTCCGGCGACAAGCCGCCAGGCGCACTCACCGAGGCAGTCGGCTCCCGGCTCACCGGGGTGCAGGCGGGCACCGTGCTGGCGTACCTCTCCGGCCGGGTGCTCGGCCAGTACGAGGTCTTCTCCGCCGACCCGGGGCAGCTGCTGCTGGTCGCGCCGAACATCGTCGAGGTGGAGCGCAAGCTCGGTGCCGACCCGCGCGACTTCCGGCTCTGGGTGTGCCTGCACGAGGTCACCCACCGCACCCAGTTCACCGCCGTGCCGTGGATGCGGGCGTACTTCCTCGGTGAGGTGCAGGCGTTCGTGGACGCCTCGCAGGGCACCGAACACCTGGTCGAGCGCCTGCGCCGGGGGGTGTCCACCCTTTCCGACGCGGTACGCGACCCGGACAGCCGCACCAGCGTGCTGGACATCGTGCAGACCCCGGCGCAGCGGGCGGTGCTGGACCGGCTGACCGCGCTGATGACCCTGCTGGAGGGGCACGCCGAGTTCGTGATGGACGGCGTCGGCCCGCAGGTCATCCCCAGCGTGGAGCGGATCCGGGCGGGGTTCAACCGCCGCCGGGAGGCGGGCAACCCGCTGGAGAAGGCGATCCGCCGGCTGCTCGGGGTGGACGTCAAGATGCGCCAGTACGCCGAGGGGCGCAAGTTCGTGCACGGCGTGGTCGAGCAGGTGGGCATGGCCGGCTTCAACAAGATCTTCGGTTCGCCGCTGACCCTGCCCCGGCTGGACGAGCTGGGTGACCCGGCCGCCTGGGTGGCCCGGGTACACGGCCCGGCCGGCGCCACCCCGACCGCCGGCTGACCCGGTGGCCGGTCGGCCCAGCTCCGTCGACCCGGTGGTCGGGGACAGCTCTGTCGGCCCGGTGGTCGGGCCCGGCTCTGTCGGCCCGGCCGTTGGTCCGGTGGTCGGGGGCAGCGCTGTCGGCTCGACCGTCGGACCGGTGGTCGGGCAGAGCGGTGCCGAGCCGGTGGGCGGAACCAGTTGCGTCGACCCGACCGTGGCCGGACGGCACGTTCGCGGTGCCCCACCCGGGGTGGCCCTCGCGCCGTCGGTGGCCACCCTGCGGGTCGCGGTGCGCCGTGCCCTGGCCGGGTTGCCCGCCGACGGGCCGGTGCTGGTGGCCTGCTCGGGCGGGCCGGACTCGCTCGCCCTCGCCGTCGCCACCGCCTTCGTGACGTCCCGGCTCGGGCGGCGGGCCGCTCTGGTGACCGTCGACCACGGGTTGCAGGCCGGGTCGGCCGAACGTGCCGCCGCCGTCGCCGACTGGGCTGCGAGCGTCGGGTTCGATCCGGTCGAGGCGGTGCCGGTGACGGTGGCCGGCCGGCCGGGGGGCCCCGAGGCGGCCGCCAGGCAGGCCCGCTACCAGGCGCTCTCGGACGCCGCCCGCCGGTACCGGGCCAGTGCCGTCCTGCTCGGACACACCCGCGACGACCAGGCCGAGACGGTGCTGCTGGCGCTCGCCCGGGGTGCCGGCCCGCGTGGGCTGGCCGGGATGCCCGCCCGGCGGGACCTGGCCGGGGTGCCGCTGCTGCGCCCACTGCTCGACGTCACCCGGGCACAGACCCGCGACGCGTGCGCGGCGTCGGGCCTGACCCCGTGGCAGGACCCGCACAACACCGATCCGTCGTACGCGCGGGCCCGGGTCCGCGCCGACGTGCTGCCGGCCCTGGTCACCGCCCTCGGCGAGGGGGTCCTGGACAACCTGGCCCGGACAGCACGACTGCTCGCCGCCGACACCGCCGCCCTGGACGACCTGGCCGCCGCCGCCCTCGCCACCCCGCCACCCCCATCCGACGGGGCGGCAGTCGACCGGCCTCCCCTGCGGGACGGTGGGGGCTTGTCCGTCGTGGCGCTGGCCGGGTTGCCGGGGGCGGTCCGCAGCCGGGTGCTGCACGCCTGGGCGCGGGAGTTGGGGGCCCCACCCGGTGCGCTCTCCCACCGGCACGTGGACGCGCTGGACGCGCTGGTCACCGCCTGGCGGGGGCAGGGTGCGACGGCGCTGCCCGGCGGGGTACGCGTCGGCCGTCGCGGCGGCCGGCTGCTGCCCGTCGGCTGAGCACATCCGATCGGGGTCCGTTGGCTGAGCACATCCGATCGGGGTCCGTCGGCTGAGCGTGCCCGAGTGGACGACCCGTCGGCTGGACGCCTCCCGAGTGGGACCCGTCGGCTGGGCGCGTCCCGAGTGGGGACCCGTTGGCTGGCTGAGTGCGCCTCAGGCAGGGTGGCCGGGGGCAGAGGAGTGATCAGATTGCGTTTTTGAGCATTCGGGCCGGCGTGTCGTCTCCATTTTCGCAATCTGATCATGATGTGCCGAGCGCCGAGTGCCGAGTGCCGAGCGCCGAGTGCCGAGTGCCGAGTGCCGAGGCGCCCGTGCAGCGGCGTGGCCGCGTACCCGTGGGGTGGGTTGGGGTGGTGCGGTAGACAGGGCTGATGGCGTACCCCCGCAGTGCCCTGTTCGCCCCGCACGGTGCCGTCTCGACCAGCCACCCGCTCGCGGCGGCGGCGGGTCTGGCCGTGCTGCGGCGCGGCGGCAACGCCGTCGACGCGGCGCTGGCCACCGCGATCACGTTGACCGTGGTGCAGCCGCCGTCCAACGACATCGGTGGTGACCTGTTCGCCATCGTCTGGGACGGCGACCGGCTGCACGGTCTCGCAGCCGTCGGGCGGTCACCGGCCGCGCTGACCCGGGAGGTGGTGCTGGCCGCCACCGGCGGGGCGGCGGCGGAACCGGTGGCGGCGCTCGGTGGCGCGCAGGCGGCCGGGCCGGCGATGCCCGCCCGGGGCTGGCTGCCGGTGACGGTGCCGGGTGCGCCGGCCGGCTGGCGGGACCTGCACGACCGGTTCGGTGTGCTGCCCTTCGCCGACCTGTTCACCGATGCGGTCGGGTACGCCGAGCATGGCCATCCGGTCTCCACCGGCACCGCCGCCACCTGGGCCCGGGCGCTGGCGCAGCCGGTGCCGACGGGTGCCGAGTTCACCGAGTTCGACCGGGTCTTCACGGTAGCGGGTCGGGCACCCCGGCCGGGTGAACGCTGGCGCAATCCGGCGGCGGCCCGGACGCTGCGGCTGATCGCCGCCACCGGCGCGGAGGACTTCTACCGGGGTGCGATCGCGGCGGCGCTGGACCGGCACGCCGCCCGTACCGGTGGCTTCCTCACCGCCGCCGACCTGGCCGCGCACACCTCGACCTGGGTCGACCCGGTCAGCGTCAGCTACCGGGGGCACGAGGTGTGGGAGCTGCCGCCGCCGGGGCAGGGGCTGGCGGCGCTGCTGGCGCTGGGCGTCCTGGACGGCCTCGACCCGGGCGTCGACCCGGTGGACCGGGTGCACCGGCAGGTGGAGGCGGTGAAGCTCGGCTTCGCCGACGCGCACGCGCACGTGGCCGACCCGGACCGGGCCGACGTGCCGACCGCCGGCCTGCTCGACCCGGGCTACCTGGCGGCGCGGCGGGCGCTGCTCACCGACCGGGCCGGCGACCCGGTGGCCGGCACGCCCGAGCGGGGCGGCACCGTCTACCTCTGCACGGCCGACGCCGACGGGCTGATGGTCAGCCTGATCCAGTCCACCTACCTGGGGTTCGGTTCCCGGGTGGTGTTGCCCGGCCACGGTTTCGTCCTGCAGAACCGGGGCACCGGTTTCCGGCTCGACCCGGGTCATCCCAACGTGGTGGGGCCGGCCAAGCGGCCCTTCCACACGATCATCCCGGGCTTCCTGACCCGCGACGGGGCACCGGTCGGGCCGTTCGGGGTGATGGGCGGGCACATGCAGCCGCAGGGGCACGTCCAACTGGTCGCCGCGACCGTCGACGCCGGCCTCGATCCGCAGGCCGCCCTGGACGCCCCCCGCTGGTACTGGCACGCCGGCCGGACCCTGCTCGTCGAGCCGGCCCTGGCGGCGGAACCCGGCCTGGTCGCGGGGTTGCGCGCCCGGGGCCACGAGGTCACCGTCGCCGACGAGCCGTCGGTCTTCGGGTACGGCCAGGCGCTGTGGCGTGACCCGGCCGGCGGCTGGGTGGTCGGCGCGGAGCCCCGGGTCGACGGCGCGGCGCTGGGCTACTGACCCCGGCGCTGCCCCCGGGGGCGGCGGCTCAGGCGGTGGGGACGCGGTCGCGGAAGGTGGTGCGGTAGCCCTGCGGGGTGGTGCCGACCCGGCGGGCGAAGTGGTGGCGCAGGGCGGCGGCGTCGGGGAACCCCGAGCGGGCGGCGACGCTCTCCACGCTGAGCCGGGTCTCCTCCAGCAGCTGGCGGGCCAGCAGCACCCGCTGGTTGGTGAGCCAGTCGTGCGGGGTGGTGCCGGTCTCGGCCCGGAACCGGCGGGCGAAGGTCCGCGGTGACATGCCGGCGCGGGCGGCCAGCTCGTCCACGGTGGTCGGCCGGTCCAGGTGCCCCACCAGCCAGCTCAGCACCGGTTCGAGGGTGGGGGCGTCGGGGGTGGCCGGGATCGGCGCCTCGACGTACTGGGACTGGCCGCCGTCGCGGTGCGGCGGGACCACCATCCGCCGGGCGAGCCGGGTGGCGGTGCCCGAACCGTGTTCCTGGCGTACCAGGTGCAGGCAGGCGTCGATGCCGGCGGCGGTGCCGGCGCTGGTCAGCACCGGCCCGTCGGCCACGTAGAGGCTGTCGCACCGGACCCGGGCCGAGGGGTGGCGGCGTTGCAGCTCGTCGACGTACTTCCAGTGGGTGGTGCACTCCCGGCCGTCGAGCAGGCCGGCCGCACCGAGCACGAACGCGGCGGAGCAGACGCTGAACACGTACGCCCCCCGGTCGGCGGCGCGGCGCAGCGCGGCCAGCACCGCCTCGGGCAGCTCACCGTCGCCGTGGGTGTACGCGGGCACCGCGACCAGGTCGGCGTCGTCGACCGGGGCGAGGTCGGCGTGCGGGGTGAGGCCGAAGCCGGAGGCGGTGCGCACCGGGTCGCCGTCGGCGGTGCAGACGGTGAACCGGTAGCCGGGGAAACCGTCGTCGGTGCGGTCGGTGCCGAAGACCTCGGTGAGCACGCCCAGCTCGAAGACGGCCACCTGGTCCAGTGCGATGACGGCCACCGATCGGATCATGTGACGAGGGTAACCGCAGGAGTGGCAGAAAATCGAGGGGGTATGGCATTGCTGCCACTGTCCGGGGCCGGGGTGGGGGCGGAAACTGGTAGTAGTCCGGTGCGCGCCGGCGGCGAAAACCACTCAAATCCCCGGAAAGTGAGCGCCGCCATGCAGTTCCTGTTGTTCCTGCTCTTCATCGTCGCGCTGGCCGTCGCCTCGGCGGTCGGCCTGACCGCCGACACCCGTGACTCCGCCGACTGGAAGCCCACCGAGGACGGTCGCCGCTGGCGGTCCCGCGCCTGCTGAGGTGGTTGCTCCCGGTGTGCCGGAAAAAACCGTGGCGGGGTCGCGCCGAAAGGTGCGGCCCCGCCGACGCGGGTCGGCCGGCGTACGGCAGGCTAGGAGCATGGCTGACGGCTCCTGGTACGACGCCGACATCGATCACGTGATCATCTCCGAGGCACAGATCCGCGAGAAAACGGCGGAGCTGGCCAAGCAGGTCTCGGCGGACTATGCCGGGGTCACCGACGGGCTCCTGCTCGTCTGCGTACTCAAGGGCGCGGTCATGTTCATGGCCGACTTCGCCAGGGCGTTGGGCCGCCAGGGTCCACCCGTGGAGCTGGACTTCATGGCCATCTCCTCGTACGGCCAGGGCACCACCTCCTCCGGCGTGGTGCGCATCCTCAAGGACCTGGACCGGGACATCGCCGGTCGGCACGTGGTGGTGGTCGAGGACATCGTCGACTCCGGCCTGACCCTGTCCTGGCTGCTGCGCTACCTGGAGTCCCGGTCGGCGGCCAGCGTCGAGGTGGTGGCCCTGTTCCGTAAACCGGAGGCGGTGAAGGTCACGGTCCCGGTGAAGTACGTCGGCTTCGACATCCCCACCGAGTTCGTGGTCGGCTACGGCCTGGACTTCGGTGAGCGCTACCGCGAGCTGCCGTACGTCGGTGTGCTCAAGCCCGAGGTCTACGCCCGGGCCTGAACTTCCGCTCGTATCGGTCGTCATCGAGCGGACGTTCAGCGGGCTCCCAGCCAATCCGACTACGGTAGGGACGGGTGGCGTGGGGGCAGCTCCGCGCCCGGCACCCCGACCCGCGTGACCGGGCGGTCGACGGAGCCGGTGCGCAGTTCCCCGCCACGTCGGCTGAGACCCCGGTTCGCCGTCCACGCGGGCGCCGGGCTCGCAGGCTCGCAACTCGGGGTCACGAATGTGCCCGACTGCGGGGCTCGCAAGCTCGCACCTGGCGCGCACGGTGTACCGTCGAATGACCGCGGTGCGGCAGTTCGCGCGCCCCGGGGTCGAGGCCGGCCCGCACGGCGGCTCGACGCCGCCTCCGGCGGCGACACCATTCAGACGGTCAGGACGTCGATCAGGAGGATGCGGGCGCCTCGGCGCTCGACAACAGCATGGAACGTACGCGTTTCTTCCGCCGACCGGTGGTCTGGATCATCCTGGTCATCCTCGGCGCCGTTGTGCTCAGTCAGCTGTTCACCGCTGGTCCCAGCTACCACCGGGTGGACACTTCCGTTGCGCTCGACCAACTGCACACCGCCAAGATCAATAAGGTCGTCTTCCAGGACAAGGAGCAGACGCTCCAGCTCAACCTGGCCGAGAAGACCAAGTTCGGCGACACCACGACCGACCGGATCGAGGCCCAGTTCCCCTACCAGGCCGGCGAGCAGGTCTGGAACGAGGTCCTCGAGGCCAAGGCGGCCAACCGGGTCACCGGCCCGGCGGACGCCAAGGTGTCGTCCGACAGCATCTGGGTGAGCCTGCTGGTCAACCTGCTGCCCATCGCGCTGCTCGTGCTCCTGCTGCTGTTCTTCATGTCGCAGATGCAGGGCGGCGGCTCCCGGGTGCTCAACTTCGGCAAGTCCAAGGCGAAGATGATCACCAAGGACACCCCGAAGACGACCTTCGCGGACGTGGCCGGGGCCGAGGAGGCGGTGGAGGAACTCCACGAGATCAAGGACTTCCTCCAGAACCCCGCGAAATACCAGGCCCTGGGCGCCAAGATCCCGAAGGGCGTGCTGCTCTTCGGCCCGCCCGGTACCGGTAAGACGCTGCTGGCCCGCGCCGTCGCCGGCGAGGCCGGGGTGCCGTTCTACTCGATCTCCGGCTCGGACTTCGTGGAGATGTTCGTCGGTGTCGGCGCCAGCCGGGTCCGCGACCTCTTCGAGCAGGCCAAGGCGAACGCCCCGGCGATCGTCTTCGTCGACGAGATCGACGCCGTGGGCCGGCACCGTGGCGCCGGCATGGGCGGCGGCCACGACGAGCGGGAACAGACCCTCAACCAGCTGCTCGTCGAGATGGACGGCTTCGACACCAAGGGCGGGGTCATCCTGATCGCCGCCACCAACCGACCGGACATCCTCGACCCGGCGCTGCTGCGTCCGGGCCGGTTCGACCGGCAGATCCCCGTCGACGCCCCCGACATGGAGGGCCGCAAGGCGATCCTGCGGGTGCACGCCAAGGGCAAGCCGTTCACCCCCGACGTCGACCTCGACGCGGTCGCCCGGCGTACCCCCGGCTTCTCCGGGGCCGACCTGGCCAACGTGATCAACGAGTCCGCGCTGCTCACCGCCCGCAAGGAACAGCGGGCGATCAGCAACGACTCGCTGGAGGAGTCGATCGACCGGGTGATCGCCGGGCCGCAGCGCCGGACCCGGGTGATGAGCGACCAGGAAAAGAAGATCACCGCGTACCACGAGGGTGGGCACGCGCTGGTCGCCTGGGCGCTGCCGCACGCCGCGCCGGTGCACAAGGTGACCATCCTGTCCCGGGGTCGTTCGCTGGGGCACACCCTGGTCCTGCCGACCGAGGACAAGTACACCCAGACCCGGGCCGAGATGATCGACACCCTGGCGTACGCGCTGGGCGGTCGGGCCGCCGAGGAACTCGTCTTCCACGAGCCCACCACCGGCGCCGGCAACGACATCGAGAAGGCCACCCAGTTGGCCCGCGCGATGATCACGCAGTACGGCATGAGCTCGAAGCTCGGCGCGATCAAGTACGGCACCAGCGGGGACGAGCCGTTCCTCGGCCGCAACATGGGCCACGAACGGGACTACTCCGACTCGGTCGCCGCCGAGATCGACGGCGAGATGCGGGCCCTGATCGAGCTGGCCCACGACGAGGCCTGGGAGATCCTGGTGGAATACCGGGACGTCCTGGACAACATGGTCCTGGAGCTGATGGAGAAGGAAACCCTCTCCACCGCCGACATGGCCCGGATCTGCTCCCGGGTGGTCAAGCGCCCGCCGATGGCCCCGTACAACGGCTTCGGCAAGCGCCTGCCCTCCACCGAGCCGCCGGTGCTCACCCCGGCCGAGAAGGAGAAGCTCAAGGCGCAAGCCACCGCGGACGGCATCTCCGTCGGCGGCTCCTCGAACAACTCGGACGGTCTGCACTGAACACCGACGCCGCGGCCAGCCCCGACAACGCGGGGCTGGCCGCCTCGTCCACCGAGCCCGGTGACGAGGCACTCGACCACGTCGCCGCCCGACTGATCAGCGGCAAGCTCAACGGTCGCCCGATCGAGGACACCATGGACCTCGGCCGGATCGAGAAGGCGGTCCGCGAGATCCTCATCGCCGTCGGCGAGGACCCGGACCGCGACGGCCTCCAGCAGACCCCGGCCCGGGTCGCCCGGGCGTACGCCGAACTCTTCGCCGGCCTGCGGGTCGACCCGGCCCAGGTGCTCAGCACCACCTTCGAGGCCAACCACGAGGAGTTGGTACTCGTCCGGGACATCGACGTGATGAGCCTCTGTGAGCACCACCTGCTGCCGTTCCGGGGCAGCGCGCACATCGGCTACATCCCCGGCCCCGACGGCCGGATCACCGGCCTGTCCAAGCTGGCCCGACTGGTCGAGGTCTTCGCCCGCCGCCCGCAGGTGCAGGAGCGGCTCACCTCGCAGATCGCCGACCTGCTGATGAGCCGACTGCAACCGCGCGGCGTCATCGTGATACTCGAATGCGAGCACATGTGCATGGCCATGCGCGGCATCCAGAAGAGCGGCGCCAAGACCATCACCTCGGCCGTGCGCGGCGTGCTCCAGCACGACGCGAAGTCCCGCGCCGAGGCGATGTCACTGATCATCCCCCGCTGAGCCCTGAGCCCTGAGCCCTGAGCCCTGAGCCCTGAGCCCTGAGCCCTGAGCCGGGGTGCGGGCCGGGGCCGGGGGTCAGCCGGCCAGCAGGGCCAGCATGATCCCGGCGGTGGTCACCACCGCCGGCACCAGGCAGGTCAGCAGCCCCAGCCGGGGGGTACGCTCCCACCTCCCGTCCGGTCCCGGAGGGAACAGCCGGCTGATCCCGACCCAGCCGGCCGCGAACGCCGCCGCCGGCATCGGCAGACCCACCAGCAGCGCCGCCACGCTCACCGGGCCGGAGTCGACCGTCAGGAACAGCACCAACTGCACCACCGGCACGATCAGCGCCAGCGGACCGTACACCAGCAGGTTGCGCCACCGGGGTGGCCAGGCCGCCGGACGCGGCGCACCGCGCGCGGCCAACGCCGCGTCCGCGCCCTCCACCCAGCCCTGGGCCGTACGCAGTCCGGCCAGCACCGCCGCCGGACCGCCCAGCATCACCCTGGTGGCCTCGGTCAGCTCCGGCGGCGTCGGGGCCAACGAGATCGCCGGTACGCCCAACTCGCGCAGTCTCGCCTGCTGCGGCACCAACCGGGCGCGTACCTCGGCCAACTCCGCACGGGCCGCCTCCACGGCGCGGGACTGCGCCGCGGCAGCCGTCGCCGCACCCCGGCGTACCCCGTCGAGCTGGCGGGCGGCGGCCAGATACTCGGTCCAGGCTGCGGTCATCGACGGGGCCGGCTCACCGGCGGGCCGCTGCCGGACCGGCGCCACCGTCACCGCGTCATCGATGCTCACGCCCGACGCTCCGCACGACAGGTCACGGCCAGGTCCCCCTCGCGGTCGGTCACCTCAGGTCCCCCTCGCGGTCGCACAGCTGCGGCCCCCGTGGCGGTCGGTTCCTCGCGGTCAGGCCGTATCCGTTCCCCGCGCGGTCGGTCACGAGGTTTCCTCCTCGTCGGCGAACGGCACCAGGACGGTGCCCCGGTCGTCGGCACCGTCCCAGAGGACCACCCGGGCCGGTCGGGGACGCCACTGCACCGGATGGCCGAAAAGCGGAGCGAGCTGCGCACCAGGCACGTCGACGGTGGCGACCGCAGCCAGCTTGCCCACCTCGTCGTCCGGCTCCACCAACCCGGCGAACGGCGGAACCGTCCGCCACCAGCCCAACAGGTGCCGACCCGCCGGTGGGCCCTCCCGCAGCAGTGTGCGCAGCCGCTCCGGCGGCAGCTCCTCCGCGGTGGGTACGTCCACCCCGAACACCACGAAATAGGTCGGGCCGGTGCCGGTGGAAGCGGTCAGCAGGCCCGGCCCGTCCACCGTCGACACGCGGTGACACCCACCCAACTCGGCGGCGAGCGCGGCGGCCAGCGGGGCGGACCCCTCGGCCAGCGCGGCGACCACGAACTCCGCGCCGCCCGGCGGGTGGTGCGCGGCGACGCTCCGGGCGGCCGTCGCCAGCAGCGCCGCCGCCGCCAGGCCCGGCCCGAGCACCGCCAGGTTGCGCCCGGCCACCGGACCCAGCGGCACCGCCACGGTCGTCCGTGCCACGTCGACCGCCCGACCCAGCAGCGCCGCCGGGGCACCGGACCGCCCGGCGACGGCGGCCCGCATCCGTGGGTCGTTACCGAGCAACGGCCGGGCCCACCCGGCGAACACCACCGGCGGTACGGCACCCTCCGGCCGCGCCGCGAACAGGCGACGCCGCAGCCCTTCGACCACCTCCGGGGCGTCGTGCGGATCGGGGAACCGGACCAACCGCTCGTGCCCCCGGGTCGCGCCGCGTGGACCACCCAGCCCACCGGCGGTGTTCACCACCGCGCTGCCCACCGCCAGACCGGCGGCGGCATCGTTGGTCGGCATCAGCACCGCACTGCCCCCGGCGAGCGCCACCCGCACCGGGAACTGCCCCAGCACCGAGTCCCGGGGGGCCGACCCCGCACCGACACCCAGGTCACCCGCCCCGGCCAGGACAAGGTGGACGCCGTACCCCCGCCCCGAGCGGGCCAGCCCGTCCAACCGGGCCAGCACCTCGGCAGCCACCGGATCCCGATCCGACAACAACAGCGGAAAATTGTCGAGGACACAGACGATGCGGGGCAGCACCTGATGGTCACGCAGCTCCGCGAACCGTTGACCACCGGCCCGCGCCGCCGCCTCCTCCCGTCGGTGGATCTCCGCCGCCAACTGGTCGAACAGGTCCCGGACGTACTCCGGGTCGGCAGCCATCCCCGCCGCGCGGACCTGCGGCAACCACGACCGGTCCCGTTCGGTCTGGAGGAACTCCACGAACGACTCGCCGTCGCCCAGGTCCACCAGGTACAGCGCCAGTTCGTCCGGGCCGTACCGGGCGGTCAGGCCGAGCAGGGCGGTGGTCAGGAACGCCGACCGACCCGCGTCCGACCGGCCACTGACCAACCAGTGCGGGGTCAACTCGGTGAAGCCCACGGTGACCGGCCGGCCGCCGGCATCCCCGACCGTGGTGGACAGTCCGTCGACCGACGTGGTCGTCCACAGCTGGGCGTCCCCGGGTGGCAACAACTCGGCCAGACCCAACCGGGAACCCGCCTCCACCTGGTCGGCCAGCCGACGACACACCGCCCCGATCAGCTCCGGACCGGGATCGTCATCGACGAGGACGGGACAGTTCAGCCCACCCGGTGACTCGGTGCCCGGTCCGCTGAACGGACTGCCCGGCGGATCACCCACCAGCGCGTACGAGGTGCGCAGCCGCACCGGAGTGGCCTGTGGCAACGGCGGCCGACCCAGTACCGGCCAACCAGCCACCACCAGGTGCAGACCGGCACCCCGGCCGCGCTCGGCCAGCGCCACGATCCGGTCCAGGTCGCTCGACCCGGTCGACTCGGGCAACCCGGCGATCACCAGCAACAGGGTCCGGTCGTGCCGACGGGGACGACCGGCACCCGGAGACACCCACTGCTCTGCCTCGGTCAGCACCGACCGGAGCCCGGCCACGTCCGCCGCCGGAGGCGGCAGCAGACCCGCGTCGACCAGCGCCGCGAACGGGGCGAAGACGCCGTCGCCCCCCGACCCGACACCGTCGCCCCGGCTACCGCCCGGGGCGACGCCCGCGCCGGGCCGGCTGGTGGTGCCGTCGACGCCGCGCACCAGCAGGCAACCTGCGGGGATGGCCGCCAGCACCCGCAGCAGTACGGCCCGCAGCAGGCCGCGCACCCGCAGGTCCCGGGCGTCCGCGTCGAGCGTCAGGTGCCCCGACCCGAACAACGGCACCAGGGCCGGGAAACGGGCATCCTCCAACGGTGCCGCCACCCCGATCCGCACGAAGGGCGGATTGTCCTCACCACACGGGGCGTCCGCCGACACGGTCTCCAGCGGGACACCGGCCCACCCCGGTGCGAGCAGGGCGGCGGCGCTGCGCAGCCGGTCCGCCAGTTCGTACTGGCGACGCTGGTCGGCGGGGGCGGGACGGATCTCGTCGAGGACGACGGTGGCCGCGGCGACGGTGGCGGCGGCCCGACGGTGCAGGGCTGCGGCGCGGTTCGTACGAGCCTTCGGACCGGCCACCGCGTCCACCCCTCTTTCCGAGGCGTGTCCACCCCTCCTTCGAGGTTGGATACCCCCGACTGCAGACCGTATCCCAGCCCGGGCCGCTCCCCCGGGATGCACGACGGCGATGCGCCGGGCTTGTCGCGAATGGTGGAGAACTCTCACCTGTCGGGGTCGTCCTGTCACGATCTGCAGCTTCCGGGGCATTGGGTACGAGGCGGCCAGCCGATAGCCTCAGGGGGTGGAATCAGTGCAGCCCCCCGCCGGTTCCCAGGTGTCCCGCGTACCGGCGCAGCGGACCCCACCGGACCAGTCGGCACCCCCTGCGCCGCTGCCGGTGCCGCCGCGTCGGCCCCGCCGGCTCCGGACCGTCCTCACCGTCGTCGGCGGGGTGTTGGCGTTGCTCTGTGTGGGGGCCGGAGTGACCGGCTACGTGCTGTACGAGCGGGCCGCCACCCCCGACCGCAGCGCCCCGGACGTAGTGGTGGACAACTACCTTCGCGAGTTTCTGGTCAATGAGAACGACACCCGCGCAGAACTCCTTGCTTGCGAGGGGAACCCAGACGGCCTTGCCGAACTTCGAGCCCTACGTGACGACCTACGCGACAGGGAGCGCCGTTTCGCGACCACCCTCACGGTCAGTTGGGGTGCCCTCTTGATCAAACGAGAGGGCGAAAGTGCGCAAGTGGAGACCGACCTTATTCTCTCAGCCGCCGTCGACGGCATCTCCCAGACCGACCGGCAACGTTGGCGCTTTCAAACCCGACTCAAAGACCATTGGAGAGTCTGCGAAGCCACGAAGAGGTTTTAGTTCATTCGATCCACAGCAGGTGGACCGGAACCTCGAGGGTGGTGGGCGGCTGTCCGCGCCAGGCCCAGCGATACCACTCCAGTTCCGGAGTGACCCGCACGCAGATGTCGCCGTCGGCACCCGAGTACGACTCGGTCACCGCGCGAAGATCACGGCGTTCCGTAGCGTCCTCGACGTGCACCACCCGTCGTCCGTTGACCGCATCCGTCTCGAAGACCGGGGTGGGGGCGGGGTGTGTCGGTCCGTCCAGGGAGACCAGACGAATTCCCTGGCCACGAGCAGCATCAGTGGCCGATGGGCGGGCCCCGAGAGTCTCCACCCAGACCCGTTCCAGGGGGACGAGCGGGGCGAAAACTTCGACCTGGTCGGACTCTGCCCGGTACCACTCGTGTTCGGGAATGATCGGCACATAGGTGCGGCTACCCTGCACCACCCGTTCGTCGGCGCGTAGGTCTCCCCGCCACCCGAGGCCCGGAAGCCCGACGAGGACGCGGCGGCCACGAAGCTCGACCCGGCTGGTGGCGGGAACGATCTCTATCGGTCTCGGCGGTAGCGGCGCCCAGTCGGGCTGGCCGGCGAAGGGGTCCGGCAGCGGTCCGCTCATCGTCGCGTCGGTCTCATGCCGAGCCGTTCAGCGGTGCACCACGTTGCCGCATGAACGGCACCGGGTTGATCCCACCGGCGAAGCTGCGGTCACTGTCGACGTGCACCTCGAAGTGCAGGTGTGGGCCGGAGGAGTTGCCACTGCTACCCACCAGGCCGATCACCTCACCGGCCTTGACGAGCTGCCCTGGGGTCACCCGCGGCTTTTCGATCATGTGGCAGTAGCGGCTGACGAAGCCACCGGCGTGCAGGATGTCGACGAACCAGCCACACCCCCCCTTTCCGGGGAAGCCGTCGACATTACAGCTGAGATTGCCATCGTGGTCCGGATCGCAGCGGGCAACGAGCACCCGGCCGGTGGCAGCGGCATGGATCTCGGTTCGCTTGCGTGCGCCGATGTCTACGCCGTTGTGTCGCGGTCGACTCGCGGTACGGAAGCCGGAGCCGACCCCGCCCTCGATCGGTGCGGTCCATCCGGAAGCGGCGATGGTCCGCGCGGAGGCCCGGTCACACACCGGCCGGTCGGCGATCTGGACCGTCCGGGCGGCACCACCTGCCAGCGCGTTGACGATCTGACTGGCGACGTCCTCGTGCTTTGCGTACGCGTCGGGGTAGGCGCTGATCTGCACCTTCTGCGCGGCCCGGGTCAGGGGCATCCGCTCCCAACCGTCGAGCTTCAGCAGCTTCTCGTAGAACTTGCGGGCCGCGTAGTCGGGACTCATGCGTTGCGTGACGCTGCCCCAGCCGGCCCGCTGCTGGAACAGGCCGAGGGAGTCGTGGTCAGACCCGACACCCTCGTTCGGAATGCCGCGGGAACCGGCGACAGTGCTGTTGGACAGGTTGCGCAACGCCGATTCCTGCATCGCCGTGGCCACCGCGATCACCCAGCCCCGGGGCGGAACCTTCATCTCCTGACCGACCTTGATGATGACTGCGGCATTACGCATCTGAGTGGCCCCGTACACCGACATCCGGGGCATCTTGCCGGTGACACTGACCCGGTGCTCGTCATCGCACTGCTGCTCGTTCGACACCAGGGTCTCCTGGTCGCCACCGAGATTGGTCAGGAAGAACGCGGCGCTGCCGCCACCACAGCAGAGCAGCGCGAAAACGCCGGTCAGTGCGGCGGCGACGGCACCTACCCGGACCCGGCGGCGTGGGGCTCCGGTCGGTGACAGCTCGGCAGTCATTCCCGCTCCCAGTCCACGGCATCCACCAACCAACGGCCGTCGGGTGCAACCAGTTCCAGCCGCAGCCGTCCGCCCTCCAAGGGAACCAGAACCTCCGCGAAGACCGCTGTCCGGGGACGCAGCGTCGGAGCGCCGGCGATCTTGACAGCAGGCACCCCGGCCGGGTCGGCACCGGTCAACTTCTCGGTGAGTTCCGGCGTCGACATCGGCCGTAGAGCCGCCTGCCACTGCTCGGCAGTGGTGGTGGACCCGCCCAGCCAGGCAGTGGTGAACCGGGTGGCCGTCTGCTCGGGGGTCAACTCACCGGGTCGGGTACGCGGTGACTCCGGGGACGGCGTGGCGATGACCCCGTCGTCACCCTCTTCCGGATCGACGGTGGTGATGGGTTCCCGTGGGCGGCTGCTGAGTCCCGCTCTGAGGTCATCGGGACCGGCTACCAGGCGGGCCGTGCCGATCACCCCGAGCACCAGCACGGCGATCACGAGTGCGATGCCGAGCCGCGACCGGATGAGTCGCGTGAAGAGGAATTCGACTGCTCGCCGCATCGCGTCACCTGGCCTCGGAGCGTATACGGGGGCTGGGCTTCGCGGGTGTCGTTGCGGGTGCGGCCGAGTCGGGTCGGTAGACCACGAAGGACGGGGCCTCCTCCGGTACGTCCGGCTCGGTCCAGCTCGCCGGGGTGCGGCGCCGGGGGCGGGGTGCGGCCGTCGGCCGGCTGGTCTCCCGCGACGGTGGCTTCGCCTCGGTCTCGTCGGCGCGCTCGCGTCCATCCGGGCGTTCCCGCTGCGCCGGCGTGCTGACCGTGGAGTGGCTGGGGTCCTCGCGTCTGGCCTCAGGACGCAGGGTGACCGGTTCCAGCGCGGCCCCGCGCCGCCGGGTGAGCTTCGGCTCGGCCGTACCTCCCGGCTCGGCCACGTCGAGGCGGGCGGCGACGCTCATGTCCCGGAAGAACCGGCGGTGCCACGACCCGGCCGAGCCGACCGCCTCACTACTGTCCTTGCCGCCGAGCTGGGTGATCCTCCGGTAGGGCCGGAGCAACAACCAACCGACCACACCACAGAGCCAGACCAGCACCACCTGAAGCCAGCCCGGCAGGGTGGGGGTGCTCATGATCAGGTCGACGGCGAACAGGTAGATCGCCGCCCCGGTGCCGAAGATGGCGATGTTGAAGACGGCGGCGACGACGGCATTTGCGAGTCGCCGCAACCCGGCGCTGGCCGGACGGAGTAGGCCGATCGTGCCCAGGATCGGCGCGGCGATGACCGCCCACCGGAAGATCATGAATCCGAGCAGTACCAGCAAGGAGGCGGTGAGGTCGAACATGGCGAAGAGCAGAGAGGCGAGCACCGCGATGAACCCGGAACCGATCCGGTCCATGTCCCGGCTACCCTGGAGATACTCGTACGCCTCGGGATCCTCGGCCTTGATCTGCTCGGCGACCGTCATCCACTGCTGCTGCTTGGCCTTGATGGTGGCCTCACGGGTGGCGGGGTTCTGCCGGAGCTTTTCCGCCTCCTCCCAGGAGAGCGACTTGGCGTCGTAGAGGGCCGCCCCGTACTTCTGCGCGGTCTCACTGTCCGCCGAACCGAGGACCCCACGTAGCCAGTTGCGGTACAACATCGATTCGGTGGCGGTGTCGCTGGCACGGACGGCAGGAGGCCGTTTGTCCACGCATGCATCCGGGTTCGGTAGGACGCATCGGTCCGGTGGAATGTCACGGGTCGCAGGTCCGACGGCGTCGTGTACGACGCCGAGGGAGGTGATGAGGGTGCCGTCAGCTATGTTGGCGGACTTCACCGGCCAGGCCGCCAGCGCGGTCACCGCGACCATCACCAGCAGGGCCCAGCCAGCGGTGGTCATCGCGTTGCTCATGTCTGACTGACGGGAACGCCAGAGCAGGTAGAGGCCCACCACGCAGAGCGTCACGATACCGAAGACGCTGAACACCTTCTGGTAGACGGCCTTGGTCGCTTTCTCCACCAGTGGGTCCGCCCAGTTCCACATCGACCGTGGATCCCAGGCGCGCTCCCGGAGCGCGTTCGAGGCACCAACCACCGCAGTGGCCATCATCAGTTCGCCGTTGGCGACGGTCGTGGTGAACTTGTAGTCCGGATGCAGGACGGTGGAGGCGCAGCCACCATCGACGTCGTACGTGTTGAAGCTGTAGCCGCCGTAGCCGTAGTCGCTGTAGAGGCCCTTCGGCCCGGGGAGCTTCGACGCGTCGGGCCGGGAGGCGAACCAGCCGGCCAGCCCGGAGTCGGGGGCTGAGGGAACCGGTGGCTTGCGGCAGTCCACCTCGGTTTCGCTGACCTGCTTCAGTTTCTTCACGCAGGCGCGGAAGTCGGCCTGCCACTCTTTGGTGGTGCAGAGATCCGCTGCAGCCTGTGCCGTCACGGATGTCGCGGCGTACGCCGGTGTGGCCCCGATCACCGGCCAGGCGATCGTGGCACCGGCGAGTACGCCGAGTGCGAGGAGGAGCGCCGTGATCCGTGCCCGGGTCCTCGCCATTGTCACGCCTCCAGATCAGCCAGGACGGTCGGTAGTATCCCGGCGGCCTGAGCGGCTGCGGCGGGGGTGGTGTCGAGGTGGTCCAGCAGCCCCTCGACGTACGACACGTCCACCCGGACCTTCTGCACCCGGCCGTCGACGTCCCGCATGACGAACTCGCGGAAGCCGAGCCGGGTCGCGGAGGTGGTGTCGACGGCGGACAGGGAGGCCAGGGTGGCTTCGTAGCCGTCGTCGACCGGGACCCGGAGCAGCCGGAGCGCCTCGGAGGCGATCTCGGTGTCCTCGGCGATCCGGCCGACGAAGACGGTGGAGACGAGGTTCTGGACGTCGAGGCCGAGGATGTCCTTGGGGTTCTGTGAGGCGACCAGGGCGGCGAGGTTCCACTTGCGGGAGTCGCGGGCGAGGCGGACCAGGAAGGACCGGCCGGAGCGCCAGCCCTCCATGAAGTGCGCCTCGTCCAGGCCGACGAGCTTGCGGGAGGACATCGACCCGCCGTAGCAGCGGCGTACGGCGAGACGGTGCGCGGTGTGCAGCATCGGCAGCGCCAGCGCCTCCTCGGCCGACCAGTACTCGCGTTCGATCTTGAGGTCGGGCAGTCGGAGACCGGCCATGGTGATCACGGTGAGCGCCGCGTCGGCACCGAGCAGCCCCTCCGGCGGGCGGCCGAAGAAGAGCATGGCCAGCGGCATCTCGGCGGTGTCGAGCAGCAGGTGGGCCAGTTCCCGGCCGGCGTCGTCGTCGAGCCCCTGCAGGCAGGTGACCACGTCGTCCAGGGTGGAGGTCTCCTCGGCGGGCACCTGGCGTACCGCGTGCCGGAACAGGGTGGCGGTGGACGCCTCCCGGGCCACCTGCGGCGGCACCAGCATCATGCAGATGTCCTGCACCAGCATGCGCCGTTCGGCCCGGGCGTTGGAGATGGCGATCTCGAACTCCCGGTCGCCCGCCGCACCGGAGGTGAACTCGGTGCGCAGCGGGGTGGGGATGAGCGCGTACGGCGCCAGCGTCCCCGGCTCCGAACCGGTCAGGTTGAGCACCCGGGCGTACGGCTTGAGTTCGGGCATGGCGCAGAGCCGGGCCAACGGGCCGGACGGGTCGAGCAGGGTGACCTGGACCCCCCGCCGGGCTGCCAGGTAGCCGAGCGCGCCGAGCAGCGTCGACTTGCCACCACCGGGTTCGGCGACGAAGACGGCGAGGCCGGAGCGCTCGCGTACCTCCATCGGGAAGTGCAGGTCGAGGAAGACCGGCCGGCGGCAGGTCCCGGCGGTACGACCGATCAGGTCGCCCCGCCGGTCACCGACGGTGGACGCCGCCTGGGGGAGCGCGGCGGCCAGCAGCGGCACCGGCATCCGACGGACGTAGCCGGTGTTGGCGATCGGCTCGCCGGGGATGAACTCCCGGGCCAGCCAGTCCTGGTTCTTGGGGTGCTGCAGGGAGATACGCAGCTCGCGGGAGTAGAGCTGGATGAGCCGGCGGGCCCGTTCCATGCACTCCTCGCGGGTGCGGCCGCCGACGGCGATCCGGTGCCAGCCGTGGGCCCGGGCGGAGTCGACGGGCAGGCCGGTGGTCATCTCGTCGCCGATCACCAGCGCCCGCTTGGCGAGCCGTTCCAGCTCGGGTGGGGCGTCGATGCCGTGTTCGGCGTAGTCGAGCTGCTGCGAGCGGATCATCCGCAGCCGGTGTTCGAGGTTACGGAAGGAGTCGCCGGAGCCGAGGATGTCGACCCGGGTGGAGATCTCCATCGGCCAGGGCAGCCGTTCGTGGAAGTGCAGCCACGGCTCGTGCCGTTCGGGGATCTCCAACGGCTCCATCCGGCCGACCGCGAGCACGGCGACGTGCCGTTCCTCGCCGGTCATCCGGTTGACCAACTTGACCGTGGTGCCGTACGGGGTGCGGTACCGCTCGACCTGTTCGGTGAGGGCGAGCAGGTCACCGCGTTCCCACCGGCCGTTGGTCACCGGGGAGAGCGTGCCGGGCGGGGCCATGCACAGCGCTACGGAGCGGTAGAGCAACCATTCCAGCTCCTGTGCGGTGACCCGCCGGCCCCGCATGCCGAAGCTGCCCAGCACCTCGTCGAACTGCTCGACGGTGCGGCCCAGCTTGCGACGTTCACCGTCGGCGGTGCCCTTGCCGAAGGCCCGCAGCAGCCGTTCGGTGAGGGAGTCGCCGAGCGAGCGACGGGCGAAGGTGACCCCCAGGTAGGTCTGCCCCTCGGCGTGGTTGACCGACATCAGGTGCTGCTGGGCGGCGACCAGGTGGTCGGCCCAGCCGGGCGTGCCGGGGACGTCGGGCAGCGGTGACGCGGTGTGCGCGTCGATGGTGCGGGCCCACTCGTCGGCGGGGAACGGCCGGGTGGTGCGGCGCAGGTGCAGCCGGAAACCGGCCAGGCCGGCGTACTGCTCGGAGATCGCGGAGAGCAGCGCCTCGCGTTCGGCGTCCGGGCGGAACGCCCATCGGACCTCGGGGAGCCAGTACCAGGCGGTGACCGTGTTGGGGGTGAAGGTCAGGTGCCCGGCGATCTCGGTGATCGCCAGGTCGATCGAGGGGTCCCGGTCACCGAACTTGATCTTCGGGGGGCGTACCCGGACGGGCTTGGTCGCCTCGGTCCGGCGGCTCGCCGCACGTTGCCTCGGCGGGGCCAGTTCGCGGGGGCCGGGTTCGGTGGGGTCGGACTCGACGAGTGCACGCCGGGTCGGTTCGGCGGTCAGCGCGCCGGCCGGCGCGGTCACGGACTCGACGCGGACCGGTTCGGCCGGCTCCGGCCAGGCCGGGTCGGTGGTCTCCGGCCAGGCCGGCTCGACGTGGTCGGGCCAGGCCGTCGGCGGGGACTCCACCGGGGTGGGGCGGGGCCGAGCCGTCAGCGCTGCGGTCCTTCGGGCCTGTTCGTCGGCGTCCCGCCGGGCCGACTCGGCGGCCTCGCGCCGGCTGCGCTCGGCGGCCTCGATCCGGGCCGCGTCGGCCGCCGCTCGGCGGGCCGACTCGGCGGCTTCCCGCTGCGCCGTCTCGGCGGCCTCGTGTCGGGCCTGTTCGGCGGCTTCGCGCTGGGTCTGCGCGATCGCCTCCCGTCGGACTGCTTCGGCGCTCTCCCGGCGGGCCTGTTCGGCGGCTTCCCGCCGGGCCTGCTCGGCGGCTTCGCGGCGGGCGGTCTCGGCGGCTTCGCGGCGGCTGCGGTCGGCGGCTTCCCGGGCCCGTTCGGTGGCTTCCCGGCGGGCCCGTTCGGCCGCTTCGCGGGCGGTGAGCGGCTCGCCGGTGTCCCGGGGGAACAACTCGGCCGGGACGCGGCGCGGTGCCCGCTGCGGTGGTTCGGTCGGCCGGTCACCGGCGACCGCCGACCGGTCGCCCTGCTGGTGTGGAACCCGGGTACGGGCCGGTCGCTCGGTCGGCGGGGCCGCCTCGATGGCCGCCGGAGGTGCCTGCGCCTCGATCGCCGCCGGTGGCGTCGACGCGGCGGCCGTTCGGTGCGGGGCGGGCTGGGGCTGCCGGCCGGGGCCGCGTCGCGCGGCGGTGCCGGGGGGCGGCCCACCGGGTGCCGGGGGGGTGCCGGGGCGTGGACCGCCGCCGAAGAGGTCGAGGAAGGGGGAGTCGATGTCGGTGCCGTCACCCACCAGCATCGGCGCGGCGGAGACCGGCTCGACCGGGGGGGTGCCCCCGCCGGGGGTTGGGCGGGGTGCCTGGAAGACGCCGACCTTGCCCGGGCCGGTGAGCAGGGCCGGGTCGTACGGCTCGTCGTCCCGCAACTCCTCCTGGGGGTAGTCGAACGAGCGCGCACGGTTACCGTGTGGGGCGCTGTGTCGTCCGGCCGGGAAACCCGGCGTGGAAGAGCGACTCATTCGACCGCCTCACCCATGTGGTCCGACTGCCCGATGCGGGTACACCCGGTCATGCCAGTTCCTCCCGGATCCTGATCCGGCTGCCGACAAGGCGGGGGTCCCGCAGCTCGGCGGCCGGTTCCCGGGTGCGTCGCCAGTCGGTGAGCGCGGTGCGGATGACCATCCGCGCCGGTCGGTCCGGGTCGACGTACCGGAAGATGAACGAGGTGCTCACGATGGCGAGCGCGATCTCCCAGGCGGGAAACAGCTCGACCTGCAACGTGAACAGCCAGTGGATGAACATGTAGAGGGGTACGAGCAGCATGAACAGGCCGTACTGGGCGTAGGGCAGGTGGACCGGAAGGGTGTAGCCGGGCGGCCCGAGGTAGACCAGGCGGGCCCGGTAGATGTCGTCGTCGGTGCGCAGCCGCATGTCTCGCCCGCGCCTATTCGAAGATCAGATCGATCAGATAGTCACCGATGAAGAAGAGTGTGGCCGCGCCGGCGATGAAGGCCAGCCCGACGATCGCGATGGCCGAGCTGGTGAGCACCTTGGAGATCTCACCCCGGCTGGCCCGCCCGATGAAGATGACCCCGAGCACCGCGAGCAGGATGGGAGCGATCTTGCTGGCGAAGAAGGTGACGACACCGTTGGTGTCGATGCCCTTGGGGGCTGGTTCGGCGAGTGGCGCCGTCGCCAGGGTGTGCAGCACCTGCGCGACGCCGGACGACGTCGTCTCCATCAGCTCGAAGGCGATCACTGGAACCTCCCCATAACGCGGCCGACGGCGCCGCGGTGGTGCAGTAGGCAAGCCTGGCGGGAATGTGCTCACTGTGCACGGCGTCGTTGACGCGGTGCGGGTCTCCCACCACGGAGAGTGGCGAGATTTGGGGGGATTTTCCCGCTTCGGCCCTCCCTCCAGGCTTCGCCATCTCTTGATGCTGGGCAATTCCACAGCGTACGGGCCGCCCCCCTTTGCGACAAGCCGCGAAGAGTCGACCCGATTCGGCCCGGAAGACCGATAGTACACCTGTTCTAATCGGCACGTCAGCCCGGCCGTGGAGAGGGCCGGTGGGGGTTCCCGGGACGCCCCGGCGCGACCGGTACCGTCTAGTCGTGACCGATCTGGTACGGGCGCAGGCCCCGGTGGTGATGGGCGTCCTCAACGTCACGCCCGACTCCTTCTCCGACGGCGGCCGGTACGCGGATCTCGACGCCGCCGTCGCACACGGGGTGCGACTGCGCGACGAGGGTGCGCACCTGGTCGACGTCGGTGGCGAATCCACCCGACCGGGCGCCGACCGGGTCGACCCACGGACCGAGGCGGCCCGGGTGCTGCCGGTGATCCGGGAACTCGCCGCCGCCGGCGTGCCGGTCAGCATCGACACCACCCGGGCGCCGGTGGCCGAGGCGGCCGTCGCCGCCGGTGCCGCCGTGGTCAACGACGTCTCCGGCGGACTGGCCGACCCCGACATGGCCCGGGTGGTCCGCGACGCCGGCTGCCCCTGGGTGCTGATGCACTGGCGGGGACACTCGCGCGGAATGGCCGGACTGGCCGCGTACACCGACGTGGTCGCCGACGTCCGGGTCGAGCTGGCCCAGCGGGTCGACGACGCGCTGGCCGCCGGGGTGGCCGCCGACCGGCTCGTGATCGATCCCGGGCTCGGCTTCGCCAAGACCGCCGCGCACAACTGGGAACTCAGCGCCCGCCTGCCGGAACTGCTCGAACTCGGCCTCCCCCTGCTCTTCGGGGCCAGCCGCAAGTCCTACCTGGGGCGGCTGCTCGCCGCACCCGACGGCACCCCCCGCGACACCGACGGCCGGGCCGCCGCCACCGTCGCCACCAGCGTGCTCGCCGTGGCCGCCGGCGCCTGGGGGGTCCGCGTGCACGACGTCCTGGGCACCGTCGACGCGCTCGCCGTCTGGTCGGCCACCGGCCACCCCCGGCTCGCCACCACCCCCATCGCGAAGGACCCGGCCCACGCCGGCCGGGCAGAGGGAGGACGACGATGACCGACCGGATCGCCCTGACCGGCCTGCGGGCCCGGGGCCGACACGGCGTGTACGACTTCGAACGCGCCCAGGGGCAGGAGTTCGTGGTCGACGCCGTCCTCGAACTCGACCTCGCCCCGGCCGCCCGCTCCGACGAGGTGACCGACACCGTCCACTACGGCGAGCTGGCGCAGCGGCTGGTCGCGGTGCTCACCGGCGAGCCGGTCAACCTGATCGAGACGCTCGCCGACCGGCTGCTCGCGGTCTGCCTCGCCGAACCGTTGGTCACCGCCGCCACCGTCACCGTCCACAAACCCGAGGCCCCGATCCCGCACCCCTTCGCCGACGTGTCGGTCACCCTGCGGCGTACCCGGTGACCCGGGCGGTGCTGTCGATCGGCAGCAACCTGGGCGACCGGCTCGGCCACCTGCGGACCGCGGTGCACCGCCTCGGTGACACGGTGCTGGTGCTCTCCGGCGTCTACGAGACGCCCCCCTGGGGGGACGCCGACCAGCCGGCGTACCTCAACGCGGCGGTGATGGTCGCCGACCCGGCGGCGGCCCCGGGCGACTGGTTGGCCCGCGCGCAGGCCGCCGAACGGGCCGCCGGTCGGGTCCGCGACCCGGCCCGCCGGTTCGGCCCGCGCACCCTCGACGTGGACGTCGTCGCCGTCTGGGACGACAGCGGCCAGCCGGTGCTCAGCGACGACCCGGAGCTGACCCTGCCGCACCCCCGCGCCCACCAGCGTGCCTTCGTGCTCCGACCGTGGATCGACATCGACCCGCACGGGCGACTGGCCGGCCACGGCTGGCTCACCGACCTGCTCAACGCCGAACCGGTCGCCGGTGACGCCCTGGAACTGAACCCGCGCCCCGATCTGACGTTAGAGTCGGACTTATGAACCAGTGGAGCCGGCCGGCATGACAGCGCCCCGACCGCCCCGTGACCAGGAACCCGACGGGTCGAGGATGGGCCCCACCCGGTTCTCGACCCTGGTGGTCGCCGCGCTCGCCGCCGCGGCCCTGGCCTGGCTGCTGATCAGCAGCTTCTACTACAGCGGGATCCCCCGGTTGCCCTGGCTGCCGGTGGTCACCCTGGCCGCGCTGGCGGTGCTGGAGGCGTACGCGGCGGTCAACACCCGGGGCCGCATCGAGCGCAAGCCCGGCCGGGAACCGGTCAACCCGCTGCTGGTGGCCCGGTTCGTGGTGCTGGCCAAGGCGTCCGCGCTGGCCGGGGCGATCTTCCTCGGCTTCTACGTCGGGCTGACCGGTTGGCTCTTCGTCGAGCCGACCAACGCGGCGATCGAGGACCGGCCGGCCGCCGGGGCCGGCGCGCTCGCCTCCCTGGCACTGGTCGCCGCCGCGCTCTGGCTCGAACGCTCCTGCCGGGTCCCCGAGTCCGACGACGACGCCGACGACCGGCAGGACCGATCCGGCCGCTGACCGAGGGGTTACGCCCGGCCCTGCGCGCGGGTACGGTGCCTGGCGACCGGAGAACAGTCAGCCGTCACCGGGGACGGCCGGTCACCTGGGAGGCGCACCGCATGGTGTACGACGAACCGGGCCGGGCGGCGTCGGCAGAGGTGCCCGTGACCGCACTGGACACCGTCTTCGACGACCCGACGCACGGGGAGCCCGGCCGCGACCGGCTGGGCGTGCACGTGGTCTGGGAACTGGTGCTGCTGCTCGCCCTCGTCGCGTTGGCCTACCTGCTCTGGCGGGAGAACCCCGACGCGTTGCGCGGGGCGGGCCTGCGCCGGTTGCTGGTCGACGCGGTCGCGTTGGGTCTGCTCGTCGTCGCCGCCGGGCTGAGCCTGCGTACCGCAGCGGTGAACCTGGCGATCGGCCCGGTCGCGCTGGCCGCCGCGCTGCACTTCGCCGAGCAGGGCGACCGGGGGGTGTCCACGGCGGTCGTGCCGGCCCTGGTCGCCGCCGCGCTGGGTGGGCTGGCCCTGGCCTGGGCGGTGGTGGTGCTGCACGTGCCCGGCTGGGCGGCGAGCCTCGCGGCCGCCGCCGGGATGATCGTGTGGATCGAGCGGTGGACCCTGCCGGTGGCGGTGCAGGCCGACTACGACCCCCGGCGCAACGCCTACTACCTGTTCGCCGGCTTCGCCGCGGTGGCCGTCCTGCTCGGAGCGTTCGGCGCGATCCGGGCGGTACGTCGGCTGGTCGGCCGGTTCCGGCCGGTGGCCGATCCGGCCCTGCGTCGCGGGATGGCGGCCGCCCTGGTGACCGCCGCCGCGCTGACCGCCTCCACCGTGCTCGCCACGCTCGCCGGGGTGCTCGTCGCCGCCAACGCGACCGGCCCGGTGACGCCGGGGTCGGGGCTGGACTGGACGGTGCTCGCGGTGGGCGTGTCCATGCTCGGCGGTGCCAGCGCGTACGGCCGGCGGGGCGGGATCTTCGGTGCCCTCCTCGCGGTCGCCCTGGTGGTGACCTATCTGGCCTGGGCGACCGGGACCGGCGCTCCGACCGACCGGTGGGCCGTCGGTGGGGTGGCGCTCGCCGGTGGACTGGTGGTCACCCGGATGGTCGAGACGTGGGGCCGACCCCGGACGGCCCGGGGTGAGCCGGTGGAACTGCCGCCGGTGCGGGACGGGGCGATCAGCTCGGGGTGGTCGATGCCCCCGGCCGGCGAGGCGCGCAACTGGACCCCGGCGCTGCCGGAGCGGACGACCGACGCCGACACCCCGCCCGACCCCTGGGAGGCCCCCCGGTGGCAGAGCGGCCCGCCGCGCTGGGACGCCGACGAACGGTGACCCCGATCGGGCGGTGACCATCCCAGCGGGGCCCGGACCGGTGGCGACGGTACGGGCGGGCGTGGACGACGGGCCGGGAAGGATCTCGCCGGTTAGGCTCGCGGGCATGACCGAGACTCCTTCCGCCGGCACCGGCCACACCTTCGACCAGCTCGACGCCCTCTCCACGGAGGAGTTGCGGGAGCGGGCCTTCGCGCGGGCCCGGGAGCGGCGGGACGTCGGCTTCTTCTGGTCGGTGCTGCGGCACCTGCCGAACGCCGACGAGGCCGCCGCGCTCGACGGGGCGCCCAACTCGGTCGGGCCGACCATCGACGAGGCGGCGGCGCTGTGGCGGGAGCTGACCGGGCACGGCTACGAGGAGTCCGCGCCGCTGCTGCGGGCCGCGTTCATCGACTACCTGATGAAGCACTGAGCGGTCGCGTCGCCGGCTGGCGGGAGAGGTTTGCCGGTCGGGGCGGGTCGGGCACTTCCCGCCGCATGGCCCTCACCCAACGTCCCCGCACCGTGCGCGGGTACGGCACCGCCGCCGGCACCGGCACCCTCGCCGCGCTGATCCTCGTCGGCGTCTGCGGCAGCCCGTGGTATGTGAGCTGGGCCGAGGCGCACACCGACCCGAACTCCGCCGGTGGCTGGTATCTGCGGCTGCTCGCCTGGCCGGCCTGGCGGGTCGAGTCGGCGGACCCGGCGCACGGGGTGCTCGCCACCGACCTGCGGGCCATCCTGCTGCTGGTGTTCGCCGCCGCGCTGCTCTACCTGCTGCCGACCGGCCAGGTGGCCCGGGTGCCGGGTTCGGCCAGCCAGTTCTTCTCCGGCTGGGCCGCGTACACCCTGGCCGGGGCGGCGGCGACCCTGGTGGCGGCGCTACTCACCACGGACGGACCGCTGCAGGCCGCGTTCGAGACCACCGGCACCGGTGCCGGCTACGGCTTCTTCGCCGGCTGGATCATCGGACTGGCCAGCCTGGGCGGCCGGGCCTGACCCGCAGGCGGCCGGCCCGCCCCGCAACGACCCGCTGGACCGGTCCGGGTGGCACTTCCACGCCGGCTAGCTGCCGGGCTGCCCCAGATCGAGGACCCGGGCGCGGCTGAGCGTGCCGGCCGGCCGGCCGTCGGCGGTGACCAGGACCGCGTCGGTGCCGGCGGTGAGCATCGCGGCCAGGGCGTCGTACGCCGAGCGGCCAAGCGGCAGCTCCGGCAGGGCGGTGTCGGTGGCCTCCCCGTCGAGCACCTCCCGGGTGACCGGGGTGACCGCGAGCCGGCGGATGCCCCGGTCCGCGCCGACGAAGTCCCGGACGAACGGCGAGGCGGGCGTGCCGAGCAGGGCCGCCGGGGTGTCGTACTGCTCCAGCCGGCCGCCCTCGGACAGCACCGCGATCCGGTCGCCCAGCCGGACTGCCTCGTCGAGGTCGTGGGTGACCAGCACGATGGTCTTGCGGACCTCGGCCTGGAGCCGGAGGAACTCCTCCTGCAACCGGGTCCGCACGATCGGGTCGACGGCGGAGAACGGCTCGTCCATCAGCAGCACCACCGGGTCGGCGGCCAACGCGCGGGCCACCCCGACCCGTTGCCGCTGCCCGCCGGACAGCTCGTGCGGGTAGCGGCGTCCGAACTGGGCCGGGTCCAACCCGACCAGCTCCAGCAGCTCGCCACTGCGCTGCCGGATCCGCTCCTTCGACCAGCCGAGCAGCCGGGGTACGGTGCCGACGTTGGTGGTCACCGTCTGGTGCGGGAACAACCCCACGTTCTGGATGACGTAGCCGATCCGCCGCCGTAGCTTCACCGGGTCGACGCGGGTGATGTCCTCGTCGCCGAGCATGATCCGGCCGCCGGTCGGCTCGATCAGCCGGTTGATCATCCGCAGCACCGTCGACTTGCCGCAGCCGGACGGGCCGATCAGCACCACCAGTTCGCCGGCCGGCACCTCCAGGCTCAGCTCGCGGACGGCGTCGGTGCCGTCGGGGTACCGCTTGCGGATGCCGTCGAGCGTGATCGAGGCGGCAATGTGTCCTGCGTCGCCGGTGCCCCCGGGGGTAACGTCCACGTGTGTCCTTCCACCTGAGTTACCGGGCCGAGCCGGGTAATCCGTGGTTCTCCTGGCAGTACGTGCGGGACAACTCTGACACCATTCTCGCCGCGCTGCGCGAGCACGCCTCGCTGACCGGCCGGGCCGTGCTGCTCGCCGCGCTGGTGGCCCTGCCGCTGGCGGTGGTGGCCTACTGGTACCGCCGTCTCGCCGGGCCGATTCTCGCATTGACCGGCGTGCTGTACACGATCCCCTCCCTGGCCCTGTTCGCGTTCATCGCCCCCTATCTGGGCATCGGCGCGGTGACCGTGCTGACGGTGGTGGTGCTGTACGCGCTGCTGGTGATCGTCCGCAACGCGGTGGCCGGGCTGAACCAGGTGCCCCCGGAGGTGCGCGACGCCGCCGAGGGCATGGGGTACGGCCGGTGGGCCCGGCTGTTCCGCATCGACCTGCCGTTGGCCCTGCCCGGCATCCTCACCGGGGTACGCCTCGCCACCGTCTCCACCGTCGCGTTGGTCACCGTCGGGGTGGTGATCGGCCGGGGTGGCCTGGGGCAGTTGATCTTCGCCGGCTTCCAGAACAACTTCTACAAGGCGCAGATCATGACCGGCACGCTGCTCTGCGTCCTGCTGGCCCTGGTGCTGGACCTGATCCTGGCCGGCGTGGGCCGTCTGCTCACCCCCTGGCTGCGGAGCCGTTCCCGGTGAGCGCGAGGAGTGCAGCGCAGCGGAGCCCGGCAGTCACGAACGAAAGGTCTATCCGGTGAATCCGGTGCAGCAGGCGGTGGTCTGGCTCAACGACCCGCTCAACTGGACCAACCCCGGTGGGGTGCTGGACCGGGTCGGGGAGCACCTGAGCATGTCCGTCGCGGCGGTGCTGCTGGGCTGCCTGGTGGCCTGGCCGGTCGGTCTCTGGCTGGGGCACTCGGGGCGCGGCGGCGGAGCGGTCGTGTTGATCTCCAACCTGACCCTGTCCATCCCGACGCTGGCGCTGCTCACCATCCTCCCGCTGACCTTCCTCGGGTTCGGGCGGCCGGCGGTGGTGGTGGCGCTGGCCGTGTTCGCGGTGCCGCCGCTGCTGGCCAACGCGTACACCGGGGTGCGGCAGGCCGACCCGGAGGCCCGGGACGCGGCGCGCGGGATGGGGCTGTCCGGGTGGCAGGTGCTGCGGCGGGTGGAGTTGCCGCTGGCGGTGCCGTATCTGGCCGCCGGGTTCCGGACGGCCGCCGTGCAGGTGGTGGCGACGGCGGCCCTGGCCTCGTTCGTCAACGGTGGTGGGCTGGGCCAGATCATCCGGGCCGGCTTCGGGCTGGACATCGCGGCCGGTGGCGGGCAGATCATCGCCGGTGGGGTGCTGGTGGCCGGGCTGGCGTTGGCGGCGGAGGGGCTGCTGGCACTGGTCGAGCGGGTGGTGACGCCGCGACCGCTGCGGCGTACCCGGCGGGTGGCGAACCGGCGGGCGGCGGACGCCACGGCGGGGAACTGATCCCTTTCCGTGACGATCACGTTACGAAAGCGGTTCAGAGTTTGTCGGTCGGTCCGGAAGGATATTGGCTGAACCCGCGGGCGGCGGCCGTCGCCCGTCGGACACGCGGCCGGCCCTGCCCGGGCCGTGCCGGGACACGGAAGGCGGGCACGATGCGCGTACGGACACGGCTGGCGGTGGGTGCGGTGGGCGCCCTGACCATGGCGGGTCTGTTGACCGGGTGCGGAGACGCCGGCTCGTCCGGCACCGATGCTCCGGAGCAGGGCGCGAGCGGTGCGGGTTGCGCCCCGGTCGCCGGTGAGCAGCTGGTCGTCCTCGACGACGACAAGAAGCTCCAGAACACCGACAACATCATTCCGGCGGTCAACGCCAAGGTGGCGAACCCGCAGCTGCTCGCCGCACTGGACAAGGTCTCCGCCGCGCTGGACACCCCGAAGCTGATCGCCCTCAACAAGGCCGTCGACGTGGACCGCAAGACGCCGAAGGCGGCGGCCGAGGAGTTCGCCGTCGCCACGGGTCTGACCACCGGCATCGCCAAGGGGCCCGGTGGGCAGATCGTCGTCGGGGCGGGCAACTTCTCCGAGAGCCAGACCCTGGCCGAGCTGTACAACATCGCCCTCACGGCGGCCGGCTACCAGGTCAAGGTGCAGCAGATCGGCAACCGCGAGCTGTACGGGCCGAGCCTGGAGAAGGGCGAGATCCAGGTCGTCCCCGAGTACGCGGCGACCATGGCGGAGTTCCTCAACACCAAGGCCAACGGCAAGGACGCCACCCCGGTCTCCTCGCCGGAGCTGGACAAGACGGTCAGCGCGTTGAAGTCCGAGGGGGACAAGGCGGGCATCACGTTCGGCACCCCGTCCTCGGCGCAGGACCAGAACGCCTTCGCGGTGACCAAGGCGTTCGCCGACAAGTACTCCCTCAAGACCCTCTCCGACCTGGCGGCCAAGTGCTCCGGCAAGGACACCGTGCTGGCCGGCCCGCCGGAGTGCCCGCAGCGGCCGAAGTGCCAGGCCGGTCTGGTCGAGGTCTACGACTTCAAGGCCGGTTCGTTCAGCTCGCTGGACGCCGGTGGCCCGCAGACCAAGAACGCGCTGAAGACCGGCACCGCCAGCGTGGGCCTGGTCTTCTCGTCCGACGGCGCGCTCGCCACCAGCTGAGCGTTCCCGGTCGCGGTCGGCTCCCCCCGACCGCGACCGCGCCCGTCCTGAGTCGTTTCTCACCTTCCCCGTCGACGGGTGCGGCGACGACCTCGGTGCACGGGGCAGGTCAGCCGGGTCCGCTGCGCCGTACCGGCCGAGATCGGGGCATTTCTGCCCTGGGACCGTTCCCAGCCCGCGTACATCTCGGTAGGCTGCACAGCCATGCCCTCCCCGGTCGTCTCCGAGAAGCGCAGCCCGCAGCTTCTGACCGTCCTGTTCTGGATCGGGGTGGCGTTCGCGCCGATCGCCGCGCTGATCCTGTTGTTCGCCGACGGCAACGGTCCGCTGCGGTTCGCCGCGGTGCTGGCCATCACCGCCGTGGTGCTGATCGGCCTCTCCATCGCACTGCGGGCCGACGGCGGCACCCGGTCGTCGGATGCGGAGGTGCTCGACGAGCTGGCGCAGCTTCGGCGCGAGCTGCGTAGCGAGATCGTCGCCGCCGCCCAGCGAGGCAACCAGGCGTTGGACCAGTCCCAGCGGGCCGAGGAGCAGGTCACCGCGTTGCGTCGCCGGCTGGATGCGGTGACGGCCGATCTGGCGACGGCCGCAGGCGACCCGCCGGCCGTCGAGGATCGGGTCGTCGGTGCGGGCCGGGCCCGGGTCCCGGTCGTCGAACCGGCGCCGGAGGTCCCGGTCGGCCGTCGGCGGGCCGTCGCCGAGGAGAACCCGCCGGACTGGGGCGCGGCGGACGACGCCGAGCCGGTCGCGACGGGCCGGGGCCGGGTCGCCGCCGACCGGGAGACCCCCGCAGCGTCCGGCCGCCGGTACGCCCCGGACCGCCCGACCACCGGCCAGCCCGGCGGGTACGGGACGTCCGCTCGCGAACCACGTGGCCCGGTGCCCGGTGCCGAGTCGACGTCGCGTCCGCTCGGCGTGGTGCGGCACACCGAGACGGTGCACGTGACCACCCGGCACACCGTCGTCGACGGTCCCGATCCGGCCGGCGGCTACGGCGGTGGGTACGCCGGTCGTTGGACGCCCGGCGCGGAGCAGCCGTCCTGGGCCGGTGGGGAGCCGCAGCACCCCTGGTCGGGTCAGGCGGAGCCGCCCGGCCGGGACTGGTCCGCCCCGTCCGACGACCGGTCCCGGGCGTCCCGCCCGCCGTCCCGCGACGAGCGGGCCTGGCCGGCCGCGTCCGGCCCCTCGTGGGGTGCCCCGGCCGACGACCGTCCCGAGCAGCCCCGCCCCGAACCGGCCCGCGCGGAGTGGTCCCGTCCCGAGCAGCCCCGCCCCGAGTGGTCCCCGGTCGGTGGGGAGGGCGGCGTCAGGTCGTCCGGCGGCCGGTCCGGCTGGGCCGAGACCCGTGGCGAATCGTCCGCGCCCGAGGTGCCTTCCGGTGACCGGTGGGCCGAGAACCGGGCCGACCCGCCGGCCCGCGAGGTACGCGCCGGTGACCGCTGGGCCGAGGTGCGCGACGACGGGCGTGCCCGGGAGCTGCGGGTCGGGGAGCGCCGGGCGGAGGTGCACGCCGACGGGGCCGGTTACCACTACTCCGACCGGTGGGCCTCGGTCCGGCAGGAGGACCCGTACCGGCAGGAGGACGCCTACCGGGAGGAGCCGGCGCGGACCGGTGAGCGGTGGGGTGGCGGCCGGTCGACGCCGGAGGGCCGCCCGGCGTTGCCGGCGGGTGGTGTCCCGGTGCCGCAGCAGTGGCGGGAGCCAGCGCGCAGTCACCGGCCGGCCGAGCAGTGGTCGGCCGGGGCAGCCCAGCCGGTACAGGCGGCCCCGGACCGGCCGGCCCGGACCGCCCAGCCCGCGCCGTCCGCACCGGACTGGTCGGCGTCTGTTGCCCAGCCGGCCCAGGAGCGGCCGGGGCGGGCCGTCCCGCCGGGCGAGGAGTGGCCGGGCGGCGTACGACAGCCGTCGCCGGACTGGTCCACGCGCACCGGGCAGCCCGCTGCGGACCGGTCCGTTCCCGTGGACGACCAGCGGTGGGGCGGGCAACCGGCCGAGCAGTGGCGGGACCGGGAGCCGGTGGTGTCGTGGCGTACCCCCGACCCCGAACCACGCGGGCACCAGCAGTGGGACGGCGAGGAGCGGTACGGCTACCCCCCGCAGGACGACGTCCCGCGTGCCGGCGGCCACTGGCGCTGACCGTCCGGGTGCCGGGTCGGGCCCTCGTGCGGGGCAGGGCCGGATCAGGCCCCGCTGCCGGGCAGTGCCGGGTCAGGCCCCCGGTGCCGGGCCGGGTCGGGCCCGGGTGTGGTGTCGGCCCCGGTCTACTTGTCGATGTCGCCGACCACGAAGAACATCGAGCCGAGGATCGCGATCAGGTCGGGCACCAGGCAGCCGGGTAGCAGGGTGGCCAGCGCCTGCACGTTGGCGTACGACGCGGTGCGCAGCTTGAGTCGCCACGGCGTCTTCTCGCCCCGCGAGACCAGGTAGTAGCCGTTGATCCCGAGCGGGTTCTCCGTCCAGGCGTAGGTGTGCCCCTCGGGGGCCTTGACGACCTTGGGCAGCCGGGTGTTCACCGGCCCGGTGAGCCGGTCGACCCGGTCGAGGCACTGTTCGGCGAGGTCGAGTGAGGCGTACACCTGGTCGAGCAGCACCTCGAAGCGGGCGTGGCAGTCCCCGGCGGTGCGGGTGACCACCGGCACGTCGAGCTGGTCGTACGCCAGGTAGGGGTCGTCGCGGCGCAGGTCCAGGTCGAGCCCGGAGGCGCGGGCGACCGGCCCGGACGCCCCGAACGCGGCGGCGTCGGCGGCCGACAGCACCCCCACCCCGACGGTACGGGCCAGGAAGATCTCGTTGCGTCGGATCAGCCGGTCCAGGTCGGGCATCCGGCGGCGGACCTCGCCGATGGCGGCGCGGGCCCGTCCGGTCCAGCCGGCGGGAACCTCCTCCTTGAGCCCGCCGACCCGGTTGAACATGTAGTGGATCCGGCCGCCGGAGACCTCCTCCATGACCGCCTGGATGGTCTCCCGTTCCCGGAACGCGTAGAAGACCGGGGTGATCGCGCCGATCTCCAGCGGGTAGGAGCCGAGGAACATCAGGTGGTTGAGCACCCGGTTCAGCTCGGCCAGCGCCATCCGCAGCCAGGTGGCCCGCTCGGGCACCTCCATGCCCATGAGCCGTTCGACGGCGAGCACCACACCCAGCTCGTTGGAGAACGCCGACAGCCAGTCGTGCCGGTTGGCCAGCACGATGATCTGCCGGTAGTCGCGGACCTCGAACAGCTTCTCCGCGCCCCGGTGCATGTACCCGACGATCGGTTCGGCGGCGACCACCCGTTCCCCGTCGAGCACCAGCTTCAGCCGCAGCACGCCGTGCGTCGAGGGGTGCTGCGGGCCGATGTTGAGCACCATGTCGGTGCCGAGCTGTTCCCCGCCGGCCCCGGTGCCGACGGTCAGCTCGCGCAGTTCACCGGTGTCCGTGGTCATGCCGGTCATCGTGCCATGAGCGCATCGACGGCGACGCCGACCGGCTGGAGCAGCCAGTGGTGCCCGCCGAGTCCGGCCGGGTCGGTCAGCTCGGCCACCGCCGAGGCGGCGGCGAGGGCCCGCACGTACCCGGCGGGGTCGCTGCCGGCCAGGCTCAGCGCCGGTCGCCCACCGTCGGCCCCGAGCGCGAGCAGCGCCTCCCGCTGCGACACCAGCGTGTACGCACACCCGGCGACCTGTGCACCGGCGGCGGCGACGGAGTCCATGGCGACGTGTGCGGTGATGTCGCACGACCCGTCCGGCACCGGCGGCACCTGCCGTCCGTTCCGGTACCCGGTCAACGTCCCGTCCACCGGCCGCCGCTCGCGCAGGTGCCCGTAGTCCACGGCCAACGCCACCCCCCGCCGCAGCCGCCCGACGGCCCGCCCCCACGCCTCGTCCCGACTCCGCCCCACCTCAACCCGCCCCCCTCGCCCCTCTCGCTCCCCCCGCCCGGTGATCAAGAGGTTTGCGTCAGGTTCGGGCCCCTCCGTTGACGCAAACCTCTTGATCACCGGGGCGGTGGTGGGGGGTGCGGCCGGGGTTGGGGTGGGGTGCCAGGTGGTCAGCCAGGTGAGGTCTTCCGGGGTCAGCGGGGGGCCGGGGGTTTCCTCGCCGGTGCTCGGGTCCACCAGGTGGTAGCGCCAGCCGGTGCCGGTGGGGACGGCCACGTCCAGGGGGACGTTGTCCAGCCATTCGGTCGCGGTCAGCAGGCCGGTGATTCCCGCCGGGGGTTCGGTCGTCCAGGCGATGTCGGGCGGCAGGTCCGCCGGGCGGGGGGCCGGTTCCACGGCCGTGAGCCGCAGCCGGTGGGCCAGCGGCGTCGCAGCCGCGCCGGGCGTCGCCGACCCGTGGGCCAGGGCGGCCAGGGCGCGCAGCAGCTCACCCCGGCCCGCACCCACGTCCACCACGTCGAACGGGGTGGGGAAACCGAGGGCGGCGTCGAGGCGGGACACGAGCCGGAACACCGCCGCCGTGAACGCCGGAGAGGCGTGCACGCTGGTCCGGAAGTGGTCGGCCGGGCCGGACCCGGAGACGAAGAAGCCGCGCGGCCCGTAGAGGGCGGCGTCCATGGCGTACTGCCAGCGAATCGCGTTCATCCCGTGTTCAGCGTCCGTCACCGTGCCGACCCTACGGTCTGCGGGCATGAGACGAATCGTGATCTCCGCGCTGGCGGTCGTACCGCTGCTGGTGACGACCACCGGTGCCGCCGCCGCGCCCGCCCGCGACGACGTGCCGCGTGCGGTCCGGGCGGTGGCCGAGACACCCGCCCTGTTCGACGACGCCGCCGGTGGAGACGCCGACGCCGACGATCCGGCGATCTGGGTGCACCCGACCGACCGGGCCGGCAGCCTGGTGGTCGTCACCGCCAAGAACGGCGGCCTGCGGGTGTACGACCTGCGGGCCCGGGAGCGGCAGGCGATCGCCACCCCGCCGGCACCCGGCCCGGACGACGAGGCGGGCCGGTTCAACAACGTCGACCTGGTCAGCGGCTTCCGGCTGGCGGGCCGGCCGGTCGACCTGGCGGTGGTCACCGACCGGGGACGCGACCAGCTCCGGTTCTACCGGATCGATCCGGTGTCGCGGCGGCTGGTCGACGTGACCGCGCCGCAGCCGCCGTTCGCGTTCAGCCGGGACCAGGCAGAGGTGAACACCCAACGCACCGCGTACGGGTTGGGCACGTTCACCGACCGGGACGGGGCCGCGTACGCGGTGGTGAGCCGGCGCAGCACCCCGGAGGTGGGGGTGTTCCGGCTGGTGGAGCGGGCCGGGAAGGTCAGCTACCGGCCGGTGGGGCGGCTGGTGCTGCCGTCGACGTTCACCCTGCCGGACGGCTCCGCCTGGTCGCCGTGCACCGACCCGGGGGACGGCCCGCAGGTGGAGGGGACGGTGGTGGACCCGGCCACCGGCGTGGTGTACCTGGCGCAGGAGAAGGTCGGCCTGTGGCGGACCCGGCTGGTCGGTGGCCGGTTCGTGGGCGTACCCCGGTCGGTGGAGCGGGTCCGCGAGTACGGCGTCCCGGCGGTCTTTGACCCGGCGGCCGACGACTGCGTGGCCGACGACACCGCCGACCCGGGCTTCGGCGGGCGGATCGCCCAGGACGTGGAGGGCCTGACGATCCTGCCCACCGGCCGGTACGCGGGCACCCTCGTCGTGTCCAGCCAGGGCGACGACACGTTCTTCACCTACGACCGGGTCACCAACCGGCCGACCGGGCGGTTCGCGGTGGTCGACGGCGGGGTCGACGGCGTGCAGGAGTGCGACGGGGCGGCGGTGACGGCGACGCCGCTGCCGGGCTTCCCCGGCGGGCTGCTGGTGGTGCAGGACGGCCGCAACACCCCGACGACGCCCGACGGGGACGACGGGGTACGCCCGGACAGCAACGTCAAGTTCGTCGACGCCGGGTTCCTGGCCGGCCACCGGTGAGCCGCCACACCGGGTGAGCTGCCGCACCGGGTGGGTCGCCGCCATCGGGGCACCCGGTGCCCGGGGTCGGTGAAGGTTTTCACACATCCTTGTTCGGGTTCCCTGCCCCCGGCGCATACTTGCGATCGACCGGTACCCCCTTCGAGGACTGGATCGTTGCCATGAGCGCACCGCTGCGCCCGCGTCCGGCTGCCCCCGGCGTCGCCGTACCGCAGGGCCCTGCCGCACCCGGTGTCCCGTTCGTCCTTCCCGCCCAGCTCACCGTGGGTGTAATCGGTGCCGGCCGGGTGGGTGCGGTGCTCGGGGCGGCGCTGGTCGCCGCCGGGCACCGGGTGGTCGCCGCCTCCGGCGTCTCCGGGGCGACCCGGGCCCGGATCGCGTTGCTCCTACCGGACGCGGTGACCCGGTCGGCGACCTCGGTCGCCCGGGAGGCCACCGACCTGCTGCTGCTCGCCGTCCCCGACGACGCGCTGGCCGGTGTGGTCGCCGGTTTGGCCGACACCGGGGCGCTGCACCCCGGCCAGGTGGTCGCGCACACCTCCGGCGCGCACGGCCTGACCGTGCTGGCCCCGGCCGCCGCCGTCGGTGCCCGGCCGTTGGCCCTGCACCCCGCGATGACCTTCACCGGTACGCCGGACGACCTGTCCCGGCTGGCCGGCATCTCCTACGGGGTGACCGCACCGGTGGAGTTGCGGGCGGCGGCGGCCCGGCTCGTCGCCGACCTGGGCGGGGTGCCGGAGTGGGTGGGGGAGACCGACCGGGTCCTCTACCACGCGGCCCTGGCGCACGGCGCGAACCACCTGGTGACCCTGGTCAACGAGGCGGCCGACCGGCTGCGGGACGCCGGGGTGACCCAGCCGGAGAAGGTGCTGGCCCCGCTGCTGCGGGCGGCGTTGGAGAACGCCCTGCGGCTTGGCGACGACGCGCTCACTGGCCCGGTGTCGCGTGGCGACGCGGGCACCGTACGGCGGCACCTGGCCCGGCTGGCGCAGACCGCGCCGGAATCCGTGGCCCCCTACCTGGCGTTGGCCCGACGGAGCGCGGACCGGGCGATCGCGGCGGGCCGGTTGCGCCCGGTCGACGCCGAGTCTCTGCTCGACGTGCTCGCCGGCATCCACCGCGAGGTGGCGGCGTGAGCCGAACGGAAGGCGGGCTGGTGAGCGGGAGGAGTGAGCCGGTTTTGCGAGCCCCGCAGTCGCGAACGGAAGGCGGGCTGGTGAGCGGGAGGAGTGAGCCGGTTTTGCGAGCCCCGCAGTCGCGAACGGAAGGCGGTTCAGTGACGGAACTGGTGCACACCCGGGTGGAGCTGGCGAAGGCCCGGGCGGGGCTGGCCGGCACGGTCGGTGTGGTGATGACGATGGGTGCGCTGCACTCGGGGCACGAGGCGCTGATCCGGGCGGCCCGGGAGCGGGCCGACCACGTGCTGGTGACGATCTTCGTGAACCCGTTGCAGTTCGGCCCGAACGAGGACTTCGACAGGTATCCGCGCACCCTCGACACCGACCTGGAGGTGTGCCGGCGGGCCGGTGCGGACCTGGTGTTCGCCCCGGCCGTGACCGACATGTACCCGGACGGGCAGCCCACGGTCCGGATCGACCCGGGTCGGCCCGGTGAGGAGTTGGAGGGGCAGAGCCGGCCCGGTTTCTTCCACGGGGTGCTGACCGTGGTGTTGAAGCTGCTCCAGCTCACCCGGCCCGACGTGACCTTCTTCGGGGAGAAGGACTACCAGCAGCTCACCCTGGTCCGTCGGATGGCCCGGGACCTGGACGTGCCGGTCGAGGTGGTCGGCGTGCCGACCGTACGGGAGCCGGACGGGCTGGCCCGGTCCAGTCGTAACCGCTACCTGTCGGCGGACGAGCGGCAGGTCGCGTTGAGCCTCTCGGCCGCGCTGCGGGCCGGGGCGGACGCCGCCGGGCGGGGCGCGGACGCCGGTGACGTGCTGACCGCCGCGCACCGGGTGCTCGGCGTTGTGCCGGGTGTGCGACTGGACTATCTGGTGCTCACCGATCCGGATCTGGAGCCGGGGCCGGTCGCCGGCCCGGCCCGGCTGTTGATCGCGGCCTGGGTGGGCACCACCCGGTTGATCGACAACCTGGCGATCGACCTCGCCCCCCGCTCCTGACCACGCACACCACCTGTCGAGAGGCAAGCCGATGTTCCGGACCATGCTCAAGTCGAAGATCCACCGGGCGACGGTGACCCAGGCCGACCTGCACTACGTCGGCTCGGTGACGGTGGACCAGGATCTGCTCGACGCCGCCGACCTGCTCCCGGGCGAGCAGGTGGCGATCGTGGACGTGACCAACGGGGCCCGGCTGGAGACGTACGTGATCCCGGGGGAGCGGGGCAGCGGGGTGATCGGTATCAACGGCGCGGCGGCGCACCTGGTGCACCCGAACGACCTGGTGATCCTGATCTCGTACGGTCAGATGGACGACGCGGAGGCCCGGACGTACCGCCCCCGGGTGGTCCACGTGGACGCCGGCAACAGGGTGGTTGAGCTGGGCGGCGATCCGGCGGCTGCGGCCCCGGGGACGGCCGGGGACCCGGTGCCGAGTCCGCTCGCCGTCGTGGGCTGACCGGAATTCCGGTCTGTTACCGGAAGGTCATTTTTGGTTACCCTGGACTGACCGTCGGATTGACGGTCGTCGGCTGGGGGAGGCCGCGTTGCGTCGTCCGATGAGGGTCTTGATCGCCGCGTTGGCGGTGGGTGTGGTCCTGGCGGGCTGCGGTGCGCCGGGCGGCCTCGACGGCGATCTCACCGACGACTGGGCGGCCCTGCCGCCGGCCGGGCCGTTCACCCCCGAGGCGGGGGTTTGCCAGGTCGCCGACTTCACCGACACGGTCGCCCTGGCGGCGTACGCGCCGGTGGACTGCGCGGTGCCGCACCGGGTGGAGACGGTGCACGTGGGCGCGTTGCCGGGCGAGCGGGTCGTCGCGCCGGTCACCGGTTCGGCGGAGTTGCGGGGTGCGTTCGCCGAGTGCGACACCCGGGCCGCCGGTTACCTGGGCGACGACTGGCGGGCCGGCCGACTGCGGCTGGCGGTGGCGCTGCCGACCGCGCTCGGCTGGACGGCCGGGGCCCGTTGGTTCCGGTGCGACCTGAGCGAGGTGACCACCGTCGAGGCGGCGGCCACCGTGGTCACCCGTACGGGCAGCCTGCGGGATGCGTTGAAGGGCCCGTCGCCGCTGCGGTTGGGCTGTCAGCGGGCCAGGAGCGGCCGGGGTGCCGGGGTGCAGGTGCTGGTGCCGGTGGAGTGCTCGACCGTGCACGAGGCGGAGTTCGTGGGCGCCTGGAAGGCCCCCGACCGGCCCTATCCGGTCAAGGACGTCGACTGGCTGCCGCTGTACGCCGGCTGCCGCAGCCTGCTGGGTCGCTACGTGGGTGTGCCGGACGACGCCGACCTGCGTTTCCGCAGCGGCGTGGTGGTGCGTCCGCCGGGGCCGGGCCGGTGGCGGGTCGGCGACCGGGGGGTCCGTTGCTACCTGTGGTTGAGCGACCGGACGGTGACCGCCTCGCTGAAGGGCGGCGGACCGGCCGCCCTGCCGGTGCGGACGAAGTAGCGGACGGGGTAGTCGAAACCACTCGTCCCGCCCCCGCCGCCCGTCGCGAGGATCGTTCGGGTTGACTGTGGGTATGGAACTCCCGCCGACCGTCGACCTGCCGGCCCTGCCCAGACTGTTGGCTGCTCCCGCGCCCGGTTGGGTGGAGACCACCGATGTGATCGTGGTCGGCTCCGGGGTGGCGGGGTTGACCGCCGCGCTGCACCTGCGCGAGGCGGGCCTGCACGTCACCGTGGTCACCAAGGTCAACATCGACGACGGGTCGACCCGCTGGGCGCAGGGCGGCATCGCCGCCGTACTCGATCCGGCCGACTCGCCCGCGGCGCACGCCCGCGACACCGAGATCGCCGGGGTCGGACTCTGCGACCCGGCGGCCGTGCGGCTGCTGGTCGAGGAGGGGCCGCTGCGGCTGCGGGAGCTGATGCGCATCGGCGCGGAGTTCGACCGCAACCCGGACGGTTCGTTGATGCTCACCCGGGAGGGCGGGCACCGGGCCGACCGGATCGTGCATGCCGGTGGGGACGCCACCGGGGCGGAGGTGCAGCGGGCCCTGCACGCGGCGGTGCGCCGGGACCCGTGGATCCGCCTGGTCGAGCACGCCCTGGTGCTGGACCTGCTGCGCGCCCCCGGCGACGGCCCGGACTCTCCCGGCCCGGCCTGCGGCATCACCCTGCACGTGCTGGGTGAGGGCAGCGAGGACGGCGTCGGCGCGCTGCTGGCCCGTGCGGTGGTGCTGGCCACCGGCGGGATGGGGCAGGTCTTCTCGGCCACCACCAACCCGGCGGTCTCCACCGGTGACGGGGTGGCGTTGGCGATGCGGGCCGGAGCGGCGGTCACCGACGTCGAGTTCGTGCAGTTCCACCCGACCGCCCTGATCGTGCCGGAGCAGGCCCGGGTGCCGGGCGCGGGCCTGGCCCAGCAGCCGCTGGTGTCGGAGGCACTGCGCGGTGAGGGCGCCCACCTGGTCGACGCCGACGGCAAGCGGTTCATGCTCGGCCAGCACGAGCTGGCCGAGCTGGCCCCCCGGGACGTGGTGGCCAAGGGCATCCACCGGGTGCTGCTGGCCACCGGCGCGGACCACGTCTTTCTCGACGCCCGGCACCTCGGCGCGAACTTCCTCGCCGGGCGGTTCCCGACCATCGTCGCGTCCTGCATGGCCATCGGGGTCGACCCGGCGACGGATCTGATCCCGGTCGCCCCGGCCGCCCACTACGCGTCCGGTGGCGTCCGCACCGACCTGCGCGGCCGGACCTCCATCCCCGGCCTGTACGCCTGCGGTGAGGTCGCCTGCACGGGCGTGCACGGCGCGAACCGGCTGGCCAGCAACTCGCTGCTGGAGGGGTTGGTCTTCTCCCGCCGGATCGCCGAGGACATCGCCGCCGGGCTGCCCGAGCAGGCGCAACCGGCGCAGACCGGTGCCTGGGTGGGCGGCGGGGGCGGGGTGCTGCTCGCCGAGGGGGTGCCCGCGTTGCAACGGGCGATGACCCGGGGCGCGGGGGTGCTGCGGTCGGCGTCGACCCTGGCCGCGACCGCCGCCACCCTGACCGGGCTGGGGCAGGGCCAGGGTCGGCCGGGCACCGCCGGCTGGGAGGCGACGAACCTGGTCACCGTGGCGTCCGCCCTGGTCGCCGCCGCGTACGCCCGCCAGGAGACCCGGGGCTGCCACTGGCGGGAGGACTTTCCGACGGCCGACGAGCGGTGGCGCGGTCATCTCGTCGCGGCCGTCGGTGCCCGGGGTGACCTCACCGAACGCTGGGAGGGCCTGCCCTGACCCGGAGCGGGCCGGGTTTGCGAGCCCCGCAGTGGCGAACGGAGGGGGGCCGGTGAGTCCGAGGAGTGAGCCGGGTTTGCGAGCCCCGCGGTGGCGAACGAAAGGAAATGCAGTGCGGGAACCGACGCGACAGGCGTTGACGGCGGGCGGGCTGGACCCGGAGCGGGTCCGGCGGGTGATCGTCGACGCGCTCACCGAGGATCTGGGGGCGGACTTCGTCGACGTCACCAGCGTCGCCACCATTGCGGCCGGGCAGACCGACACCGCCGACCTGGTGGCCCGGGAGGACGGGGTGGTGGCCGGGCTGGCGGTGGCGGCGGCGGTGTTCGAGCTGGTCGGCGAGGTGAGCGCTGCGGAGCGTACCGTCGAGGTGGTGGTGGTGGCCCACGACGGCGCGCGGGTGGCCCGGGGTGAGGTGCTGGCGACGGTGACCGGCCCGACCCGGCTGCTGCTCACCGCCGAGCGCACCGCGCTGAACCTGCTCTCCCGGATGTCCGGGGTGGCCACCCACACCCGGGCCTGGGCGGACGCTCTGGCCGGCACCAAGGCGACGGTGCTGGACACCCGCAAGACCACCCCGGGCCTGCGGATGCTGGAGAAGTACGCGGTCCGGGCCGGCGGCGGCACCAACAAGCGGATGGGCCTGTACGACGTCGCCATGATCAAGGACAACCACAAGCTGGCCGCCGGTGGTGTCGGGGCGGCCTTCCGTCGGGTCCGGCAGACCTTCCCGCAGGTGCCGGTGCAGGTCGAGGTGGACACCCCGGCCGAGGCGGTGGAGGCGGTGGAGGCCGGCGCGGACTTCCTGCTGTTGGACAACATGTCCCCGGCGACCCTGCGCGAGGTGGTCGCGGCGGTCGGCGACCGGGCCGAGCTGGAGGCGACCGGTGGGCTGACCCTGGAGGTGGCCGCCGAGTACGGGGCGACCGGGGTGGACTACCTGTCGGTGGGTGCCCTGACGCACTCCTCGCCGATCCTGGACATCGCCCTGGACCTGCGCGAGCGGTGAGCCGGCCGGGCCGCCGGCTACCCGTCGGTGCGGGGCAGCGGGTCCGGCCCACTGCTCGCCTGCGGTGGGCCGGTCGGCGTCTAGGCTGCGTGCGTGCTGCTCTGCATCGACATCGGAAACACCAACACCGTGCTGGCGACCTTCGACGGCGACAAGCTGGTGCACTCGTGGCGGATCAAGACCGACGCCCGTTCGACAGCGGACGAGCTGGGTCTGATGTTCCGGGGGCTGCTCGCCGGTGACGCCGTGGAGATCACCGGGGTGGCCGCCTGCTCGACGGTGCCGGCGGCGCTGCGCTCGCTGCGGACCATGCTGGCCCGTTACTACGCCGACCTGCCGAGCGTGGTCGTCGAGCCGGGGGTCCGCACCGGTGTGCAGCTGGCCATCGACAACCCGAAGGAGGTGGGCGCGGACCGGGTGGTCAACACGCTGGCCGCGTACACCCTCTACGGGGGTCCGTCGATCGTGGTGGACTTCGGCACCACCACCAACTTCGACGTGATCAGCGGTCGGGGGGAGTTCCTCGGTGGGGCGTTCGCCCCGGGCATCGAGATCTCCTTCGACGCGTTGGCGGCCCGCGCCGCCCAGCTGCGTAAGGTGGAGGCCAACAAGCCCCGCTCGGTGATCGGCAAGAACACCGTGGAGTGTCTCCAGTCCGGCCTCTACTTCGGCTTCGCCGGGCAGGTCGACCGGATCGTCGAGCGGATGACCGAGGAGTTGGGCCAGGTCCGCGCGGTGATCGCCACGGGTGGGCTGGCCTCGGTGGTGATCGGCGAGTGCCGGACCATCACCCACCACGAGCCGATGATCACCCTGATCGGGCTGCGCATGGTCTACGAGCGCAACACCTGATCACGACGGCCGGTCGCGGCGGTTCACCGCCGCCGGGCCCGGAAGACCAGCGTCTGGTACGGCAGCTCGACGGTCTCCCGGCCGGCCAGGTCGGGGTGGGTGGCGAACAGCTCGCGCAGCTCCCGCTCCAGCCGTTGCCGCTGCTGCGGGGCGGCGACCAACCAGTGTGATCGGGTACGCAACAGCCCGAGGACCTCGTCGGAGGTGACGGTCGTCCGGTGGGTGAACCGGCCCAGCTCGACCGGGCCGAAGGCCGCACCGAAGGTGGTCACCTTCACGGTCAGGTCGCTGACGTTCTCCCCCATCTGGGCGATCCGCCCCAGTTCGGCCACCCAGCCGACCGTTTCGTCGCGGATGTTCCAGATCGGGGCGAAGATGCCGTCCGGCCGGAGGACCCGGGCGATCTCGACGTGCGCGCGTTCCCGGTCGAACCAGTGGTAGGCCTGGCCGACCAGCACCGCGTCGGCGCTCGCGTCGGGCAGCGGGACCGCCTCGGCGCAGCCGGCGAGGGCGGTGGTCCCGGGAACGGCCGTGTCGAGCCGGGCCCGCATCGCCGGGTCGGGTTCGACCGGAGTGACCCGGTGGCCGAGGGCCCGCAGGTCACGGGTGAGCAGGCCGGTGCCGGCGCCCAGGTCGACCACGCTGGCGCCCGCAGCCGCACCCGCACCCGCGCCGGCCAGCGCCCAGCGCAGCGCCTCGGCCGGATAACCGGGTCGAAACCGGTCGTAGTCGGCGGCGACCGTACCGAAGGACCGTGCCCGGGTGTGCTCGACCATGCCGGGCAGGTTATCCCGTAACGGCCGCTCGGGGGCATGAGTACGCTCATGGGCTGACCCAGTCGAAACTCCCTTAGCCGAGGAAGCGTGCCGTGACCGAGCAGAACGCCGTGCCAGTGGACCCCGCCGACGACCTTCCCGAGCAGATGAAGGTCCGCCGGGAGAAGCGGGACCGGATGCTCGCCGAGGGCATCGACCCGTACCCCGTCGGCTACCCCCGGACCAGCACCCTGGCCGAGGTGCGCGAGCGGTACGCCGAGCTGCCCACCGACACCGCGACCGGGGACCGGATCTCGGTCACCGGCCGGGTGATCTTCGTACGGAACACCGGCAAGCTCTGCTTCGCCACCCTGCGCGACGGCGACGGCACCGAGTTGCAGGCGATGCTCTCCCTGGACCGGGTCGGCGCGGAGCGGCTGGACGCCTGGAAGCGCCTGGTCGACCTGGGTGACCACGTGGGTGTCACCGGCGAGGTGATCACCAGCCGGCGCGGTGAGCTGTCGGTGCTGGCCGACGAGTGGGCGGTCACCGCCAAGGCGCTGCGCCCGTTGCCGGTGGCGCACAAGCCGCTGAGCGAGGAGGCCCGGGTCCGGCAGCGTTACGTGGACCTGGTGGTCCGTCCGCAGGCCCGGCAGATGGTCCGGACCCGGGCTGCGGCGGTACGCAGCCTGCGTGACTCGTTGCACGGTCAGGGATTCATCGAGGTCGAGACGCCGATGCTCCAGTTGCTGCACGGCGGCGCGGCGGCCCGCCCATTCGTGACCCACAGCAATGCGCTCGGTACTGATCTGTATCTGCGAATCGCGCCGGAACTGTTTCTCAAGCGCGCCGTGGTCGGCGGGGTCGACCGGGTGTTCGAGATCAACCGCAACTTCCGCAATGAGGGAGTCGACTCGTCGCACTCGCCGGAGTTCGCGATGCTGGAGACCTACCAGGCGTACGGCGACTACGACACGATGGCGGCGTTGACCCGTAATCTCGTGCAGCAGGCGGCGGTGGCGGTCAGCGGCTCGACGACGGTGACCCACGCCGACGGTCGGGAGTTCGACCTGGGTGGCGAGTGGCGGTCGGTGACCCTGTTCGGGGCGCTTTCCGAGGCGCTCGGCGAGGAGGTCACGGTCCGCACCGACCGGACCCGCCTGGTGGAGTACGCCGACAAGGTGGGGCTCGCGGTCGACCCGAAGTGGGGGCCGGGCAAGCTGGCCGAGGAGTTGTTCGAGGAACTGGTGGTGCCGAGCCTCCAGGCGCCGACCTTCGTACGGGACTACCCGGAGGAGACCAGCCCGTTGACCCGGGGTCACCGCACCGAGCCCGGCCTGGCCGAGAAGTGGGACCTCTACGTGCTCGGTTTCGAGCTGGGCACCGCGTACACGGAGCTGGTGGACCCGGTGGTGCAGCGGGAGCGGCTGGTGACGCAGGCGCAGCTCGGTGCCCGGGGCGACGACGAGGCCATGCGGCTGGACGAGGACTTTCTCCGGGCGATCGAGTACGGAATGCCGCCGGCCGGGGGTATGGGAATGGGAATCGACCGGCTGTTGATGGCGCTGACGGGGCTGGGAATTCGGGAAACCATCCTCTTCCCCTTGGTCCGCCCCGAGTAGCCTCCGGTGAGACCTTTGCCGGGTCGTTACGGCGTCCTATTGACGCGGCAAGCGTCGGGGGGGTTATCGTGCTCCTATTGCAGGAGCACCCTGCTCGAAAGGAATGTGGGACGTGGCCAAGCAGATCATTCACAAGCTGGTCGATGACCTGGACGGCGGGGACGCGGACGAGACCGTCAAGTTCGCCCTCGACGGCGTTCAGTACGAGATCGACCTGTCGAACTCCAACGCCGACAAATTGCGGGACGTTTTCGCGCCGTACGTAGCTGCCGGCACCCGGGTCGGCCGGGGCGGCGTGGTCGTGGGTGGCCGGGCCGCCCGGGGCCGGGGCGGCGCGACCGCCGACCGCGAGCAGAACAAGGCGATCCGGTCGTGGGCCAAGAAGAACGGCAAGGACATCTCCGACCGGGGTCGTATCCCGCAGGAGATCGTCGACGAGTACCACGCGACCCGCTGAGCTGTCAGTGGCGAACCGACGCCGGGCCGGAGCACCCCTCCGGGCCGGCGTCGCCGTCTCGGGGCACCCCTCGGCCGGCGTCGCCGTCTGGGGGGCAGCAGCCCGGTGGCCGTCGGGCCGGCCGACGTCACCCGCCGGCGGGGGCCGGTGGGTGGGGCTGCGGGCGGTGCGGGGCGGGAAGTTCTCCGGGTCCGCAGGCGTTGTCCACAGGCGGTGGAGACTTCGTCCACAGCCTGTGGATGACCCACGGAACCCCCCGGAGGGCGTTGCGCACCCCGGGTGAATTTCGCTCTGCGCGTACAGGCTGGGGTGCCGGAACACCTCCTGAGCGCGGATGGTTGGTCAAAACGACGTCGGAACGGCTCGGTACGAGGAGACACGACCTCAGCGGAGTCGGTCAGCGGCGATAGAGTAAGGAGGTGCGGACGCCCGTCCCGGACGTCTGCGCACCGGCCCCGCCAAGATCTCGCAGTCGAGGCGCACGGCACGTGAGGAGCACGAGGGCATGTTCGAGCGGTTCACCGACCGAGCGCGACGGGTTGTCGTCCTGGCCCAAGAAGAGGCCCGGATGCTCAACCACAACTACATCGGTACGGAGCACATCCTGCTGGGCCTGATCCACGAGGGTGAGGGCGTCGCCGCCAAGGCCCTGGAGAGCCTCGGCATCTCCCTGGAGGGCGTCCGTCAGCAGGTCGAGGAGATCATCGGCCAGGGCCAGCAGGCGCCGAGCGGGCACATCCCGTTCACGCCCCGGGCCAAAAAGGTGCTGGAGCTGTCCCTGCGCGAGGCGCTGCAGCTCGGCCACAACTACATCGGCACGGAGCACATCCTGCTCGGGCTGATCCGCGAGGGTGAGGGCGTCGCCGCCCAGGTGCTGGTGAAGCTGGGCGCCGACCTCAACCGGGTCCGCCAGCAGGTGATCCAGCTCCTCTCCGGCTACCAGGGCAAGGAGCCGGCCGCCGCCGGCACCGCGCCGGGCGAGGCCGCCCCGTCGACCAGCCTCGTGCTGGACCAGTTCGGTCGTAACCTGACTCAGGCTGCCCGTGAGGGCAAGCTCGACCCGGTGATCGGGCGCGAGAAGGAGATCGAGCGGGTCATGCAGGTGCTGTCCCGCCGCACCAAGAACAACCCGGTCCTGATCGGTGAGCCCGGCGTCGGCAAGACCGCCGTGGTGGAGGGCCTGTCCCAGAAGATCATCAAGGGCGAGGTGCCCGAGACGCTCAAGGACAAGCAGCTCTACACCCTCGACCTCGGTGCCCTGGTCGCCGGCTCCCGCTACCGGGGTGACTTCGAGGAGCGCCTCAAGAAGGTGCTCAAGGAGATCCGCACCCGGGGCGACATCATCCTGTTCATCGACGAGATTCACACCTTGGTCGGTGCGGGTGCCGCCGAGGGCGCGATCGACGCGGCGAGCATCCTCAAGCCGATGCTGGCCCGTGGTGAGCTCCAGACCATCGGCGCGACCACCCTCGACGAATACCGCAAGCACCTGGAGAAGGACGCCGCGCTGGAGCGTCGTTTCCAACCGATCCAGGTGGGTGAGCCGTCGCTGGCCCACACCATCGAGATCCTCAAGGGCCTGCGGGACCGCTACGAGGCGCACCACCGCGTCTCGATCACGGACGCCGCCCTGGTGGCTGCCGCGACGCTGGCCGACAGGTACATCTCCGACCGGTTCCTGCCGGACAAGGCGATCGACCTGATCGACGAGGCCGGGGCCCGGATGCGCATCCGCCGGATGACCGCGCCGCCAGACCTGCGTGACTTCGACGAGCGGATCGCCCAGGTGCGCCGCGACAAGGAGTCCGCGATCGACGCGCAGGACTTCGAGCGGGCCGCCCAGCTGCGGGACAAGGAGAAGCAGCTCCTGGGGCAGAAGGCGCAGCGGGAGAAGGAGTGGAAGGCCGGTGACCTGGACGTCGTCAGCGAGGTCGACGACGAGCAGATCGCCGAGGTTCTGGGCAACTGGACCGGTATCCCGGTCTACAAGCTGACCGAGGAGGAGACCTCCCGGCTGCTGCGGATGGAAGACGAGCTGCACAAGCGCGTCATCGGCCAGGAGGACGCGGTCAAGGCGGTCTCGAAGGCGATCCGGCGTACCCGGGCCGGTCTGAAGGACCCGAAGCGGCCGTCCGGCTCGTTCATCTTCGCCGGCCCGTCCGGTGTCGGTAAGACCGAGCTGTCCAAGGCGCTCGCCGAGTTCCTGTTCGGCAGCGAGGACGCGCTGATCCAGCTGGACATGTCCGAGTTCCACGACCGCTACACGGTCTCCCGCCTGGTCGGGGCCCCTCCCGGCTACGTCGGCTACGACGAGGGTGGCCAGCTGACCGAGAAGGTCCGTCGTCGGCCGTTCTCGGTGGTGCTCTTCGACGAGATCGAGAAGGCCCACCCGGACGTGTTCAACACCCTGCTGCAGATCCTGGAGGACGGCCGGCTCACCGACGGCCAGGGTCGGATCGTGGACTTCAAGAACACGGTCATCATCCTGACCACCAACCTGGGCACCCGGGACGTCGCCAAGGCGGTGTCGTTGGGCTTCCAGCAGTCGGAGGACTCCGAGTCCACCTACGACCGGATGAAGCAGAAGGTCAACGACGAGCTGAAGCAGCACTTCCGGCCCGAGTTCCTCAACCGGATCGACGACACCATCGTCTTCCACCAGCTGCGGCAGAACGAGATCCTCTCGATCGTGGACATCATGATCCAGCGGATCGAGGGCCAGCTCCGCAACAAGGACATGGGTCTGGAGCTGACCGACAACGCCAAGAAGTACCTGTCCAAGAAGGGCTTCGACCCGGTGCTGGGGGCCCGTCCGCTGCGTCGGACGATCCAGCGCGACATCGAGGACAACCTCTCCGAGCGGATCCTGTTCAACGAGCTGACCCCCGGTCAGATCGTGGTGGTGGACTGCGAGGGGGACCCGGAGGACATCGAGAAGTCGAAGTTGGTCTTCCACGGCTCGGACCGCCCGGCCGAGGTGCCGGACGCCGTCCCGGCCGACCTGGGTGGTGCCGCCACCGCCGGTGAGTAGGACCTGACGGTTCGGTAGGACAGAGCACAAGGGCGACGGCCCGGTGGCGCGAGCCACCGGGCCGTCGCCCTTTCTGCCTGCCGTCGGCCAGCGCAGCCCCGGTGGGGGCGGGTCAGCCGGGAATCGGTTGGGTGGCGGGACCATCCCCGATGAGCCGGAAATGCTCCTCGCCGACCGGCTCCACCATGCCGTCCTTGACCAGCGCGGCGAGTGCCCGGGCCCGTTGCACGTCGTCGTGCCACACCTGGTCGAGCCGCTGGTGCGGCACCGGACCGGTGGCGTCCCGGAGCACCCCGAGCAGCAGCCCGCGCACCTGACGGTCGGTGCCCGCGTACCGCTGGGTCTTGCGGGTCGGCCCGGTGGGCGCCGGCTGGCCGGAGGCCCGCCAGGCGCAGACCGACTCGACCGGGCAGGCCGGACAACGCGGTGAACGGGCGGTGCAGACGATCGCACCGAGTTCCATAAAGGCGGCGCTGGCCAGGGCCGCGGCGGCCGGTTCGACCGGCAGCAGCTCCGCGCAGGCGACCAGGTCGGCCGGGGTGGTGGCCGGGCCGGCATCCGGTGCACCGGCGACGGCCCGGGAGACGACCCGCCGGACATTCGTGTCGACCACCGGGTGCCGCTGACCGTAGGCGAACGCGGCGACCGCCCGCGCCGTGTACGTCCCGATGCCGGGCAACGCCAGCAACTGGTCCAGTTGGTCGGGCACCCGCCCGCCGTGCCGCTCCACGATCGCCACCGCGCACTCGCGCAGCCGTACCGCCCGGCGGGGGTAGCCGAGGCGACCCCACATCCGGATCGCCTCGGCCGGGGTGTCGGCGGCGAGGGCGGCGGGATCGGGCCAGCGGGTGAGCCAGGCGTGCCAGGCGGGCAGGACGCGCACCACCGGCGTCTGCTGGAGCATGACCTCGCTGACCAGGATCGGCCAGGCGCCGATGCCGGGCGTCCGCCAGGGCAGGTCGCGGGCGTTCTGCTCGTACCACCGGCTGACCAGGGTGGTGAAGGTCGGTTCAGTCATCGCGCCGACGATGATGTCACGCGATGCCTTCCCGCTGATTGGGCGGGCCGGGCGGGGCGTCACCGGGTCGCCGGGCGGATCGGGCAGAATGCCCGGATGAGCGAGCTCGCGATCACCGTCATCGGTCGGGACCGGCCCGGCATCGTGGCCGACGTGGCCGAGGTGCTCGCCCGGCTCGGTGCGAACCTCACCGACTCGACCATGACCCGGTTGCGCGGTCACTTCGCGATGACGTTGATCTGTGTCGGCCCGGCCGCCGCCGAGGTCGAGGCCGCCCTGACGCCGCTGGCTGCCGACGGTCAACTGCTGGCCACCGTACGCGCGGTCACCCCGGACGGTACGACGGCTCCGGCGGGTGAGCCGTACGTGCTGGCGGTGCACGGCGCGGACCGGATGGGCATCGTGGCGGCGATGACCCGGGTGGTCGCCGAGAGCGGCGGCAACGTGACGGATCTTTCCACCCGGTTGGCCGGTCCGCTCTACGTGGTGGTGGCCGAGGTGGACCTGCCGCCGGGCAGCGCCGACGACCTGGCCGTCCGACTCGCCGGGGTCGCCGCCGACCTGGGTGTCGGATTCTCCCTGCGCCCCGCCGACCCGGACCTCCTGTGAGCGCGAGGAGTGAGCGGGGTTTGCGAGCCCCGCAGTCGCGAACGCGGGTGGGTGCTGTGAGCGCGAGGAGTGAGCGGGGTTTGCGAGCCCCGCAGTCGCGAACGCGGGCTGGTGCTGTGAGCGGGGTGTCTGGGCTGCGCAGCAGCGAACCGAGGTGGCACCGTGGGTGAGGAACCGTACGTCGGGCTTGGTGGTTGGACTCCGGCGGCGTTGGGGGTGCCGGGGGAGGTGCGTCGGGTGGTGTGCGCCCCCGAGCCGGTGCTGAGCCGGCCGGGACCGCAGGTCGACCCGACCACCGAGGAGACCGTCCGGCTGGCCGCCGACCTGGTGGCCACAATGCGGGTGTCGCCTGGCTGTGTGGGGTTGGCGGCACCGCAGGTCGGGGTGGGTGCGCAGGTGTTCGCGGTGGATGTGACCGGTCATCCCAAGGCGGTGACGGTGCACGGCACGTTCGTGCTCTGCAACGCCCGGGTGGTGGAGGCGAGCCGTTGGAAGCCGGGTCGGGAGGGCTGCATGTCGGTGCCGGATCTGACCGGTGACGTGAAGCGGGCCAGCCGGTTGGTGGTCGAGGGGGCGTTGCCCGGCAGCGGCGCGTTGGTCCGGCTGGTCACCGACGGCTTCGAGGCCCGTGCCCTGCAACACGAGATCGACCACTGCGCCGGGCTGCTCTTCCTGGACCGGGTGGCCAGCGCGCACGCGGTGTATCAGCGCAAGGTCTACCTGTGACGCGGGTCGGGGCGGATTCCGGGTGACTGTCGTGGGTGGAGTGTGGTTTCCCCGCCGCCGGCCGATGCCCGGCGAGTCGTGGTCGGTCCTCGTGCGTCACGCCGCTACGGTGGGGGCATCATGCGTCTGACGGTCGGTCCCCTGCCCTCCGCCGTGTACTGGCGGCGTCGCGCCGTCGTACTCGGAGCGGGGCTTCTCTTCCTGGTTGTCCTGCTCTATTCGTGCACCCGATCGGGGGACACCGGCACCACACGGGGTGCCGGGGGTCCGACGTCGGCCCCGGCGGCGGGCGGGGCCTCCCCGACGGTCGCGTCGCCGGCCCCCGGGTCCGCGTCGCCGTCGGGTGCGGCCGGTGCGCCGGACTCGTCGGCCGCGTCGAGCGCCGAGCCGGGCACGAACAGCGCGCCGTCGGCCGATCCGCCGGCGCCGGCTAGCCCGGCCCGGGTGGACGACGACGGCACCTGCACCAACAGCGAGGTCCAGGTGACCCCGGTGGCGCTCCCGGCCGAGGTGCGCCAGGGTGCCCCGGTCGACCTGACCCTCAAGATCAAAAATACGTCCCAGCGGACCTGTAGCCGGGACGTCGGTGCGGACGTGCAGGAGTTGTTCATCAAGTCCGGCGCGGAGAAGGTCTGGTCCTCGGACACCTGCGGCACCGGCAAGGGCTCCGACGTGCAGTCCTTCACCCCCGGCTTCGAACGGACCTACCAGCTCACCTGGAACGGCATGGACGCCAGCCGCTGCAGCCAGGGGGTGGCCTCGGGCCCCAACCCGCCGGCCGGCACCTACCAGGTCTTCGCCCGGGTGGGCACCAAGCTGAGCGAGCCGGTCAAGCTGGTCGTCACCGGCTGATCCCGGAGGTGCCGACCCGCACCGACGAGCCGGTCAGCCCCGGTGGCCCACCCCGGTCAGACGTAGCGTTCCAGGATGGACGCCTCGGCCAACCGGGACAGCCCCTCCCGTACGCCCCGGGCCCGCGCGTCACCGACCCCCTCGACGGCCTGGAGATCCTCCACGGTGGCCCCGAGCAGACGTTGGAGGCTGCCGAAGTGCAGCACCAGCCGGTCGACGATGGCCACCGGCAGCCGGGGCACCTTGGCCAGCAACCGGAACCCGCGGGGGCTGACCGCCGCGTCGAGCGCGTCGGAGGCGGCCGGGTAACCGATCGCCTTGGCGACCGCGACCAGGTCGATCAGCTCGGTCGCGCCGAGCAGGTCCAACTCGACGAGAGCCTCGTCGAGGGTGCGCGACTTGCGGCCGGTGGGCAGGTAGTCGCGGATGACCAAAGTGCGGTCGGCGTCGACGCCGGCCATCAGCTCGTCGAGTTGCAGGGCGAGCAGGCGGCCGTCGGTGCCCAGCTCGACCACGTAACCGGCGATCTCGTCGGCGATCCGGCGGACCATCTCCAGCCGCTGTACGACGGCGACGGCGTCCCGGACGGTGACCAGGTCCTCGATCTCCAGTGCGGACAGGGTGCCGGAGACCTCGTCGAGGCGGAGCTTGTAGCGCTCCAGGGTGGCCAGGGCCTGGTTGGCCCGGGAGAGGATCGCGGCCGAGTCGTCCAGGACGTGCCGTTGCCCGTTGACGTAGAGGCTGATGATCCGCATCGACTGGCTGACCGAGATGACCGGGTAGCCGGTCTGCCGGGCCACCCGCTCCGCGGTGCGGTGCCGGGTGCCGGACTCCTCGGTGGGGATGGACGGGTCGGGCATCAGGTGCACCCCGGCCTGCACGATCCGGGTGCCGTCGCTGGACAGCACCACCGCGCCGTCCATCTTGCACAGCTCCCGGACCCGGGTCGCGGAGAACTCGACGTCCATCGGGAAGCCACCGGTGCAGATCCCGTCGACGACCTTGTCGTAGCCGAGGACGATCAGTGCGCCCGTACGACCGCGCAGGATGCGTTCGAGCCCGTCGCGCAACGCGGTGCCGGGCGCCATCAGGGCGAGGTTGGCCCGCAGCGGATCACCGGCGCTGCCGGTGGCCCCGGCCACGCTCACGCTGATCGGACGGGTGGGTGAGCCCACGGCGGCGGCGCGGGTGTGGGGCGTCGCGCCGGCAGGCTTGGCGGCGTCGCGGTCGGTCGGCACGCGCACAGTCTACGGACTGCCCTGCGGTGGGTGCTCTCGTGGTTACTGTGATGTGCCACGGCGTCGGATTTTCCCACCCGCCTGACCTGGCGGGCGTTGTCCGGTATGGCCTGACCGGTCCCCGGCGCTTCGCCACCGTCCGTCACTCAGCGGATGCGCGGGCGACCGCCTGGAGCGCCGACCGGACATCCGTGACCTCGATCACCCGCATGGTGTCCGGGCCGGCGCCGGTGCTCTCGGGGCCGCATCCGGTGGGGACGAGGGCCGTCCGGAAGCCCAGCCGGGCCGCCTCGGCGAGTCGCCGGGGGACCGCGCCGACCCGGCGCACCTCACCGGTCAACCCGACCTCGCCGATCGCCACCAGGTGGGGCGCGATGGACAGGTTGAGCCCGCCGGAGGCGACCGCCAGCGCGACCGCGAGATCGGCGGCCGGCTCGACCACCCGGATCCCGCCGACGGTGGCCGCGAAGACCTCCCGGTCGTGCAGGGTCAGCCGCTCGGTGCGGCGTTGCAGCACCGCCAGCACCATCGCCAACCGGGCTCCGTCGAGCCCCGAGACCGTACGCCGGGGCGAGCCGGCCACCGTAGCGCCGATCAGTGCCTGCACCTCGGTCAGCAGCGCCCGCCGCCCCTCCATCGCCACCGTGACGCAGGTGCCCGGGACGGGCTCGGAATAGCGGGTGAGGAAAAGCCCGGACGGGTCGGCCAGGCTGCTGATGCCCCCCTCGTGCATCTCGAAGCAGCCGACCTCGTCGGCCGCGCCGAACCGGTTCTTGACGCCCCGGACCATCCGCAGCGAGGAATGCTTGTCGCCCTCGAAGTGCAGCACCACGTCGACCAGGTGCTCCAGCACCCGGGGCCCGGCGACCTGGCCGTCCTTGGTGACGTGGCCGACCAGCACGGTGGCGATGCCGCGTTCCTTGGCGACCGCGACGAGGGCGGCGGTGACGGCCCGCACCTGGGTCACCCCGCCCTGCACCCCTTCGCTGCCGGTGGTGGAGATGGTCTGCACCGAGTCGAGGACCAGCAGGCCCGGCTTGACCGCGTCGAGGTGGCCCAGCACGGCGCTCAGGTCGCTCTCGGCGGCCAGCCAGAGCTGCTCGTGCAGGGCCCCCATCCGCTCGGCGCGCAGCCGGACCTGGCTGACCGACTCCTCGCCGCTGACCACCAGCGACGGGCTGCCGGCGGTGGCCGCCCACTGCTGCGCCACGTCGAGCAGCAGGGTGGACTTGCCCACCCCGGGCTCCCCGGCGAGCAGGACCACCGCGCCGGGGACCAGGCCGCCGCCGAGGACCCGGTCGAGTTCGCTGACCCCGGTGGGTCGGGCCCGCGCCGGGGCGGCACTGATCGTGGCGATCGGTCGGGCCGGCTCGGCCGGCATCCGGGAGCTGACCACCCGACCGGAGACGACCGGGCCGGTGACCGTGCACTCGACCACCGAACCCCACTCGCCACACTCCGGGCAGCGGCCCACCCACTTGGGTGGCTGGTGGCCGCAGGCGTCGCACGCGTAGGCGGGGCGGGGCTCACGGGCGGCCCGGCTCCGGGACGCGCCGGACGCGCCACGGGCGGGAGTCGATCGGGGGGTGGTCACCCCAGGACGCTAACCCTCACCGGTGACGAAAACACCGCCGGCGTGGCCGTCGCCACGCCGGCGGTGCCGGTGTCTCGCTCGCGGGGTCAGCCGCCGTGGCCGGAGCTGCCCTCCTGGCCGCTCTCCTCGCCACCCTCGCGGTGCACGATCGGGGAGGCCGGGGGCGCCGGGCTCAGCGGCACCCCGACCGGGACCGGGGTGCTGACGGTACGACCGCCGCCGAAGTCGAAGGTCAGGTTGACCTGCTGGCCGGTGCGCAGCGCCTCGTTGATCCCGATGAGCTGGAGGTGCTGGCCGTTCTGCACGTTGAGCTGCACGTAGCTCAGCGCCGGGATCTCGATCCGGGCCGGCTGACCGGCGGGCGCGGACGGAGAGGCACCCTCGGACGGGGAGGCACCCTCGGACGGGGAGGCTCCCTCGGACGGGGAAGCACCCTCGGACGGGGAGGCTCCCTCGGACGGGGAGGCGTTGCCGTCCGGGGAGGTGGTCTCCGCCGGGGAGGCGCTGCCCGACGGCGAGGCGCTCTCGGCCGGGGAGGCGGAACCGGAGGGGCTGGCCGAGCCGGTGGCCCCGGTGAGCACGATCTGCCGGGCGCTGTCGGTGGTGACGGTGACGGTGACCGGGTCCCGGGTGTCGTTGTAGATCACCGCGTTGAGCGCGGCGTTCGCCCCGGCGGCGAGGCCGCTGTCACCCGGGTACGCGACGTAGAGGCCGCGCACCTTGTAGGCGTTGTCCGACGTCTGGACGTTTACACCCTGGACCGACGGCTGCTTGTTGGCGGTCTCGGACACCTGGCCCGCCCCGCAGCCCGTGGCCAGCAGGGCGGTCGCCCCCGCCAGGCCGACCAGCAGCAGGGTGGCCCGCCGGGAACCCCTGATCGAGCGCGTCACGTCGGTCCTCCTCGTCACGATCCCCACCCGGTGCATGCCCCGGGCGCGGGGTGGTCATACCCGCGCAGACCGCGCTCCAGGGTAGTTGGGGCTGATCGAGGACCGCACACGGACCCGGTGCCGCCACCCGGGCGGGTGCCGCTCAGATCACCCGACCGCTCGCCACCAGCAGCACCACATCGATCAGGGCCACCACCAGCACCGCCCGGAAGGCGGCCACCGAGCGGCCGTCGCGGCGGGTGGCGGCGCGGCCCGCGTACCAGCCGACGGCCGGCACCGCGACGGCCGCCGCGACGGCCGACCAGCCGACCCACGACGGTGGCCCGGGTGGCCCGAGGACCAGGGCGACGGTGGCGGCGAACAGCAGCCCGGCGGCGGCCAGCCGGCTCCCGGTGGCGCCGAGCAGGTGCGGTAACCCGCGCACCCCGGTACGGGCGTCGTCGGCCAGGTCGGGCAGCACGTTGGCGAAGTGCGCGCCGGCACCCAGGCAGGCCCCCGCGACGACCAGCCAGGCCGGTGGCGCGGGGGCACCCGGCAGGGCGAGGACCACGAAGGCGGGCAGCGAGCCGAAGGAGACCGCGTACGGCAGCACCGAGACCGGGGTGGACTTCAGCGGCCAGTCGTAGAGCAGCGCCGAGACCAGGCCGAGGGTGAACCAGAACGCGGCGACCGGGTTGGTGGTCAGCGCCAGCAGCGGGGTGGCGAGCGCGGCCAGCACGGCGGCCACCACCACCGTCCGGCGACCCACCGCCCCGGCGGCGACCGGTTTGTCGGTACGCCCCACCGTGGCGTCCCGCCCGGCGTCCACCGCGTCGTTGGTCCAGCCGACGGCGAGCTGACTGGCCAGCACGGTGAGCACCACGGCCACCGTCCCGGACGGACGGTGGCCGACCCCGACGGCGAGCAGTCCGGCCACCGTGGTCACCGCGAGGCCGGGTTCCGGATGACTCGCCCTGACCAGCCCTAACACCGTCCGCGACATAAGGGAAGTCTGGTCGTTACCGGCCGGTCGTGCCACGCTCGATGCCATGCGTGACGGTCCGGTGTCCAACGGTGCCCGGGTGCTGCCCCCCAACGACCCCCGCCAGTACGACGACCTGGCCGGCGAGTGGTGGCGGCCTGACGGCGCCTTCGCGATGCTGCACTGGCTGGCCCGGGCCCGCGCCGCCCTGGTGCCACCGGCGTCCCGGCCCGACGCGGTCCTGGTCGACCTGGGCTGCGGTGCCGGGCTGATGGCCCCGCACCTGGTGGGCAAGGGCTACCGGCACGTCGGGGTGGACCTCACCCGGTCGGCCCTGGAGCAGGCGGCGGCGCACGGCGTCACCGCGCTCGCCGGTGACGTCACGGCGGTGCCGCTCGCCGACGGGTGCGCCGACGTGGTGGCGGCCGGCGAGGTGCTGGAGCACGTGCCGGACTGGCGGGCGGCGGTCGCCGAGGCGTGCCGGCTGCTGCGCCCCGGCGGGCTGCTCGTGCTGGACACCCTCAACGACACGCTGCTGGCCCGGTTGGTCGCGGTGGAGCTGGGTGAACGCCTGCCCACCGTGCCCCGGGGCATCCACGACCCACGGTTGTTCGTGGACGACCGGGCGCTGGTCGTCGAGTGCGCCAGACACGGCGTCGCCCTGCGGGTGCGGGGGGTCCGGCCGGGGCTGCGGGCGACGCTGGGCTGGCTGGTGCGGCGTACCCGTGGGGGTGCCGCCCGCGACGTCTCCCACGACGGGCCCGCGATCCGTCCGACCTGGTCGACGGCGGTGCTCTACCAGGGTCGGGGGGTCCGGCACGGCTAGCCGCCCCGGTTCGGGGTACCAGGAACACCCAGGAAGGGGACCGTATGACTGTGGACGCTCTGGCGGCGGCCCGCCGGTTGGCGCCGAGGTTCGCCGCGCGGGCGGCCGGGCACGACCGGGACGGCACGTTCCCGGCCGACGACTTCGCCGACCTGCGGGAGTCCGGGCTGTTCGGGCTGATGGTCCCGGCCGGGCTGGGCGGCGCGGACGCCTCCTTCGCCGGGTACGCGGCGGTCGCCACCGAGCTGGCCCGGGGCAACGGCGCGACCGCGCTGGTGTTCAACATGCACGCCTCGGTCACCGGCGCGCTCGGCGCGGTCACCGAGGAACTGGCCGAGGCGCTGGGCGTCCCGGACGAGGCGTTGGTCGCCCGGGACCGGCTGCTGCGCGCGGCGGCCGAGGGCGCCTGGTACGCGGTGGCGATGAGCGAGCGCGGCGCGGGGGCCCGGTTGTCCCGGCTCAGCACGGTCTACGAGCCGGTCGACGGCGGCTGGCGGATCAAGGGGAGCAAGACGTTCTGCTCCGGGGCCGGGCACGCCGACGGTTACCTGGTGGCCGCCCGCAGCGCCGCCGACCCGTCGGTGGTCTCCCAGTTCCTGGTGCCGGCCGGGGACGGGGTGACCGTGGAGCCGACCTGGGACGCGCTGGGGATGCGGGCCACCTCGTCGCACGATTTGCACCTGGACGTGACGGTGCCGGCGGACCGGTTGCTCGGTGGGGTGGAGGGGCTGGCCCTGGTCGTCGCCCAGCTCATGCCGCACTGGCTGGTGGCCAGCTACGCCGCCGTCTACGTGGGGGTGGCCCGGGCGGCGGTGGACGCCGCCGCCGAGCACCTCACCGCGCGGGACCTCGGTGGCCTGCCGGCGGTCCGGGCCCGGCTCGGCCGGGCCGACGCGGCGGTGGCGGCGGCGCAGCTGGTGGTGGCCGAGGCGGCCCGCCGGGTCGACGACGCCCCCGGCGACGCCGAGACGAACCGGTGGGTGTGGCGGGCCAAGCTGCTCGCCGGTACCACGGCGGCGGAGGTGGCGGCGTCCATGCTGGAGGCGGCCGGCACCTCGGCCACCCGGCGGGGCCACCCGCTGGAACGCCTCTACCGGGACGCCCGCTGCGGCTCGCTGCATCCGGCGACGTCGGACGTGTGCGCCGACTGGCTCGGGGTGGCGGTGCTCGGGGGTGACCCGGACCGCGACGGAACTGCCCCTCGTTGGTGAGGGTGACGGAGGTCGGCGTGGCCGCCGGACGGGCAGTGTGGACGAGAGGTGGGGACAGATGGCCGTGCCGTTGATCGCGGGGCTGGGGGCGGCACATCCGCCCGGCGCCCGGCAGGACGAACTCTGGGCTGGCTACTTCGCGGCGCACTTCTCGGGTCCCACCCGGGCCCTGGCCGAGCGGATCTTCGCCAACTCGGGGGTGTCGCACCGGCAGGCGGCGGTGAACCCGTTGCTGGAGGACGTCTCCGACTGGCCGACCGACCGGCGGATGCGGCGCTACCAGGTGGAGGCGCTGCCGTTGGGCAAGGAGGCGATCGGCCGGGCGTTGACCGACGCCGGCCTCGCGGCGGGCGACCTCGGGCTGTTCGTGGTCTGCTCCTGCACCGGTTACGCCACCCCCGGGCTGGACATCCTCCTCGCCCGTGACCTCGGCATGGCTGCGGAGACCCAGCGGATGTTCGTCGGGCACATGGGCTGTTACGCGGCCCTGCCCGGGTTGGGTGCGGCGGGCGACTTCGTCACCGCGCGGGGCCGGCCGGCGCTGCTGCTCTGTGCCGAGCTGACCAGCCTGCACATCCAGCCGGCGTCGGCCCGGATGGACACCCAGCAGATCGTCTCGCACGCCCTGTTCTCCGACGCCGCGGTGGCCACCGTGCTGGTCCCGGGGACCGAAACCACCGACCGGGGATACGCGCTGCGCGAGGTCGCCTCGGTCACCGACACCTCGACGGCCGACCACATGACCTGGGACGTCACCGACACCGGTTTCCGGATGGGCCTGTCGCCGAAGGTGCCGCAGGTGCTCTCGGCGCACGTCCGGGGGCTGGTGGACGGTCTGCTGACCCGGCACGGCACGACGATCGCCGAGGTGGACGGCTGGGCGGTGCACCCGGGCGGGCCGCGCATCCTCAACGTGGTGGAGCGGGAACTGACCCTGCCCGCCGACGCGCTGGCGGCCTCCCGGGCGGTCCTCGACGAGCACGGCAACTGCTCGTCGCCGACGGTGTTGCTGATCCTGGACCGGCTGTTGCGGGCGGCGGTGCCGCCCCGGTGGGTCGTGCTGCTCGCCTTCGGCCCGGGGCTGACCCTCTACGCCGCCCTCCTCGAACGCCGACCCTGACCTGACCGCCGGCCCTGTGCCGCGCCCCGGTCCGGAACCCCGGCCCCGGGGTGGCCGGAGCGGGCCGGTGCCGCCGTGGCGAGCCTGCGGGTCCGGCACCCCGGGCCGGCGGACGGCTGGCCCGGGGGCCGGCGGGTGGGCAGATGACCTGGTCGGGGAGGGTGCGATCGGCGCTGCGCCAAGCGTCGTCGTCGGCTCCTGGTTACCCTCGCCGGGTGGGGGTCGAGAGGGGCGGCAGTGATCGGCTGCGCGGTGCGGTGCTGGCCGGCGCGGCCCTGTTCGCCCTGGTCGGGGGCGGCTGGTGGTGGTCGGCCGCCGCCCCTGCGGTCGACCCGGTCGGGTCGGCGGAGACGGTGTCCCCGGCACCGTCGGCCCTCGCGGAGGCCACCCGGCGGGTGGTAGTGCTCGACAGCCGCACCGGGCGGGTGCTGGGCTCGACCGAGCTGCCCGGCTCCTCCGGTGACCCGGACGTGGGGCTGCCGACGTTCACCGACACCATGTGGCGGGAGCGGATGACCCTGGTGTCCGGCCGGGCGCCGGTCCTGCGGGAGTCGGCCCCCGACGGCGCACGGCACCTGTTCCAGTACCGCTGCTCGGGCGACGGGACGCTGCTGGTCTCGGTGCTGCACGACGATCCGCCGCAGCGCCGGCAGGCGGACTGCGACGGCGAGCTGGTCGCCTGGGAGCTGACCGGCCCGCTGGGTGGCACCCGGTTGGAGTTCTCGGCGGTGGGCCCCGGCTCGGTCGAGTTGGAGGCGCAGGTCGTCGCGCTGCCCTGAGCGGGCCGGTCGACGTGCCGCCGGCAGCGCCCCCGGGTTCCGGGCGCCCCCGGGTCCTGGGCGGCCCTGCGTCCTGGGCGGGCGGCCCCGGGTCAGCCGGCGAGCCGGACCAGGTCGTTCCGGTAGTCGGCGGCGGCACCCAGCTCGGGCAGCACCCGGACCACCGTGCCGGCCCGGTCCACCAGCAGGGCCGGGGCGGTGTCGGGCCGGGCGGTCAGGTGCAGCGCGGCGCGTAGTTCCCCGGCGGGGTCGGCGAGGGCGCGGACCGGGCCGCCGACCGGCGGGGCGGGCGTCACCTCACGTCCGCCGGCGACGGTGACCACCTGCACGCCGTCGGGTGCCGCGCTGGCGGCGGCGGCCACCTGCGCGGCACACGCGCAGCCGTCCACCAGAACGATCATCGCGGGCAGCAGGCCGCGCAGCGGCACCGGTGTCTGGTCGACGTCGACCAGGTCCAGCGCGGGCAGCGACCGCCCGAACAGGGGTGCCGGGGTGGCCGACTGCGGCAGGACGGTCGGGCGGTCGGTGCCCCGCGACGACCGGGGCCAGGTGACGGTGACCAGGCCGACGCTGGTGGCGAGCACCGCCACCAGCAGCAACAGCAGGGGCAGCCCGAGCGGTGGCCGGCCGTCGGGGCGGGCGGTCAGCCCCAGCCGGCGTCGCCACCGGGTGGCCGAGGTGCGTCGGCGCAGCTCGCGACGGAGCTGGGCGGCCTCCTCGGCCAGCGCCGACGCGTCGTCCGGCACGACCACCCGGCCCCACTCCGGCGGCAGGTCGGGCAGTTCCTCGGACGGACCCTGTCCCTCGGCGTCGGGCTTGCCCATCGGACCCCCCGGTAAGCGGTGCGGCGAGCGGTGTGCGGTACCCCTCCAGCGTCCCGCACGGACCCTCCTGCCGCTAGACCTGGGCGGTCCGGACGCCCGCGGGCTACCATGGGAAGAGCGCATAGCCCGAGAAATCCACGCTCCGATCACCCGTACCGGGTTGTCATCCGCTGCTCACGGAGCGTGTTTGAACCACTGGTTTGGCCGCCTGTCAAGCCGAAGCAACACCTCTCACAGGGCCCCTGAGCTGCGCCAACGGTCAGGACGGCAGCGGGACATTGGTGCCTGAGCGTGTTACCCTAGACACAGCGAAAGGGGTTTCGAACCTATGGTTTTCAGCGTCGGCGAGACCGTTGTTTACCCCCACCACGGGGCCGCACTCATCGAGGCAATCGAGACTCGGGTCATCAAGGGTGAGCCCAGGGAATACCTGGTCCTCAGGGTCGCACAGGGTGACCTGACGGTCCGGGTGCCCGCCGAGAACGCCGAGATCGTGGGTGTGCGCGAGGTGGTCGGCGAAGAGGGCCTGGGAAAGGTCTTCGACGTGCTCCGTGCACCGCACACCGAAGAGCCGACCAACTGGTCGCGGCGTTACAAGGCGAATCTGGAAAAGCTGGCCTCCGGCAACCCGCTGAAGGTCGCCGAGGTCGTCCGCGACCTGTGGCGTCGGGAGCGGGAGCGGGGCCTTTCCGCGGGTGAGAAGCGCATGCTCGCCAAGGCCCGCGACATTCTCGTCGGCGAGGTCGCGCTGGCCGAGAAGAGCACCAAGGACGAGGCGGAGACGCTGCTCGACAAGGTCCTCACCGAGGCCTGATCCGACCGCATCGTCGTACCCACCCCGCAGCGAAGAATTCCCGAGGACCGCGACGTGACCGCGCAGCCCAATCCGCGCGGTGACGTCGCGGTCCTCGTTCCTGCGGCCGGTGCCGGGGTACGCCTCGGTCCGGGCGGTCCCAAGGCGCTCCGGCTCCTCGGCGGTGAACCCCTGTTGGTGCACGTGGTACGCCGGATCGCCGCCGCCCCGTCGGTGCACACCGTCGTCGTCGCCGCGCCGGCCACCGAGGTCGACGCCGTCCGGCAGTTGCTGACCCCGGTCGCCCCGGTCCTGGTGGTGGCGGGCGGTGCCGAACGCCAGGCGTCGGTGGCGAACGCACTGGCGGCGGTGCCGTCCAGCCCCGACATCGTGCTGGTGCACGATGCGGCGCGGGCGCTCACCCCACCCGCGCTCGTCGAGGCGGTGGCGGCAGCAGTCCGGGCCGGGCACGACGCGGTGATCCCGGTCCTCCCCGTCAGCGACACGATCAAGCAGGTGGACGCTGCTGGCGTCGTCCTCGCCACCGTCGACAGGTCCGCCCTGCGGGCCGTGCAGACCCCGCAGGGGTTCCGCCGGGAGGTGCTCGCCGCCGCACACGCCGCCGCCGGTGACCCGCTCACCGACGACGCCGGACTGGTCGAGCAGCAGGGCGTACCGGTGTTCTGCGTCCCCGGCTCGGAGTACGCGCTGAAAGTCACCCGCCCGTTCGACCTGACCCTGGCCGAGCACCTGCTGGCCGCCGGCCACTGACGCGTACCCTCGATCCATGATCGTTCCCCGGGTCGCCGTCGGCACCGACATCCACGCCTTCGCCGCCGGCCGGCCGTGCTGGCTGGCCGGCCTGCACTGGCCCGGTGAGGACGGCCTGGCCGGGCACTCCGACGCCGACGTGGTCGCGCACGCCGCCTGCAACGCGCTGCTCTCCGCCGCCGGGCTCGGTGACCTCGGGGCGAACTTCGGGGTGGCCGAGCCGGAGTGGGCCGCCGCCTCCGGGGTGGCGCTGCTCACCGAGTCCGCCCGTCGGGTCCGCGCCGCCGGGTACGCGATCGGCAACGTCTCGGTGCAGGTCGTCGGCAACCGGCCCCGGATCGGGCCACGGCGCGACGAGGCGCAGCGGGTGCTCTCCGCAGCGGTCGGCGCACCGGTCACCGTCACCGCCGCCACCAGCGACGGCCTCGGTTTCACCGGGCGCGGCGAGGGCCTCGCCGGTATCGCGGTGGCCCTGGTCTATGACGCGGCGGCCGGGTAGGGCCACGATGACCGACGACGAGTCGCCCCTCGACGGCTACCGGCAGCGGGCCCAGCTCCTCGCCGAGTTGGGCCGCCACGACGAGGCCACCGAGGAGTTGGGCTTCGCGCTCGTCCTGGCCCCCGCCGACCCGGCCGCGCTGACGCTGCTGGCCCGGCTGCACCTCGCCGCTGGCCGCCCCGGCGAGGCGCTCGCCGCCGCCGACGCGGCGATCGCCCCACCCCGCCCCGACACCCCACCGTTCCCCGGACCGCCGCACCCGCCGGTGCCCCCGGGCCCGGCTGTGCCGCCTGGTACGGCTGTGCCCCCGGGCCCGCCCGTGTCTCCAGGCCCGGCTGTGTCCCCGGGCCCGGCTGTGTCCCCGGGCCCGGCTGTGTCCCCGGGCCCGGCTGACCGGTCGGGTGGGCCGGTGCCGGCGGGCCCTACCGGATCATGGGCGGCGCCGGGACAGGCGGGCCCTCCGACGTTGCCCGAACCGACCGGATCGTCGCCGGACCGGCCCGCACCGCCGCTCGGCTCCGACCAGCCGGGGGCACCCTCCTTCCCCGGCCCGGCCGCTGTACCCGGCCCGGCCGGCGAATCCGGCCCGTCGGGGGAGGCCCCGGCGAGGGTGCCGACCGCCGCACTGGTCGTCCGGGCGATCGCCCTCGCCGACCTGGGGGAGTACGTCGAGTCGGCGCGTACCGCCGATCGGATCCTGGCGGCCGGGCCGACCGACGCGTACGCCCAGCGGAGCGCGGCGGCGATCCTGGCCGAGGCGCGCAACGGCCAGCCGGCGCTGAACGCGGCCTGGCGTGGGGTGGAGCTGGCCCCCGACGAGCCGCAGGCGCACCTGGTGCTGGCCCTGGTCGCCGGCCGGCTGGAGTTGTTCGACCTGGCCGAGCGGGCCTACCGGGAGGCGTTGCGGCTCGATCCGGAGCTGGCCGAGGCGCGGCACGACCCGGGGGTGCTGCGGTTGGAGCGGCGGCGCTGGGTGCTGGCGTTGGAGCAGGTGGCCGCGTTGGCGCCGGTGCAGCCGGCGCGGGCGGAGAAGCTGCCGCTGTGGACCGGGCTGCGCCGGCTCGTCCTGGTCGGCAGCGGCTGGTCGCTGGTCGCCAGCCTGCTGCTCGCGTTCCTGGCCGCCGGCGGGGCGGGGGCGAGCCGGGTGGTGGCGGTGCTGGCGGCGGCCGGTGGCGCGCTGCTGGCCTGGCAGCTGTCCCGGCGGGTGCCCGAGCTGGGTCGGGTGGTCCTGCCGGCGCTGCGCCGCGAGGACCGCGCGTTGGCGTTCGCCGTGTACGCCGTCCCGGCCGGGCCGGCCCTGCTCCTGCTGTTCGCCCTGGTGGGCAGCCCGTGGCCGCTGGTGCTCGCGATCGCCCTCGCGGTGCCGGCGACGCTGATCGCCGCCACCCGTGCGGGCGTCGCCTAGCCTCGCGCCCCACCTCCGACCGGCGACGGCTGGGCGACCCGACGCGCCGGGAAGGTCGCTGCTCAGCGGTGCCTGATCGCGGTACCCGGCGGGTCAGGGCTGGCGGTTCCAGGTCCAGGCGTAGCCCGGGTCCTCGCACTCGACGGCGGCGTCGCAGAGGTCGAGGGGGCGGAAGGTGTCGACCATGACGGCCAGTTCGTCGAAGAAGTCGACGCCGATCGAGCGTTCCGCCGCGCCGGGCTGCGGGCCGTGGGTGAAGCCGGACGGGTGCAGCGAGATCGAGCCCTGCCCGATGCCGGAGCCGCGCCGGGCCTCGTAGTTGCCGCCGGTGTAGAAGAGCATCTCGTCGGAGTCGACGTTGTGGTGGTGGTAGGGCACCGGGATCGCATCCGGGTGGTAGTCGACCTTGCGGGGCACGAACGAGCAGATCACGAAGTTGGGGCCCTGGAAGGTCTGGTGCACCGGCGGCGGCTGGTGGAGGCGGCCGGTGATCGGCTCGAAGTCGTGGATGGAGAACGCCCACGGGTACTGGTGGCCGTCCCAGCCGACCACGTCGAACGGGTGGTGGGCGTAGACGTGTCGGGTCCAGGCGGTGCCGGTGGCCGTCCGGGCCCGGTGGCGGACCAGCACCTCCACGTCGGTGTCGTCGACCAGCAGGGGCGCGTCCGGCCCCCGGACGTCCCGCTCGCAGTAGGGGGAGTGTTCGAGGAACTGGCCGCGTACCGACAGGTAGCGCTTGGGTGGGCCGATGTGTCCGGTGGCCTCGATGGTCAGCAGCCGGACCGGGGTGTCGCCGGTGGGGACCAGCCGGTGGACCGTCGAGGTGGGGATGACCACGTAGTCGCCGGCGACCAGGTCGAGCGCGCCGAAGGTGGACTCCAACCGCAGGGTGCCCGCCTCGACGTAGAGGCACTCGTCGCCGGTGGCGTTGCGGTAGAGCGGGGACGGCCGGTCGGCCAGCGCGTACCCGATCCGGACGTCGTCGTTGGCGAGCAGGTGACGCCGGCCGAGCACCGGGTCGGCCCCCGCGCCGTCGAGCTTGTGGGTCTGCAGGTGGCGCGGCTTGAGCGGGTGGTTGGGCAGCCGGGTGTACCCGGGCGGGGTGAACGCCTCGGCGGCGACGATCGCGGTCGGCGGGTGCCGGTGGTAGAGCAGGGACGAGTCGGCGGAGAAGCCCTCCTGGCCCATCAGTTCCTCGGTGTAGAGGGTGCCGTCGGGCTGGCGGAACTGGGTGTGCCGCTTACGGGGCACCTCGCCGACGCTGCGGTAGTACGGCATGTCGCCTCCCGTATTGTCCCGATATTCGGCCGGCGGCGTCCGATAACCGGACGTTGCTGTCCGCTCCTTGACAGCGTCCCGTAGATTCTTGTCTCGTGTCAACGCAGGTCCCCCGCCTCCTCGCCGGACTCGTCGACGACGCCGCCGTCTTCCCGCCCGGCAGCGCGTCGCTGCCCGACGCGGTCACCGCACACCACGAGCACCGCGCCTCCTGGTACGCCGACCTGGTCGGCCCGCTGCTGGTGCCCGCCTCCGCCGCCGACACGCTGACCGACCTGACCGGCCAGACCGACCAGGCCGCGGGCTTCGAGGTCGGGCTGATCGGTGACACCGGAATCGCCAGGCTGCCCGCCGCGCTGACCCGCCTCGCCGCCGGTGGCCTCGTGGTCCGGCAGGTCGAGGTGGCGGTCGCCCGACGTGGCGAGGACCCGCAGCCCGGCGTGACCGAGCTACTCCGGATCGCCGGGGACCACCCCGACCGGGAGCCGGCCCGCTCCGAAGGGCCGGCCGTCGCCTGGTACGCCGAGCTGCCGCTGACCTTCGGCCTCAGCGCCGCGCTGGACACCCTCGCCGAGGCCCGCGCGGCCGGCGTGCCGATCGCCGCGAAGTTCCGCACCGGTGGGTTGGCCGCCGAACTCTTCCCCACCCCCGTCGAACTGGCCGCGGTGATCTGCGCCTGCCGGGACCGGGACCTGCCGTTCAAGCTGACCGCCGGGCTGCACCACGCGGTGCGCCACCTCGACCCGGAGACCGGCTTCACCCACCACGGCTTCGGTAACGTGCTGGCCGCCACCCTCGCCGCCGCTGCCGACGCCGAGGTGGACGTCGTCGCCGCGCTGCTCGCCGACACCGACGCGGTGCGGCTGGTCGAGCCGGCCCGCGCGGCCCGTGACGCCGACCGCCCGCTGTGGGTCGGGTTCGGCTCGTGCAGCGTCCGGGAACCACTGACCGATCTGATCCGGCTGGGGCTGGTGAACGGGGGATTCGACCGATGAGCTGGGTGACGGGCGCGGACGGCTCGCCGTACGGCGTGACCAACCTGCCGTACGGGGTGTTCCGGCACGACGGGCAGCCGCCCAGGATCGGCGTACGCGTCGCCGACGTGGTGTTCGACCTGGCGGCGGCGGAGGACGCCGGGCTGGTCCTCGCCGCCGGGGCGTTGCGCCGGCCCACCCTCAACGCCTTCATGGCGCTCGGCCGCCCGCAGTGGACCTCGGTCCGGCAGCGCCTCGTCGAACTGCTCACCGACCCGGCGCACCGGCCGGCCGTCGAGCCGCTGCTGGTGCCGCTGGACGCCGTCGAGCTGCTGTTGCCGTTCGAGGTGGCCGACTACGTCGACTTCTACTCCTCGGAGCACCACGCCGGCAACGTCGGGCAGATCTTCCGCCCCGGCCAGCCGCCGCTGCTGCCGAACTGGAAACACCTGCCGATCGGCTACCACGGCCGGGCCGGCACGGTGGTGGTCTCCGGCACCCCGGTCGTCCGCCCGTCGGGGCAGCGCGCCACCGGCGAGGGCCCCACCGTCGGCCCGTCGGTACGCCTCGACATCGAGGCCGAGGTGGGCTTCGTGGTCGGCGTACCGAGCGCGCTCGGTGACCGGGTGCCCACCGGCGACTTCGCCGAGCACGTCTTCGGGGTGGTGCTGGTCAACGACTGGTCGGCCCGGGACATCCAGGCGTGGGAGTACCAGCCGCTCGGGCCGTTCCTCGGCAAGTCCTTCGCCACCTCCGTCTCCGCCTGGGTGACCCCGCTGGACGCCCTGGCCGACGCGTTCGTGCCCGCACCGCAGCAGGACCCGCCGGTGCAGGACTACCTGCGGCAGACCCCGCACCTGGGCCTCGACCTGCGACTCGCGGTCGAGTGGAACGGCGAGCGGGTCACCGAGCCACCGTTCGCCGGGATGTACTGGACGCCCGCCCAGCAGTTGGCCCACCTGACCGTCAACGGCGCGTCCCTGCGGACCGGCGACCTGTACGCCTCGGGCACCGTCTCCGGCCCCCGGCGCGGGCAGGTCGGCTCGTTCCTGGAACTGACCTGGGGTGGGGCCGAACCGGTCAGCGTCGGCGGGGAGACCCGCACCTTCCTCGCCGACGGCGACACCGTCACCCTGCGGGCCACCGCCCCCGGGCCGGACGGCACCACCATCGCCCTCGGCGAGGTCACCGGGCAGATCCTGCCCGCCCACTGAGCCCCGGTCCGGGTCGGGACCGCCGGGCACCGACCGGCCGCCCGGCACCGGGTCGCGCCGGTCGCACCGGCTGTCCGATCTTCGGCGTCTCCTGCCGCGTTTGTTCCACCGGATTCCGTCGGCACACCCCGCGCCGCCCGCCCCCGGCGGCGGCGCGGGTGCGTCGGCGTGAAACGTCCCAGCGGACAGGAGGTAGGAGCATGAACGATCTCGTCGGCGCAGTGTGGCGCACCAGCAGCCGCTCGAACGACCAGGGGCTCTGCGTGGAGGTGGCGGACAATCTCGTCCGTACCCGAGCAGTGGTCGGGGTACGCGACTCCAAGGACCCGTCGGGCCCGGCCCTGGTCATCGGCCCCCCGGGCTGGACGGCGTTCGTCGACGCCGTCCGGGCGGGGCTGTTGCGGCCCTGACCGACCCGTCACCGGTGCCCCGCCGGGGCACCGGTGACGGAAATTTCACCGTCCGGCCCCCCGTTGGCCGCTCACCCGCCGTACGGTGGACGACACGGGAGGTGTCATGTCGACGGTTGCGGTCACCGATTTCATTGAGGCGCCGGTCGTCGACGTGTGGGCGCTCCTGAGCGACCTGCCGGTCCGCGTCGACTGGCTCTGCACGGTCAGCGCCGTCGAGCCGCTCACCCCGGGCCCGTTCGGCCCGGGGACCGCGTGGCGGGAGACCCGCACCCGGCCGGACGGCGGCGACCAGGCGGAGGAGTTCCTCGTGCTGGCCGCCGAGCCACCGCACCGGCTGGTGCTCAGCTCCCCCGGCATCGGGGTGGACTACCGGATTACCTGGACCCTGCGCGCCGTCCAGCGCCGTCGCCGCGCATGCACCGCCGTCACCGTCGAGCACCGGGCGGTGCCGACCGCCCCGTACGGTCGGATGATGGCGTTGCTCTTCGGCGGTCTGGCGGCCCGCACCGTGGAGGGCGCGATCCGGCGTGACCTGACCGCACTGGCCGCCACCGTGCACAGCACCGGCCGGGCCACCGCCGCCTGACCCCGCTCCGGCCCGCCCCGCGTGGCGCGTCCCGCGCCGTCCGCAGGCCGGGGGCGGGTGGTGCCGCACCGGAGCCGGTCGGCGGAATCCTTCGCGCGACGCGACGCGACCTGACCGGTCCCGAGGGGGGACGCCTGGGTAGGGTGCCGGGCGGAGGTGGGCATGGGATTCCCGAAGGGACGGCGGCGACTCGTGGTCGCGGCCACCACGCTGCTCACCCTCGCGGCGGTCGCCGGCATCGGCTACCGGGTACTCGCCCCCGCCGAGGTCGTCACGCCCGCCCGGGGCGCACCGCCGCCCGCCGGCACCCCCGCGATCGGGGTGGTGGGTCGGCTGCCGGCCGCGCCGCTGGTGGTGGCGGGACGGCTGCGGGTCTACGCCGCCGAGCGTCAGCTCTACGCCGACCAGCCGGCCGACGGCCGCAACCGGGTCACCCCGTTCTGGTCGTACCGCCGCTGGCCGGCCACCCTCGACGGGATGCTGGCGGCCGGCACGACGGTGCTCAGCCACTGGTCGGACGGGCAGCTGGTGGCCCTGGACGCGTTGACCGGCCGGGTCGCCTGGCGGGCCGACGGGCCGACGCCGGCCGACACCCCACCCGCCCGGCGCACCGGGGCGGCCACCGTCTGGGACCCGCGCGGCATCTCCGTCGCCCCCGCCCCGGCCGGCCGGACGGTCCTGGTGGTCTCCGGGGTCGGTGGCCTGCGCGGCTACGACCTCGCCGACGGGCGCGTGCTCTGGCGGGTCGACGGCGACCGGGACTGCCGCACCGACCTGGGCACCACCGCCGCCGGGCAGGTCTTCTCCGTCGACTCCTGCGCCGGCCCGACGACGGTCGAGTTCCGGGACGTGTCCACCGGCACGGTCACCACCCGCTGGCGACCGCCGGACGCCCCCGACCGGTTCACCGTCACCCCGGTCGGCTGCCTCACCCCCCGGTCGCAGTGTCGGGCACTGCGCACCGACGGCGGCTCCGGCGGTCGGGGCTGGCAGGTCGGCCCGGGTGCGCCGATGGCCGCCCCCGCCCTGGACGCCGCCGGCACCACCCTGGTCGGTGAGCTGGCCGTCGGCGACGACGGCGGGGTGCTCAAGGGCTGGGAGGCGCGCAGCGGCAAGGGCCGCTGGCAGCGTGGTGACCTGGGCCCGGTGACCGTCCTCGCCACCGAGGCCGGTCGGCTCTACGTGCTGACCGAACGCCGGGAACTGGTCACCCTCGACCCGGTCACCGGCGCCCAGCGTTCCCGGTTCCCGATGACCCCCGGCCGGGACGGCATCGGCTGGAAACCCGGCCGGGCGTACGCGGCCGGCGGCTACGTCGCGGTGGAGCGGCTGCGGGAGCGCGCCGACCCGGACGACGACGACCAGGCGTACTTCCTGACGGCCGAGCCGGTGGTGCTCGCCGCGACCTGACCCCGGCCCCGGCGGGCCCTGACCTGACTGCGAGGCCCGGCGGGACCGCCCCGCGCCGCGCCCCGGCGAACTCAGGACAGGGCGGCCTCCGCGGCGGCCAGGAAGGCGTCGTTCTCGGCCGGGGTGCCGATGGTGACCCGCACCCCGTCCCCGGCGAACGGCCGGACGATCACGCCACGGGCCTCGCATGCCCGGCCGAACGCCACGGCCCGCTCACCCAGCGGCAACCAGACGAAGTTGGCCTGGCTGGACGGCACGTCGGGGACGAACTTGCGCAGCGCCTCGGTGACCCGGTCCCGCTCGGTGACGACCAGCGCGCAGCGTCGTTCGACCTCGTCGGCCTGGGCCAGCGCGGCCAGTGCGCCCGCCTGGGCGGCGGTGCTGGTGGAGAACGGGGTGACCACCTTGCGCACGGCGGCGGCCACCTCGGGGGCGCCGACCAACCACCCGATCCGCAGTCCGGCCAGCCCCCACGCCTTGGACAGGGTGCGCAGCACCACCACGTTGGGCCGGTCCAGGTAGGTGAGGCCGTCCGGCACCGCCGGGTCGGTGACGAACTCCCGGTACGCCTCGTCGATGACGACCAGCACGTCGTCGCCCACGGCGTCGAGGAACCGGTCCAGCTCCGGCTTGCGCACCGCCGTACCGGTGGGGTTGTTCGGGTTGCAGACCAGCACCATCCGGGTCCGGTCGGTCACCGCCGCGGCCATCGCCGCCAGGTCGTGCCCGTGGCCGGCGTCATTGGGCACCCGCACGCTGCTCGCGCCGCTGGTCGCCGCGATGATCGGGTACGCCTCGAACGAGCGCCACGAGTAGAGCAGTTCGTCACCGGGCAGGCAGGTGGCCCGGACCAGGTGCTCGGCCAGCGCCACCGACCCGCAGCCGGTGGCGATCCGGTCGGGGTCCACGCCGTACCGCTCGGCGAGTGCGGTGCGTAGCGCCACCACGCCCATGTCCGGGTAGCGGTGCGAACCGGTGACCGCCTCGGTGACCGCCTCGACCACCCCGGGCAGCGGCCCGTACGGCACCTCGTTGCTGGCGAGTTTGATCGCCTCGGCCAGCCCCAGCTCGCGGGCCAGGTCGGCGGGGCTGCGCCCGGGGACGTAGGTCGGCAGGGCGTCCAGGTCGGCGCGGGTCAGCCGCAGCGGGGGCTGGTGACGTCCGGTGTCGGTCATGGGGTGTCTCCCGGGGGCTCGGGGTCGGTGCGGTCGGTGGCGGTGTCGTCGGTGGGGGTGTCGGGGTGGTCGGCGCGCGGCACCTGCACCACGACGGTCTGGGCCCGCTTGTCGTGCAGCGCCTGACGCAGCGGGTGGTCGAACAGCGCGGATACCGCGTCGACGAACTGGAGCAGCAGACCGAAGCCGCAGCAGAACCAGAGCAGGGTGGGCATGCCCATGGTGCTCCACCGCCGGGTGGCCCGACCGAAGCCGAGCGGCTGGTCGGCGTCGACCGGCACGGCCCGGATGCGCAGCAGCCGCTTGCCCAGGGTCTGCCCACCGGAGGCCATCGTCGGCACCTCGTAGGCGAACCAGAGCGCGGTCGCGATGACCAGGATGGCGATCTGGAGGCCGCCGGCCTGCTCACCGATGGCGGGCAGCCCGTCCCGGGAGGAGTCGCCGGCCATCGCCCGCCGGACCGCCTCCCGCAGGTAGGGCGCGGTCTCCTCGAAGTACCGCCAGACGAACCAGCCGTTGACCACCGCGTTGAGCCCGAAGACGACCCCGAAGTCGATCAGCCGGGCGAGCAGCCGGGCACCGTAGCCGGCCAGCGGCACACCGTGCGGGCGTGGCTCCGGCGGACGCCCCGGCCAGGTCGGGTACGGCCAGCCGGGCGGCGGCCCGCCGGGCTGCCCGGCCCCGTGACCCTCCGGCTGCCCGGCCCCGTGACTCCCCGGCTGCCCGGCCCACGGGTGTCCGGGCTGGCCCGCTCCCGGTTGCCCGGTCCAGGGTTGGCCGGCGGTGGGTTGCCCGGTCCAGGGCGGGCCGGGGGTGCCCGGTGGGGTGCCGGGAGCGGCCGGGGCCGACGGGTGCCGGCCGGCCGTCGGCGGGGCGTCGGCGGGGGAGGTCGGGGCGGGCGGCTCGGCGGCGGGCTCCGGCTCGGGCGGTGGCGGGCCGTCCGGCGGGGTGGCGTCGACCGGGATCGGGGCACCGATCCAGCCCTCACCGTCCCACCACCGTCGGGTGGTCGGCTCGGCCGGGTCGACGTACCACCCTGGCTGCACGCTCACGGTTTCGCCCTGCGCTGTCCGGTACGGTCGCTCTGCTCGCTCACCCGGCAACCTTAACGACGATGGTGCCGGCGAACTTGTCGTGGAGGCACTGCTGCCACGGCTTGTCCCAGAGCTGCCACAGCCCGTCGAGGTAGCTGAAGAAGGGAATGATCGCCCCGCCGATCTGGTAGGCGGCCCACCGCTTGGCCGCGGCCGTACGGGTCAGCGTGGCGGCCGGGTCGAGTGGCACCACCTGGATCTTCATCACCCGCTTGCCGATGGTCTGCCCGGTCTTGAACATCATCTCGACCTGGTAGACGTAGCTCATGGCGAACGCCACCACGAAGATCACGCCCTGCAACACCAGCATCGGAATCAGGAAGTTGGTGAACGGGTCGGAGGTCGGCGTGCCGTCTGCCGTGGTGGTCAGGTCGGGCAGGACCATCCGGAAGAAGACGATGAAGGCCGGCACGATGAAGACCATGCTGGCCGCCCCGAGCACCAGCCCGTCGATCAGCAGGGCGAGCAGCCGGTCACCGAAGCTGGCCAGCGGCAGCCCACGCGGCGACATCCCGGGGAAACCGGGCGGCGGCGTGCCGGGTCCCGGCGGCGGGTAACCGGGCATCCCGGCGTACGGGCCGGGCTGCGGATACCCGCCGGGGCGGGCGGCGTAGGGGCCGGGTTGCGGCGGCACGGCGTACCCCTGCGGGTGTGGGCCGGCGGGCGGGGCGAAGCCGCCGGCGGCGGGCCCAGGCCCACCGGCCGGCGGTGTCGGGTAGCTCGGAGGTTGCGTCACGCGAGACAGTGTTACAAATTGCCGCGCGCTTCCTGCTCGCGCTCGATGGCTTCGAACAGCGCCTTGAAGTTGCCCTTGCCGAAACCGAGCGAGCCGTGCCGCTCGATCAGCTCGAAGAAGACCGTCGGGCGGTCCTGCACGGGCTTGGTGAAGATCTGGAGCAGGTAGCCGTCCTCGTCCCGGTCGACCAGGATCTTGCGGGACTTCAGCTGCTCGATCGGCACCCGCACGTTGCCGATCCGGGCCCGCAGCTCCGGGTCGTCGTAGTACGAGTCGGGGGTGTCGAGGAACTCGACGCCGGCCGCCCGCATCGCGTCGACGCTGGCCAGGATGTCGTTGGTGGCGACCGCGATGTGCTGCGCGCCGGGGCCCTGGTAGAACTCCAGGTACTCGTCGATCTGCGACTTCTTGCGGGCCACCGCCGGCTCGTTGAGCGGGAACTTGACCTTCCGGGTGCCGCTGGCGACGACCTTGCTCATCAGCGCCGAGTAGTCGGTGGCGATGTCGTCGCCGATGAACTCCGCCATGTTGGAGAAGCCCATCACCCGCTTGTAGAACTCCACCCACTCGTCCATCCGGCCCAGCTCCACGTTGCCGACCACGTGGTCGACGGCCTGGAAGAAGCGCTTCGGCTGGAGGCCGGCGGCGATCATCGGCTGCCGGTCGACGATCGGGCCCCGGGCCACGAAGCCGGGCAGGAACGGGCCGGTGTAGCGGGACCTGTCGACCAGGCTGTGCCGGGTGTCGCCGTACGCGGCGATGGTGGCGAGCCGGACGGTGCCGTACGCGTCGGTCACGTCGTGCGGCTCGACCAGGCCGGTGGCGCCCTGGGTCAGCGCGTGGGCGTACGCGGCGTCGACGTCCGGCACCTCCAGCGCGATGTCACTGACCCCGTCGGAGTGCTTCGCGACGTGCTCGGCACCGGCCGCGTCGGGGCGCACCGCGCCGGTCAACACGAACCGGGCCGAGCCGCTGGTCAGCACGTACTCGGCGTGGTCGCGGTAGCCCTGCTCCGGCCCCCGGTAGGCCACGCAGGTCATGCCGAACGCGGTGGAGTAGTAGTGCGCGGCCTGCTTGGCGTTGCCGACCAGGAAGTGCACGTGGTCGAGGCCCTTGACCGGGAACGGGTCACGGGTGATGTCGTGGTCGACTGCGCCGACGAGCGTGTCGACGTCGATGTCCTCGGTCGACTGGGGTCGGTCGATCGCCTGGGTCACGGTGGCCTCCCTCGGTTGCGGCCGGCGTCGTGGGCCGGTGGTCCGTCAGCTCTTGCAGGCAGCATCGCGGTGGGCCCGTCCACTGGGCAACACTCACGTTTTACCCTGGTCAGGTTGCGCAATCGGTAGGGTGTCCAGCCATGAACGCTGGTCAGGGTGTACAGCTCGACGCGTTGGACGGCAGGCTGGTCCAGCTCCTCGCCGACGAGCCCCGGATCGGGGTGCTGGAGTGCTCCCGTCGGCTCGGGGTGGCCCGGGGCACCGTGCAGGCCCGGCTGGACAAGCTGGTCGACCGGGGGGTGATCGGCGGGTTCGGGCCGGAGATCCGCCCGGCGGCGATCGGGTTCGCGGTGACCAGTTTCGTCACGCTGGAGATCAGCCAGCGGCACGGCCACGACACGGTCACCGCGCACCTGGCGGCGATCCCCGAGGTGCTGGAGGCGCACACCATCACCGGGGCGAGCGACCTGCTCTGCCGGATCGTGGCCCGCTCCAACACCGACCTGCAACGGGTGATCGACCAGATCGTCTCGTCCGAGGCGATCCGCCGGGCCTCCACGATCATCGCGCTCGCCGAGCAGATCCCGTACCGCACGCTGCCGTTGTTGCGGTCCGCCGCCGGCTCCTGACCAGCCGGCGGCGAGTCGTGCATCCGCACGGTGCCACCCGGGTATCGTTTCGGTATGACCGGTCAGGTGAGGAAGCTGTCGATCTCCGTGCCGCCCGACGTCGCGGAACGCCTGGAGCAGGAACCCAACGCCTCGGCGTATGTCACGCAGGCGGTCCGGGACCGGATGCGGTTGGACGCGTTGGCCGCCGAGTTGGCACACCAGGGCATCGAGGTCACCGAGCAGGGGGTGGCCGAGGCCCGCGCCCGGCGGGCTGCCGTCGACGCGGCCTGGCCGAGTGAGCGGCGACTGGCCGTCCGTGACCGGGTACGCCAACACCTGCTCGACGAGACGGCAGGCGGCAGCCGGCAGTCGGTCGCGTGACCGGGGACGAGGACCGGCCGGTACGACTCCTGCTCGACCGGTCGGCGCTGCTCGCCTACGTCGCCGGCTCGGTGCACGTCGCCGAGCCACTGCACGAGGTCATCGAGGACCGCAACCGCTTCGGGGTCACCGCTGTCGTCGCTGCCGAAGCCCTGGCCGTCATCGACGACCCGAAGGACCGCGCCGCCCTGCACCGTCTCCTCGCCCTCGACGCCTGCGTCGTGCTGCCCACCGAGGGGAGTACCTGGCAGGAGCTGAGTTACTGGCGGGCGTACACCGGTCGGGCAGACCTCGCCAGCACGGTCATGGCGAGCTTCGCGTACGACGCCTCGATCCTCACCGGTGAAGACCGCTACGGCCACGACGAACTCCCCGTGATCTATCTGCCGGAGTGAGCCGGTAGCCGCTTCCCCCGGGCGGAGCCGGCACGGCATCCTCCGGTGATCCGCCCGGCCCGGCCCGGCATCAGGGGTGTTTGTCGGGTTTGTTGCCACCGCGCCCGGGAGCACCCGGTGTGCCGGGGAGAAAGCGGGGCGACACTCCGGCGCGGGGGCTGGGCGGGGAGGTGAACGTCGCTACGGTGTGCGGTGTGAAGGGCCTTGGCGGGGTGCGGGGAGGGCTGCTGCTCGGGCTCGTCATCGTGATCGCGCTCGCCGTCACCGGAGTGTGGAACCCCTTCCCCGGGGTGTGGGACTGGGTCGACCGCAGCGAGCCGATCTCCGAACCGGACGTGCTGTGGCAGCAGCGGGTCGGCGGCACCCCGAAGAGCGTCACGATCGTCGGCGACACCGTCGTCGTCGAGCAACGGACCCGCACCGAGGTGCGCAGCCTCGCCACCGGCGCCCCGCTGTGGGAGCGCAAGGCGGACTGGTCGGCGGTGGCCGGCGGCGACCGCGACGCCGTCGTCGCCGTGGGCAAGCTCCTGGTCAAGGGGTACGAGCTGCTCGACCCCACCACCGGGGCGGTACGTCGGCGTGACGGCGACGCGGTGGCCGTCTGGACGTACCGGAACATGCTGCTGGACGCCCGGTGCGTGGCCGCCACCGACTGCACGCTGAGCGCCTGGGACCCGCGCGGTAACAGCCCGCTGTGGACGGCCTTCCTGCCCGGGGTCAGCACCGGGCTCTTCGCCGACAACCCGGGCCTGCTCGGCACCCGACGGTTCACCGCGCTGCGGATCGACGAGGGGGTGGCCGGGCCGGAGGCGGTGCCGCCGCTGCTCGGGTTCCCGGTGGACGGCCGGGTGCACGTGGTGGACACCGCCACCGGCCGGGTGGTGCAGAACGTCGAGCCGGGGCGCGACGAGCGGTTGTCCGTCGTCGGCGGCCGGATGCTCAAGATCACCGCAGTGTCGGTCGACGGCAGCTGCCAGTACGCCGTCTCGGCCCGGGACCCGGCCACCGGGCAGGAGGTGTGGCGGCGCACCGGGCTCAACCTGCGCACCGCCGACAGTGCCGGGTGTGTGCAGCGGGAGGACCCGCAGGGGGCCCGCAACGTGCTGATCGGGGTGGGCCCCGACGGGCGGGAGACGGTCCTCGACGGCTATGACGGCCGGGTGTTGCTGGTGAACGCCGAGGGGGAGAAGCTACTCGCCGTCGACGACCGGTACGCCCTGGTGCGCAGCGCCGACAAGGATTCGGTCATCGCCCGGGAGTTGGGCACCGGCAAGGCCCGCTGGACCCGGCCGGCCGGGGCGAAGGCGGGCGCGGCGCTCACCCCGCACGCGGCCGTGCTGACCGGCGACAAGCCGAGTCGGCTGGTCGCCGTGGACCCGCGTACCGGTAAGGAACTGGTGGTGTTGCGGACCAGCGCCAACGCGCTCGCGGTCGGCCGTAACGGCATGGTCGTCGGCGAGGGGCGGGAGATCGGGTACGTCCGGTTCGGCGCGGGTGCCGGTGCGCCGCCACCCGCCGCGCCACCGGCCGGGTCGGACGGTCAAGGCGGGCCCGGCCCGGGGCGTACCGGTGGCGTACCCGACGTCGAGGACAGTTGCGGACCGAAGCGGGAACTCTGCGCCAACGGCGACGGGTGAGAGCGGCGTCCCACGACCCACCCGGCGGGTGTCACCGATCGACCGGTCTGCCCTAGGCTTTTCCGACATGAGCAGTGCCGCCGCGTTCTCGTACGCCCCCTTGCTGCCGACCGGTCCGGATCAGACCGAATACCGCCTGGTCACCGACGAGGGCGTCGACGTCGTCCACGGGCCCGGGGGGCGCCGCTTCCTGACCGTGGAGCCGGCGGCGCTGACCGCGCTGACCGCCGAGGCGATGCACGACATCGCCCACTACCTGCGACCGGCGCACCTGGCCCAGCTCCGGTCGATCATCGATGATCCGGCGGCCTCCCCGAACGACCGGTTCGTCGCGCTGGACCTGCTGCGCAACGCCAACATCGCCGCCGGTGGCGTGCTGCCGATGTGCCAGGACACCGGCACCGCCATCGTGATGGGCAAGCGGGGCCGGCACGTGCTCACCGACGGCTCCGACGCCGAGGCGATCTCGCGTGGGGTCTACCAGGCGTACACGCGGCTGAATCTACGGTATTCGCAGCTCGCCCCGCTGACCATGTGGGACGAACGGAACACCGGCAGCAACCTGCCCGCCCAGGTCGACCTGTACGCCGAGGACCCGGACGGTCACCCCGACGCGTACAAGTTCCTGTTCATGGCCAAGGGCGGCGGTTCGGCCAACAAGTCCTACCTCTACCAGGAGACCAAGGCGCTGTTGAATCCGACGCGGATGATGCAGTTCCTGGAGGAGAAGCTGCGGCTGATCGGCACCTCGGCCTGCCCGCCGTACCACCTCGCGGTCGTCATCGGTGGCACCTCCGCCGAGTACGCCCTCAAGACCGCCAAGTACGCCTCGGCGAAGTACCTCGACACGTTGCCCACCTCCGGCTCGATGAGCGCGCACGGCTTCCGGGACCTGGAGTTGGAGGCCGAGGTGCTGGAGCTGACCCGCAACTTCGGCATCGGCGCGCAGTTCGGCGGCCGGTACTTCTGCCACGACGTGCGGGTGGTCCGGCTGCCCCGGCACGGCGCGTCCTGCCCGGTGGCGATCGCGGTGTCCTGCTCGGCCGACCGGCAGGCGGTCGCCAAGATCACCCCGTCGGGGGTGTGGCTGGAGCGTCTGGAGACCGACCCGGCGCGTTTCCTGCCGGACGTCACCGACGAGACCCTCGACGCCTCCGAGGTGGTGCGCGTCGACCTCAACCGCCCGATGGCCGAGATCCGGGCCGAGCTGTCGAAGTACCCGGTGAAGACCCGGCTGTCGCTGACCGGCCCGCTGGTGGTGGCTCGGGACATCGCCCACGCCAAGATCGCCGAGCGGCTCGACGCCGGTGAGCCGATGCCGCAGTATCTGCGCGACCACGCCGTCTACTACGCCGGCCCGGCCAAGACCCCCGAGGGCTACGCCTCCGGCTCGTTCGGCCCGACCACCGCCGGCCGGATGGACGCCTACGTGGCGAAGTTCCAGGCGGCCGGCGGCTCCCAGGTGATGCTGGCCAAGGGCAACCGCTCCGGCCAGGTGACCCGCTCCTGCCAGCAGCACGGCGGGTTCTACCTCGGCTCGATCGGCGGCCCGGCGGCCCGGCTCGCCCAGGACTGCATCAAGCACGTCGAGGTGCTGGAGTACGCCGAGCTGGGCATGGAGGCGGTCTGGAAGATCGAGGTGGAGGACTTCCCGGCCTTCATCGTCGTCGACGACAAGGGCAACGACTTCTTCGCCGAGGTCACCAAGCCGGTGCTGACCGTAGGCCGCCGCTGACGAGCCAGTTCGCCACGCACACGCCTTAACATCGCTTGATGTTTCGACCGACGTACCCGATTCGTACGGCGCGGCTCACCCTGCGTCCGGTCAGGCTGGACGATCTCGATGACGTGTGCTCCTGGCAGCGTCGACCGGAGGTCTTCCGCTGGACGCTCAGCGGGCCGCGTACCCGCGAGGAATCGCGATCGTCGGTGATCGCCATGGCGGGCGAGGACGCGCTCCGCGCCGAGGGGGACTGCCTGACGTTGGCCGTGGTCACCGACGCCGGGGTGGTCGGCACGGTGGAACTGGTCTGGCGCAGCCGGACCGACCGCACGGCTGAACTCGGGTACGTCTTCCATCCCGGCCACGGTGGTCGCGGGTTGGCTACGGAGGCCGCCACGGCGCTGTTGGACTGGGGGTTCACCGAGTTCGGACTGCACCGGATCTACGCCCGGTGCCACGGTCGCAATGCTGCGTCGGCTCGTCTGATGGCCCGGCTCGGCATGCGTCAGGAGGCGCACCACGTCGGAAGCTATCTGTTCCGAGGAGAGTGGGCCGACCAGCTCGTCTACGCCATCCTGGCCAGCGAGTGGGCTACCACGGCGTCCAGCTCTTCCGGTCAGCCGGACGGCACCCCTCGACCCCGGGCCGACCGACCGTGATGTCGCACCCACCACCGCCGTGGGACCAATGGCACCCCTGACGACTTCTTCGCCGAGGTCACCAAGCCGGTGCTGACCGTGGGCCGCCGCTGAGGGACGTGGGCCGAAGTCGCGCCCGATCCTGCGCTGCGGGATGTGGCCGAAGATCGCGCTCGATCCTGGAAAGAGTGGCCTCCGGCCGCGAGGGACCCCACTATTTCCCTGACCGAGCGCGATCTTGCCCACCCGCCCCCACCCGCCCCGCCCGCGCGCCCGCTGGTTTCTCCGGAGCCTCGCTGCGAGCAGGGGAATCGCGGGGCAGGATGGGACGGGTGACGACTCCAGAGGCAGCGGGCTACCGGATCGAACGTGACTCGATGGGCGAGGTGGAGGTGCCCGCCGAGGCGCTGTGGCGGGCGCAGACCCAGCGCGCGGTGCAGAACTTCCCGATCTCCGGCCGGGGCATCGAACCGGCCCAGATCAAGGCACTCGCCCAGATCAAGGGGGCCGCCGCCCTGGTCAACGGTGAGCTGGGGGTGATCGGCGCGGACGTCGCCGAGGCGATCGCCACCGCCGCCGCGCACGTGGCCGACGGCGGGTACGACGACCAGTTCCCGATCGACGTGTTCCAGACCGGCTCGGGCACCTCGTCGAACATGAACACCAACGAGGTGATCGCCACCCTGGCCACCCGGGAACTGGGCCGGGACGTGCACCCGAACGACGACGTGAACGCCTCGCAGTCCAGCAACGACGTCTTCCCGTCGTCGATCCACCTGGCCGCCACCCAGTTCGTGGTGGAGGACCTGCTGCCCTCGCTGCGCCACCTGGCGGAGGCGTTGGAGGCGAAGGCGGCCGAGTTCGAGACGGTGGTCAAGGCGGGGCGTACCCACCTGATGGACGCCACCCCGGTCACCCTGGGGCAGGAGTTCGGCGGGTACGCCGCGCAGGTCCGCTACGGCGTCGAGCGGTTGGAGTCGGCGCTGCCCCGGCTGGCCGAGCTGCCGTTGGGCGGGACCGCCGTGGGCACCGGCATCAACACCCCGCTGGGTTTCGCCGGCAGGGTGATCGACAGGCTGCGCACCTCGACCGGGCTGCCGTTGACCGAGGCCCGTAACCACTTCGAGGCGCAGGGGGCGCGGGACGCGTTGGTCGAGACGTCCGGCCAGTTGCGTACCGTCGCGGTCGGGCTCTACAAGATCGCCAACGACGTGCGCTGGATGGGTTCCGGCCCCCGGGCGGGCCTGCGGGAGCTGCGCATCCCCGACCTCCAGCCCGGCTCGTCGATCATGCCGGGCAAGGTGAACCCGGTGGTCGCCGAGGCGGTGCGGCAGGTCTGCGCCCAGGTGATCGGCAACGACGCGGCGGTCGCGTTCGCCGGCAGCCAGGGCGACTTCGAGCTGAACGTGATGCTTCCGGTGATGGGCCGCAACCTGCTCGAATCGATCAAGTTGCTCTCCGCGTCCAGCCGGATCTTCGCCGACCGCCTGGTGGCCGGCCTGGTCGCGGACGCCGAGGTCTGCCTGGCGTACGCGGAGGGGTCGCCGTCGATCGTCACCCCGCTCAACCGCCACCTCGGGTACGACGAGGCCGCCTCGATCGCCAAGGAGGCGCTGGCGAAGCAGGTCAGCATCCGCGAGGTGGTGATCTCCCGGGGGCACGTCGACTCCGGCAAACTCACCGAGACCCAGCTCGACGAGGCCCTCGACCTGCTCCGGATGACCCACCCCTGACCCGCCCCGCCCTGCCTGACCCCGCCCTCTGCCTGACCCCGCCCTCTGCTTGGTCGACTCCTGTGGCCGATGTAGCGGTGTCAGGCGGATTCGACAGCGCTACATCGGCCCCCATGAGTGGATCATGGCTCGGTCGGTGGGCGGGCGCGGGGAACCCAGGCGAGGAAACGGGCGAAGAGGGTCGCCGGGTCGGGGCCGGTGTCGGGATAGAGCCGGTAAAGGTCGGCGGCGGCGTCGTGCAGCACGGTGCACAGGTAGATGTTGAGCGCGACCCGGTCGTGGGCGTACTCGGAGACGAGAGTGAGTCGGGCGGTCCCGCAGGGCCACGGCGCGGCGCACACCCGACACAGCCAGAGCGGGCGCAGCGGCAGGTGCGGGCGCGGTGTCCCCTGGCGCGGCCCACTCCGGCCGGCCGGGTCAGGTGGTCCGCCGGGGCGGGGTGATCCGCCCGGAGTGACCGCCGGGCTCATCGGCGTCCCCGGTTGGCCCGCCACTCCTGGGCCAGCGTGAGCCAACCGACCCGGCCCACTCGCGGAAACGACACCGTGGTGTCCTCCCACCCGGGCGGAGCCGACCCGGCGGTGGGTGGTGCGGCCGGACCGGCGTCAGGGCGGATAGCGGGCGGTACGGCCGGACCGGCATCAGAGCGGATAGCGGGTGTTCCGCCCGGGTGGGTTCCGGTCCGGGTCGGGTGGTGGCCGGCGGCTCGCCGGTCGCCCGGGTTCCCGCTCGGGCTGAGGATAGGGTCGTCGGCCCGGCCGAGGGGGTGGGGCATCTCGGGTGGGGCTGCGTCGGGGCGTCGGGTGAAGCAGAGCCTGCGGGCAAGCCGGTGTCGCCAGGTGAGCCGGGGCATCGCGTCGCCTCCATGGTGGGTCGGCTGGTCGTCTCCCCCGGCGGTGGGACCGCCGGCCGGGGAGCGGGCTGTCCCACCGCGACACCGCCCGCCCGGAGGGTGGGCGGTCGATGTCGCACTTCACAGTCTGCTGATGAAACCACTACGGTGTGAAGGGTTGTTGTCGGCTTCCGGTCTTGTCCTGTGTCTGCGACTTTCCTGGTCGGCGTGGTGTCGGAGTCGATCGTCGGGGCGGTGGAGGGCTGCTGGAGATGACGGACGGGCGGATGACGGCGGCGGCTTTCCTCGTCGCGGAGCTACGGCGGGCCCGGACCCGGCGGGGCTGGAGCCAGGACGACCTCGCCAAGGCGGTGAACTACTCGGCGTCGATGGTCAGCGCGATCGAGCTGGGCCAGCAGCCACCCACCGCAAAATACCTCGAACTGGTCGACAAGGCCCTCGACCCCGGCGGCATCTTCAGCCGGATGCTCACCCAACTGGTAGTGCTCGACCGGGCACAGGTATGGCTCCGTGGCTGGCGCGCGATCCTGGCGGAGGCGTGGGCGCTGCGATGGTTCGACCCGTTGCACGTCCCGGGACTGCTACAGACCGAGGCATATGCGCGGGCGGTCTTCGAGTCCGACCCCATGCTTGACCAAGAAGAGGTCGAACGGCGACTGGCCGACAGGATGGACAGTCAACAAACGCTCTACACCGAACGGCCCCCACGCCTTGTGGCGGTCCTGGACGAGGCGGTCATGCACCGCCGGGTCGGTGGCCGCAAAGTCATGCATGACCAGGCTCTGCACCTCGCTCGTATCGCCACGGAACACCCGCAGGTCCGACTGCACGTCGTCTCCTCCTCGGCCGACGAGTATCCGGGCCGGGCCGTTCATCCTGGCGAGCCTGCCGGGCGATGTGGAGCTGGCATTCCTCGGCGGCCAGATCGGCGGACAGGAACTGGACGACCCTGCTGATCTGCGGCGGCTTCAGCGCAGCTGGGAAGCTACCCTCGGCGTGGCTTTTCCACCGCAGGAGTCGATCTAGCGGCTGAGGGAATTGGCGGAGTCATGGAGTTGACCGGGGCCTGTTGGCGAAAGAGCCGCCGGAGTGGTTCCAACGATCAATGTGTCGAGGTGGCGACGGGTCTGTCCGGGGTGGTCGGGGTGCGTGACAGTAAGGACCCTGCGGGCCCGGTGCTCACCTTCCCGGCGTACGCCTGGCGGGTCTTCGTGGCCGCGCCGCCGCGCTGACCAGCCCGGCCGCCAGCCCGGCCCGCCCGCCCTCCGCCTGCGCCCCGGCTCGGCCCGGTGATCAAGAGATTTGCGTCACGGGGAGCGCTCTCTCAGCCCGCAAACCTCTTGATCACCAGCCGCAAACTTCTTGATCACCAATGTGGGGGAGGGCGCGGGTGCATGGTGGGGCCCCGGGGTCGGGGACCGACGGGCCTTGGTGGGGCTGGGTCTGCCGGGATAACCGGTCGACCGGGCGGCCGGCGGCCGGCATGATGCGGGTCGTGACGGGCCTGGGCGGGGTGTTGCTGACGACGGCACGGCTGCGGCTGCGCCGCTTCACCGAAGACGACGTGCCGCATCTGGTCGAGCTGGACAGCGACCCGGAGGTGATGCGGTTCCTCACCGGCGGCCGGCCCACCCCCCTCGCCACGGTGCGGGACGAGCAGCTGCCCCGGCTTCTCGCCGGCTACGACCGCTACCCGGGGCAGGGCCGGTGGGCTGCCGAGGATGCTGTCGACGGCACCTTTCTGGGCTGGTTCGCGCTCGACCCGTCCGACGACGGTGCCGCTCCGGAGCTGGGTTACCGGCTGCGCCGGGCGGCCTGGGGGCGGGGCCTGGCCACCGAGGGGGCCTGCGCGCTGGTCGGCCACGCCTTCGACACCCCTGGGGTACGCCGGGTGTGGGCGCAGACGATGGCGGTCAACGTGCGGTCGCGGGCGGTGCTGGCAAAGGCCGGCCTGCGGTACGTCCGCACCTTCCACGCCGACTGGCCCGACCCGATCGCCGGAACGGAGCACGGCGAGGTGGAGTACGAGCTGCTCAGGGGCGACTACCAGCCGCCTTCCGGGCCCGGTAGGCGCTGACCGCGACCCGGTTGCCGCAGCCCGCCTCGCAGAACCGGCGGGACCGGTTCTTGGACAGGTCGACCAGCACGTTGGCGCACTCCGGGTGGGCGCAGTGCCGCAGCCGGCCCAGCTCGTCACCCCGGACCAGGTCGGCGACGGCCATCGCCGCCTCGACGGCCATCCGGGTGGCCAGCGGGGCGTCCCGGGGCACCGCGTGCACGTGGTAGGGCTGGTCGTCGTGCCGGATGAGCTGCGGCAGTGCCCGGGACTCGCGGAGCAGGTCGTTGACCACGGTGACGACGGTGTCCGGGTCGTCGTCCCAGAGCCGGCGCAGTCGGGGGCGTAACGCCCGGACGGCGCGCAACTCGGCCCCGGTGCGGTCGTGTCGCCCGGTCCACCGGTTCGCGGCGACGAAGCGGTCCAGTGCGGCGATGTCGGGCAACCCTTCGCCGTCCCGGTTGTCGGTGTTGACCAGTGCGGCAGCGGCGGTCAGCCCGCACTCTGTGTCATGAGCGAAAAGCAACTTGACCCCTGTCGTAGTCGGCCGCTAGCGTCACCGGCGTAATCCTACTTTGCTGATGTCACGCCCGAGGAGCCCCGATGCCGCACCGATCCACCGCCGGCACCGGGCTGGCGCTCGCCCTGCTCTCCGCCGTCACGTTCGCCACCTCCGGCACCTTCGCCCGCTCGCTGATCGAGGCCGGCTGGTCGGCCGAGGCCGTCGTGGTCGCCCGGGTCGGCCTGGCCGCCCTGGTGCTGGCCGTCCCCGCCGTGCTCGCGCTGCGCGGCCGGGCCGGCGTGCTGCGCCGCAACCTCGGCCCGGTCACCGTCTTCGGTCTGCTCGGCGTCGCCACCGCCCAGGCCTGCTTCTTCAACGCCGTCCGCTACCTGCCGGTCGGGGTGGCCCTGCTGCTGGAATACCTCGGCATCATCCTCGTGGTCGGCTGGCTGTGGCTGGTGCACGGGCAGCGCCCCCGCCGGCTCACCGTGGTCGGCTCGCTGGCCGCCCTGGCCGGGCTCGTCCTGGTGCTCGACCTGACCGGCGCGGGCCGGCTCGACCCGGTCGGCGTGCTCTGGGGTCTCGGCGCGGCCGTCGGACTGGCCGGCTACTTCGTCCTCGCCGCGCGGGTCGACGCCGACCTGCCCTCGGTCACCATGGCCAGCGGCGGGATGGCCGTCGGCGCAGCCGTGCTGGCCCTGCTCGGCCTGGTCGGGGTGCTGCCGCTGCGGGCCACCTTCGGCGCGGTCGACTTCGCCGGGCAGCGCACCAGCTGGCTCGTCCCGATCGCCGGGCTGTCACTGATCGCCGCCGTGGTGGCCTACCTGACCGGGATCGCCGCGACCCGCATCCTCGGGGCCCGGCTGTCGTCGTTCGTCGGGCTGACCGAGGTGATGTTCGCGGTGCTCATCGCCTGGCTGGTGCTGGGTGAGCTGCCGGTGCCGGTGCAGCTCGCCGGGGGCGCGCTGATCGTCGCCGGGGTGGCGCTGGTCCGCCTCGACGAGCTGCGCGCGGGCCGCACCGGACAGCCGGCGGCCCGGACGGACGAACCGGCACTGACCTGAGCCGGACCGGGGTGGATCGCCGCCGACCGGACGGTGCCCTGCCCGGCACCGCCGTGGTCGGGGCGGCACGGCCGGCGTGGACGGGGACGACCCGGCCGGCGTGGCCGGGTCGGATGAACGTGAGAGGGTGTCGGGCATGCTCAGCGTGGTGGTGTTCGACGCCGACGAGACCCTGATCGACCTGCGGCCGGCGGTCACCGGCGCCCTGGTGGCCGTACTGGAGGAGATGCGTCGCCGGACCCCGGTGGCGGCCGGGGTGACCCTCGCCGAGGTGGAGTCCGACTGGCAGGCGGTCTTCGGGTCGATGACCGCCGCACCGGTGATGGAGATCCGCCGGGCCGCGCTGGCCCGGTCCCTCGACCGGGCCGGGCTGGTCGGCCAGCTCGACGAGTTCGCCGAACTCTTCTTCACCAGGCGCTACGCGCTCAGCCACCCGTACCCCGACACCCGGCCGGCGCTGGCCGCCCTGCGCGCCGACTTCACCCTCGGGTACGCCACCAACGGCAACAGCCGGGCCGAACGCTGCGGCCTGCCCGGGGAGTTCGCCTTCGAGTTGTACGCCCACGAGGGCGGCCTGCCCAAGAAGCCCGACCCGGCGTTCTACGCCGCGGTCGTCGCCGCCGCCGGGGTGCCGGCGGAACGGATCGCGTACGTCGGCGACTCGATCTCCCACGACGTGCTCGGCCCCCAGCAGGCCGGAATGCGCGGCATCTGGCTCAACCGGCTCGGACTTCCCCTCCCCGACGGGGTACGCCCCGACGCCGAGGTGGCCACGCTCACCGAGCTGCCGGTGGCGCTGCGCAGCCTGCAACCGACGAATGCCTGATGCGGGACCAATTCGGATTTGTATCTGGCGGAATCGTCGCCGGTGCTATGGGATGGCTGCCACGTCCCTCAACGAGAGGATCTGATGTGGTGAGCAAGCGCTTCACCGCCGGAGCCGTCGCGACCGCGGCGGCCCTGGCACTTACGGTGACCGGCCTGACCGTCCCGGCGAACGCCGGGCCGACCACCAGCCGTACGTTCACCGTGGTGGCCGAGGACGGCGTCTCGGCGGACGCGGCGATCGCCGCGATCCGCGCCGCCGGTGGCACCGTCGTGTCCCGTACGGACGACGTCGGTCTGTTCCAGGTCACCAGCGACCGGGCCGACTTCGCCGGACGGGTCACCGCCGCTTCCGCGCTGGTCGGCGCGGCCGAGCAGCGGGCCATCGGCCGCAAGCCCAAGCTGGACCGGGTCGCGCAGGAGAACCTGCTGACCCAGACCAAGCAGGCGGTCAAGGCCAAGGGCAACGCCAACGGCAAGAAGCTCGACCCGCTCGACGACAAGCTCTGGGGCCTCGGCATGATCGGGGCCGACAAGGCCCGCAAGGTCATGCCGGGCGACAAGCGGGTCACCGTCGGCATCCTGGACACCGGCGTCGACGCCAGCCAGCCCGACCTCGCGCCCAACTTCAACTGGGCGCTGTCGCGCAACTTCGCCCCGGACATCGCCGACGTCGACGGCCCGTGCGAGGTGGCGAGCTGCCTCGACCCGGTCGGCACCGACGACGGCGGGCACGGCACCCACGTCGCCGGCACCATCGGTGCGGCGGCCAACGGCTTCGGCCTGTCCGGCGTGGCCCCGAACGTGTCGCTGGTGGAGCTCAAGGGCGGTCAGGACTCGGGCTACTTCTTCCTCAACCCGGTCGTCAACGCCCTGGTGCACGCCGGCAAGTCCGGCCTCGACGTGGTGAACATGTCGTTCTACGTCGACCCGTGGCTCTACAACTGCACCGCGAACCCGGCCGACTCGCCCGAGTCGCAGGCCGAGCAGCGGGCCGTCATCAAGGCAATGAAGCGGGCCCTGAACTTCGCCCACAACAAGGGCGTCACCCTGGTCGGCTCGCTCGGCAACAACCACGAGGACCTCGGCGCACCCCGTACCGACGTGTCCAGCCCGGACTACGGCGCCGACCCGTACCCGCGCCCGATCGACAACGACAGCTGCTGGGACTTCCCGGTGGAGGGCCCGCACGTGATCGGCGTGTCCGCCGTCGGCCCGTCCGGCAAGAAGTCCGACTACTCCAACTACGGCACCGAGCAGATCTCGGTCGCCGCGCCGGGTGGCTGGTTCCGCGACGGCTTCGGCACCGACACCTACCGCACCGACGCCAACATGATCCTCTCCACGTACCCGAAGAAGGTGCTCCAGGAGGAGGGGTCGGTCGACGAGAACGGCAACGTCGTGCCGGGCTTCGAGAACTCGGTGTTCAAGCAGTGCACCACCGCCGGTGAGTGTGGCTACTACACCTACCTGCAGGGCACCTCGATGGCGTCGCCGCACGTCAGCGGGGTCGCCGCGCTGATCGTCAGCAAGTGGGGCAAGAAGGAGGGGCGTGACGGCTACGGCCTGGCGCCGGCCAAGGTGGAGCAGCACCTCTACCGGACCGCCGCCGAGCACGCCTGCCCCGAGCCGCGCCTGCAGAGCTACGCCAACGAGGGCCGGTCGACCGAGTTCGACGCGTACTGCGCCGGGTCGCTGAACTTCAACGGCTTCTACGGGTACGGCATCGTGGACGCGAACGCCGCGGTGCGCAGCCCGCTCAAGCCGAACGTCGCTCCCTGACGTTCGACAGCACGGCCTGACCGCTCGACGGAGAGGCCCGGACGACCCCTGGTCGTGCGGGCCTCTCCGCGCATCTGACCTCCGGCTCAGGACAGGGCGGTGGCGATCGTCCGGGCGGCGGTGGTGACCTGCGGGCCGACCGTGTCGACCGGCAGCGGGGCCAGCGAGATCACCCCGACGCTCGCCTCCAGGCCGGGCACCCCGAGCACCGGCGCGGCCACCCCGTACGCCCCGGCCTGGAGTTCCCCGGCGGTGCTCACCGGGGCGGTGAGGCCGGCCCGCCCGGCGAGGACGGCCCGCCCGGCGGCCCCGCGTTCCAGCGGGTGCCGGGTGCCCGGCCGGTACGCCACGTGGAACGACGTCCAGCTCGGCTCGACCACGGCCAGGGCCACCCCTTCGCCGCCCTCCACCACGGTCAGGTGCGCGGTCGCCCCGGTCTGCTCGGCGAGCCGCCGCAGCGCGGGCAGCGCCCCCTCGGCGAGCAGCGGTTGGGCCCGTCGGGCCAGGTGCAGCACGCCGACACCGAGACGCAACCGACCGTCACCGCCCCGGCGCAGCATCCCGTGCCCGGTCAGCGCGCCGACCAGCCGGTAGACGGCGGCCCGGCCGATGCCGAGCCGGTGGGCGGCCTCGGTGACGGTCAACCCGGCCGACGCGTCGGCGACCAGGTGCAGCAGGCGCAGGCCCCGGTCCAGGGTCTGCGCCGTCTCGCCGCCCGCAGGCGTCTGGTTGCCCGGCTCGCCGGGGGCCGTCGTCTCCACAGCAGGAGCGTACGACCCGGCTCGGGCAGACCCCGGGGAGCACGGACAGCTACCCTTGTACGGTGACGCTACGCCTGTATGACACCGCCACCCGATCGGTGCGGGACTTCGTCCCGCGGGAATCCGGCAAGGTGGGGGTCTACCTGTGTGGTCTCACCCTCCAGGCCCCGCCGCACATCGGTCACCTTCGCTCCGGTGTCAACTACGACGTGTTGCGGCGCTGGCTGTCGGCCGCCGGCTTCGAGGTCACCTTCATCCGCAACGTGACCGACATCGACGACAAGGTCCTCGTCAAGGCGCAGGAGCAGGGCCGTCCGTTCTGGTCCATCGCGTACGCCAACGAGCTGGCGTTGGCCCGGTCCTACCGGGCGCTGAACGTGCTGCCGCCGACGTACGAGCCGCGGGCCACCGGGCACATCCCGGAGATGCACGAGCTGATCGCCCGGCTGATCGAGACCGGGCACGCCTACCCGGCCACCGACGGCTCCGGCGACGTCTACTTCGACGTGGCCTCCTGGCCGGCGTACGGGTCGCTGTCCGGTCAGTCGCCGGACGACATGCAGTCCGCCGGGGACGCCCCCGAGCGGGGCAAGCGGGACCCCCGGGACTTCGCGCTGTGGAAGGGCGTCAAGCCGGACGAGCCGGCCGACGCCTACTGGCCGTCCCCGTGGGGCCGGGGTCGCCCCGGCTGGCACATCGAGTGCTCGGCGATGTGCCAGCGTTACCTGGGGGCCGAGTTCGACATCCACGGCGGTGGGCTCGACCTGATCTTCCCGCACCACGAGAACGAGATCGCCCAGTCGCAGGCCGCCGGGCTGCCATTCGCCCGCTGGTGGGTGCACCACGGGCTGCTCAGCATCGGCGGCGCCAAGATGGGCAAGTCGCTCGGCAACGCCCTCGACCTGAGCTACGTCGACTCGCTCGGGGTGCGCCCGGTGGAGCTGCGTTACTACTACGCGGCGGCGCACTACCGGTCCCGGATCGACTACTCGGAGGACGCGCTGCGCGAGGCGGCGGTGGCCTACCGGCGGATCGAGGGGTTCGTCCAGCGGGCCGTCGAGCGGGTCGGCCCGGGGCAGTTCGGGGAGCTGCCGGCGGCTTACGTCGCCGCGATGGACGACGACCTCAACACCTCCGCCGCACTGGCCGTCCTCCAGGCGACGCTGCGTGACGGCAACACCGCGCTGGCCGAGGGGGACGATGTGACCGTCCGCACGACCCTCGCCGCCACCCGGGCGATGCTGGATATCCTCGGTGTGGACCCCCTCGACCCGGCCTGGGCCGGCGGCGGCCGTGCCGACGACCTGCGCGGCGTGGTGGACTCCCTGATCGCGCTGGCCCTGGAGCAGCGCGCGCAGGCCCGTAGCCGTAAGGACTGGGCTGCCGCCGACGCCGTCCGCGACCAGCTCAAGCTGGCCGGCGTGGTCGTCGAGGACACCCCCCAGGGCCCCCGTTGGACTATTGGAGAGCAGGACTGATGGCCGGCAACTCGCAGCGCCGTGGCCGGCGACTGACGCCGAAGGCGGGTGCCCCCAAGGGCTCCGGTGGCAAGAACAAGGACTCCCTCGCGGGCCGGGGCAAGACCCTGCCCGCCGACGAGCGACCCTGGCACAAGGCGTACTCGGGCACCGAGAAGCTGCCCCAGCGCACCGCCTGGAAGCAGGACAAGGAGCGCAGGGCGGCGGTCGAGGAGGGCCGGGCCCCCAAGATCGGCCAGCCCGGCACCAAGGACACCACCTGGGGCAAGGGCACCCGGGGGATGGCCCCGGTCCGGGCCGGTGCGGGTGGTCGCGGTGGCGCGGGTGGTCGCGGTGGCGCAGGCGGTCGGGCCGGCGCGGGTACGGGCCGTGGTGGTCCCCGGGTCGCGCCGGGGCGTAAGTCGAACCCGTCCCGGGACACCCCGGAGCTGCTCGTCGGCCGGAACCCGGTGCTGGAGGCGTTGCGCGCCCAGGTGCCGGCGACCGCGCTGTATTCCGCGCAGGGCATCGACGCCGACGACCGGATCAACGAGATCACCCGGACGGCCGCCGACCGGGGCATCGCCATCCTGGAGATCAGCCGGGCCGAGCTGGACCGGATGACCGGCGGTGTGCTGCACCAGGGCGTCGGCCTCCAGGTGCCGCCGTTCGCCTACGAGACCTTCGAGGACCTGGTGGCCGCCGCGCTGGAGCAGGCAGCCCCGCTGCTGGTCGCGCTGGACGGGGTCACCGACCCGCGCAACCTGGGTGCGGTGATCCGGTCGGCTGCCGCGTTCGGTGCGCAGGGTGTCTTCGTACCCGAGCGTAGGGCCGCCGGGATCACCGCGACCGCCTGGCGGACCAGTGCCGGTGCGGCGGCACGGGTGCCGGTCGCCCAGGTCACCAACCTGACCCGGTCGCTCAAGGCGTGCCAGGAGGCCGGCTTCATGGTGGTCGGCCTGGACGCCGACGGCGACACCGACCTGTACGACCTGGAGGCGGCCGTCGGTCCGCTGGTCGTGGTGGTCGGCTCCGAGGGGCGTGGCCTGTCCCGGCTGGTCGGGGAGACCTGCGACCTGACCGTCAGCATCCCGATGATCTCCGAAGTGGAGTCGCTGAACGCCAGCGTCGCCGCCGCCGTCACCCTCGCCGAGGTGGCCCGCCGCCGCGCTGCGGAAGGCTGACCGGCCGCCTCGCCGCCGCCGTCACTTTCGCCGAGGTGGCCCGCCGCCACGCTGCGGAGGGCTGACCGGCCGCCGGCACCGGCGCGCCCGGCCAGCTTTCCCGGCGGTGCGAACCGGGCCGTCCCGGGACGGCCACGCGCCGGCACCGCCGGGACGACAGACGAAGAAAGGGGCGGTCCGCCGAAGCGGACCGCCCCTTTTCGCGCGGTGGAATCAGATGCGGTGGCCGGTGGCCGCGTTGAAGACGTGGCTGCGGCCGGCACGCGGCTTGACGAACACGGTGTCACCCATGTTCGGCATGGTCCGCCGGTCGGTGCGGACCACGAAACGCTCCTCGTGGCCCTCCAGCGCGGCGTGACCGTAGACGTTGGCGTCCGAGCCGAGGTCCTCGACCAGCTCGACCACGACCGGCATGCCGCCCTCGGTCGGGCTGACCAGGTCGCAGTCCTCCGGCCGGAAGCCGACGGTGACCTTGTCGTTGCCACCCTCGCCCCGGGCCGCCTCGACCTGCTCGCGGGTCAGCGGGATGTGCAGCTCGGCGAAGGCCGCGCCCCGCTCGTTCAGCGGAACGGTCTTGATGTTCATGGCGGGGGAGCCCATGAAACCGGCGACGAAGACGTTGGCCGGGGTGTCGTAGAGCGCCCGGGGGGTGTCCACCTGCTGCAGGACGCCGTCGAGCATGACCGCCACCCGGTGGCCCATGGTCATGGCCTCGACCTGGTCGTGGGTGACGTAGACCGTGGTGATGCCGAGCTTCGCCTGGAGCGAGGCGATCTGGGTACGGGTCTGCACGCGGAGCTTGGCGTCGAGGTTCGACAGCGGCTCGTCCATGAGGAAGACCTGCGGCTCGCGGACGATCGCCCGGCCCATCGCGACACGCTGACGCTGACCACCGGAGAGCGCCTTCGGCTTGCGGCTGAGGTACTCGTCCAGCTGGAGCAGCCCGGCTGCCTCCTTGACCCGACGGTCGATCTCCGCCTTGGGGGTCTTGCGCAGCTTGAGGGCGAACGCCATGTTCTCGTACACCGACATGTGCGGGTAGAGGGCGTAGTTCTGGAAGACCATCGCGATGTCGCGGGCCTTCGGCGGGAGGTGGGTGACGTCCCGCTCGTCGATGTAGATCGCGCCGTCGTCGACGTCCTCCAGCCCGGCGAGCATCCGCAGGCTGGTGGACTTGCCGCAACCCGACGGGCCGACCAGGACGAGGAACTCCCCGTCGCCGATCTGGAGGTCGAGCTGGTTGACCGCGGGGCGTTCGGTGCCCGGGTAGATCCGGGAGGCCTTCGCGTACGTGACCGTAGCCATGGTGGTGCGCTTCCTTTCACCGGCAGGAACGTGCCGGACGATCCGAGTGAAGGAGCTGTCGGCACCCACGGTGCCGACCCACGGACCACCTCCGGGAGGCAGCCGCAGCCGACCCCGGGTGTCATCCGTGTCACTGCACGGTAAACGGGATTTCCAGCCATGCCAAGACGGGATACATCGAGTGGGACGGACGGCATACGCATTTCGGTCAGGCGGGCACGGCCGGGCATCAATCCCCTCGCCTGACAGGGGTGCGGTACGCCGATTCGTCGGTGGGACGGGCAGAAGATTGACGTTTTCCATGCTCGGGGACCCTGCCGGCCGGGATTTCCCGACGTCAGTCGCTATGCTGACGTCGCACCACGCGCCCCTGTAGCTCAGCTGGCCAGAGCACTCGCCTTGTAAGCGAGATGTCGCCGGTTCGATCCCGGCCGGGGGCTCCAATTCCACAGCACGGCCGCCATTGGCGTTGCCGCCTGTCGATCCGTCGACATCCGTCGGGCGCGCTCCTGCCGCCACCACCGCCCTGCGTGACCGAATGGTCACTTCCGGTGGATGAATCGAGCTGGTTGAGTGGAGGGACCCACCCCACCGGCTGAGACGGGCTGCCTCATGATCCTCATCGCCCCGCGTCGACTGTGCACCATCCTCACCGCCGGCCTGCTGGCGGCGACGTTGCTCGCGCCCGGCGTAGCCATGGCCGCGCCGAGGACGGGCAGTGTCCCGGCCTGCCTGATGCATCCGCTGCCCCTGCCGGCCGGTGGGGGCCTGGCCTGGGACGCGATGTTCGTCGACCCGGCCGGCCGGTTCATCGTCGGCACCGGTCGGCGGGCCACCGACCAGGGGCAGGAGCCGGTGCTGGTGCGGTGGGACGGTCCCCGCGTCACCGTGTTGACGAGATCACCCGGGCTGCTGGTGGCCGTCAACCGGCACGGCGTCCTGGTCGGTGACAGCTCGACCGGCGCCGGCAACCGACCGTGGCGTTTCCGGGACGGCCGGGTGGAGTGGCTGCCCCTGCCGCCGAACGGGATCGGCGGCTATGTCACGGCCGTCAACAGCCGGGGGGACATCGTCGGCTTCGGCGGCTACCTGGAGTACCCGGTGACCCTGCGCTGGCCGGTCGACCGGCCGGACACCGTCGAGGTCCTCGAGCCCGGCGGCCTCCCGGTGGCGATCCTCGACGACGGCACCATCGTCGGCGAGGTCCCCGGCGAGGAGGACCGTTCGTCGCACGGTCCCGGAGCGCGTGGTCCCGGTGCGCGTGGTGCCGGTGCGCGTGGTGCCGGCGGGGAGCGCGGGGTCGCCCCGCCGCCCATCGCCTGGGTGCGGCGTCCCGACGGGCGGGTCGACCGGCTCACCGCGCCCGGCGCGGTGAAGTCGACGGTGCGGGTGGCCCGGGGGAACTGGGCGGTCGGCCAGGTCGCCGACACGGCGGACGGGCAGTACGGGCAGATGGTGCGCTGGGACCTGCGCACCGGGGTGGCGACGCCGGTCAGACCGGGACTGATCGCCATGACGGGCGTCAACGCATCCGGTGGACTGCTCTCCGACTCGGTGGTCGATCACCTTGACCGCCGGGTGCCGCTGCGCAGCGTCGTCTCGGGCCCGGTGAACCGCGTCGTCGCCGAGGCGATCGCCGACAACGGTCTGGTCGTCGGCCGGGCCGTCGGCCGGCAGGTCTCCCTCCCGGTCCGGTGGAGCGGCTGCTGAGCGGTCCGGATCTCCGCAGGGCGCGTCGTCGCCGGTCGCGGCGGGACCACGCCGGCCGGTCCGGCTGGGTAGCCTGGTCGGCGCGGAGCTAGGACGACGGGCGGGGGCCGATGAGTCGTGCGGTGGAGCAGTCGAACCGGGCCATGTTGCGGGCCCGGGACGCGATGGACCGGGCGTACGCGCAGCCGTTGGACATCCCGGCGCTGGCCCGGATCGCGCTGGTCTCCGAGGCGCACTTCATCCGCACCTTCCGGGCCACCTTCGGCGAGACCCCGCACCGCTACCTGCAACGACGTCGGGTGGAACGGGCGATGTCGATGCTTGTGGAGACCGACCGGGACGTCACGGAGATCTGTTACGCCGTCGGGTTCAGCAGTCTCGGCTCGTTCAGCCGTACCTTCCGGCAGATCGTCGGGGAGTCGCCCACCGGATACCGCAGCAGCCGGTCGGCGGGCGACCTGCCGGTGCCGAGTTGCTTCGCCAAAGCCTGGACCAGGCCCAGCAGTTTTGGATAAGCAGCAGGTCAGGGGCCTGGCATAGCGTTCCCGGCATGACGATGAACGCGATCACCCGGTCCCAGCTCTACGTCCTCGACCAGGACGAGGCGCTCGACTTCTATGTCGGCAAGCTGGGCTTCGAGGTCAATACCGACCAGGATCTGGGCTTCATGCGGTGGCTGACGGTCAACGTGCCCGGCGATCCGCAGCGGGAGGTGCTGCTGGAGAAGCCCGGCCCGCCCGCGCTGGACCCGGCGACCGCCGAGCAGGTCCGGGAGCTGCTGACCAAGGGCGCGATCGGCGGGTGGCTCAGCATCACCACCGACGACGCCCACAAGACGTACGAGGATCTGGTCGGCAAGGGCGTCGACATCACCGACGAGCCGACCGAGCGGCCGTACGGCATCGACTTCGGCATCCGGGACCCGTTCGGCAACCGGATCCGCATCGGCCAGATGTTCGCCCGCTGAGGGCGGCGGGGGTCGGGAGGCGCGGGTCACGCTCGCGCCTCCCGACTCCGACGAGGTGGCGACGGGTGTGCGGCTGTTCTGCCTGGCCCGGCACGGCGAGCAGGAGGGTCGTTCGGCCGACGGTGGGCGCTGCGCCCGGGTCGCCGGCGATGCCGGTCGGCCGGACCGGGGTGCTGGTGTCGGCGTGCAGGGCGGCGGCGAATACCGGGTGTGGGTGGCGGGGCCGGCGGCTACGGTCGCCCGATGACCATGCCGAGTTTTCCCGATCTGCCGAAGTGTGAGTTCGCCTTTCCCGGCCCGCTGCGCGACCAGCTCGTGGCCGCCGTGCTCAGCGGGGAGAAGATCTCCACCACCGGTCTGCTCCAGGATTATGAGCGTGATGGTGAGGCGCTGCCGGTCGTGGGTGACCGGTCGGTGGTGGTCGACTCCGCCGACCGTCCGGTCGCGGTGATCGAGGTGACCGAGGTGCGGTTGGTCCGGCTCGGCGACGTCGACCTCGATCACGCCCGGGACGAGGGGGAGGGGTACGACTCGGTGGCGGCCTGGCGGGCCGGCCACGAGAGTTACTGGCACGGGCCGGACTATCTGGGTTGGCTCGGCGACCCGGGGTTCCGGGTGGACGACGACACCGTCGCCGTGGTCGAGCGTTTCCGGGTGGTCGGGGGCGACTGACCCGGTCAGCCGGTGGGCTGTTCCAGCTCGTCGCGTACCGCCAGGAAGTCGTCCTTGCGGTCGGGCTGTTTGGTGGGGGTGAGGAAGACCACCACCCCGGCGATCTCGGGGTCGGCCCAGGCGCAGGCGGTGAGGTGACCTTCGTCGGCGGTGCGTCCCCGCCCGCAGCGGGCCTCGCCGCCGAACCGGCCGAACTCCACCGACCGGGGTTTGGGGATCCGGTAGGGCTTCAGCAACAGGGCCAGGGTGGCCTGCGGGTCGGCGATCCGGCCGGAGACGGCGCTCACCATGATCGTCTCGGGGCCGCTCCGGCCCCGGCTGTACGTCGCCTCGACGGTGCTGGTGGCCGGGGCGGCTTGCCGGGTCAGCTCGTCGAGCCGGAACCGGGGCAGCCCGGCCGGCAGCGGCGCACCGGAGCGGGGCAGGTCGAGCAGGGTGTCCGGGGTCCGCAACGTCCGCGCCGCCGGGGTGGGGGCGGGGCCCGCCGGCTGCCCGGTGTCGGACACCGCGCAGCCGGCGACCAGGGCGGCGGCGACCAGGGCGGGCAGCGCCCCGGTGAGGCCGAGCGGTCGGCGCGGTGCCGCCGGGTGCCGCCGGGCTGCCGGGCGGCGCGGACCGGCGGGTCGTCTCTTCGGCACAACGCTCCTCGCGGGAATCGGAGCGGGTAGGTTATCCGACCAGTGTCGCCCCGGTTCGTCGTCGGTCCCCCATGTCGCCGTGGGCGGGTTTCCGGTCCGGGGGCACCGGGTGTGGTCGGGCGACGGGCACCGCACCCCGGGTCGGGTGCGGTGCCCGTTCGGCGGTTCGACGGCCACCGCGTCGGTGGTCAGCCGGTCGTGGTGGTCTTCAGTAGCAGGGCGGCCAGTTGGGGTGCGGCGGCCGGCGGTTGCGGACCGCTCGGGCAGTCGGACCACTCGACGATGCGGGTCCCGACGGTGAGTTGGTAGGAGTAGGTGTCCGCGCAGCGGCCGTCGGGCGGGCCGCCACGGCTGCGGGTGGCCGGGCCGGTGAGCGTCCGGAGCTGGTCGAGCTGTGCCGGGGTGAGCCGGCCGGTACGGGTCGTGCCGGCCCGGTCGGTCGTGGTCCACCGACCGTCGGGCTCGACGGTCACCGTGTCGCGGTTCCCGGCGAAACCTCCGGAGCGGGTCAGGGTGACCCGGTCGACGGTGGTGGCGGACCCGGTGCCGCCGGGGCCCCGCGTGGTGCCGGCTTCGGTCGTCGCGCCCGGGGTGACGCCACCGGCCGCGGCGGTCGGAGCGGCGGGGGTGGTGGTGGCCGGGGCGCCGGGGGTGGGGGTGGTGGCCGTCCCGGTGGGGGCGGTGGACGGCGTCGCAGGTGAGCCCGGGTCACTCGCTGAGCAGCCGGTCAGCAGGCCGAGGGAAACCGTGATCGTGGTCAGGACCAGGGCGGATGATCTCATGCCGTTCCGACGCGCATCGACGTCAATCGGTTCCCTGGGCAAGGTGCCTCCTCCGTTCGGCCAGTGTCGTGTCATGGAACCGTTCCATCCCTTCTCTTTTCTTCGATGTATCGCTATATCTACATGCGTGACCACCCCCGTCACATCTTTCCCTTGCCAGGAGGGCACGTGAAAAGACCCCTCGCCGCCGTCAGCACAGCTCTGCTCACCAGCGGATTGCTGACCTGCGTCGCCACCGCAGCGCAGGCGGCCCCGGCCGCCCCCGCTCCGGACACCGCCCCTGCCGCCCGCGCCGAGAGTCTGCTGCGCAGCAACCCCGGTGCCGTGCAGGGCGCGAGCGGAGAGGCCTACCAGGCCGTCCGCACCAAGGTCGACGCCAACGGCGCCGCGCACGTCCGCTACACCCGCACCTACCAGGGTCTGCGGGTGTACGGCGGTGACTTCGTCATCCACACCGCGCCCAACGGGACCCTCGCCGGCACCTCGGTCGGCCTGTCCGCTCCGCTCGCCCTGGGCACCACCGCCAAGATCAGCCCGGCGGCGGCCAAGGCGACGGCCCGCAAGGCGTTCTCCGGCAAGATCACCGAGGTGGGTACGCCGGAACTGTTCGTCGACGCCACCTCCGGCAAGGGCCGGCTCGCCTGGGAGACCGTGCTGTCCGGCTGGAAGGCCGACCAGCAGACCCCGTCGAAGCTGCACGTCATCACCGACGCCAGCACCGGCCGGGTCATCGGCGCGCACGACGAGATCGAGTCCGTGGTCGGCAGCGGCCAGGGCATCTACACCGGCTCGGTCAGCATCGACACCACGCTCTCCGGCAGCACCTACCAGATGATCGACCCGTCGCACGGCAACGGCCGCACCTGCGACATGAACAACGGCACCAGCACCTGCACCACGTTCACCGACGCCGACAACGCCTGGGGCGACGGCACCAACACCAACCGGCAGTCCGCCGGCGTCGACGCCCACTTCGGTGCGGCCAAGACGTTCGACTACTTCAAGAACGTGCACGGCCGCAACGGCATCTTCGGCAACGGCGCGGGCGTGCCCAGCCGGGTTCACTACGGCCGCAACTACATCAACGCCTTCTGGGACGGCGCCCAGATGACCTACGGCGACGGCGCCAGCAACTCCCGGCCGCTGGTCTCCCTCGACGTGGCCGGCCACGAGATGAGCCACGGCGTCACCGAGGCCGTCTCCGGCCTGGTCTACTCCGGCGAGTCGGGTGGCCTCAACGAGTCCACCAGCGACATCTTCGGCAACATGGTCGAGTTCTACGCCGCCGCGCCGAGCGACCCGGGCGACTACCAGGTCGGCGAGAAGATCAACATCAACGGCAACGGCACCCCGCTGCGCTACATGTACAACCCGTCGCTGGACGGCTCGTCCGACTCGTGCTGGAGCACCAGCACCAAGAACAAGGACGTGCACTACTCCTCCGGTGTCGGCAACCACTTCTTCTTCAACCTCGCCGAGGGCACCGGCGCCACGTCGTACGGCACCTCGCCGGTCTGCGGCTCCGCCCCGGCGGTCACCGGCATCGGCCGGGAGAAGGCCGAGAAGATCTGGTTCCGCGCCCTGGACGTGTACTTCACCTCCAACACGTCGTACGTCAACACCAGCACCCCGGCCAACACCGCCCGCGCGTACAGCCTCAAGGCGGCGACCGACCTGTACGGCAGCTGCTCCACGGAGTACAAGGCCGTTCAGGCGGCGTGGACCGCGGTCAACGTGGCCGGCAGCGACGCCCCCTGCTCCTCCACCGGTAACGACTTCTCCGTCTCGCTCTCCCCGACCTCCGGTTCGGTGACCGCGGGCGGTTCGGTCGCCACCACCGTCGCCACCGCGACCACCAGCGGCACCGCGCAGACCGTGACGTTCTCCGCGTCCGGCCTGCCGACCGGCGCGACCGCGACGTTCAGCCCGGCCTCGGTGACCTCGGGCGCCTCGTCGACCCTGACCATCGCCACCTCGGCCAGCACCCCGGCCGGCAGCTACCCGGTGACGGTCACCGGCACCGGCGCGGTGGCCCACTCGGCCAGCTACACGCTGATCGTGAGCAGTGTCGGTGGCAGCTGCACCGCCGGCCAGCTCCTGGGCAACCCCGGCTTCGAGTCCGGCAACACGGTCTGGGCGGCCAGCACGGGCGTCATCGGGCAGAACGGCGCCAGCCAGCCCACCCACGGTGGCACCTGGAACGCCTGGCTGGGCGGCACCGGTGGCACCCTGACCGAGACGCTCTCCCAGTCGGTGAGCGTGCCGGCCGGCTGCTCGACGTACAACTTCAGCTTCTGGCTGCACATCGACACCCGGGAGGTCAGCTCCACCACCGCGTACGACAAGCTGACCGTGCAGGTGCTCAACTCCTCCGGCACCGTGCTGGCGACCCTGGCGACCTACTCGAACCTGAACAAGGCCACCGGGTACACCCAGCGCTCGTTCTCGCTGGCCGCGTACGCCGGCCAGAGCGTGACCCTGAAGTTCACCGGCACCGAGGACGCCTCGCTGCGGACGTCCTTCGTGGTCGACGACACCGCGCTCGACGTCTCCTGACCTGATCGTCGTGCCGGCGGGCCCGACGGCCACCCCTCCCGGGTGGTCGTCGGGCCCGCGCCGTTATGGTCGCCGCACCGACGCGGCACGTGCCGGTGCGGCGACGAGAGGGGTGGTGGCGGTGTCGGACGCGGAGTTGACCGTCGGGGTGACCGGCGCGGTGGCGACGGTGACGATCCGGAACCCGGGCCGGCGCAACGCGATGACCCCGGCCATGTGGCGTCGGCTGCCGGTGCTGCTGGACGGGCTGGAGGCCGACCCGGCCGTGCGCGCCCTGGTGCTCACCGGTGCCGACGGGGCGTTCTGCGCCGGTGCCGACCTCGGCGCTCTCGACGAGCTGCTGGACGCGCACGGCGACGCGGGCATCGCGGTCGCCGCCGAGGAGCGGTTGGCGGCGTTCGCCAAGCCCACCGTCGCGGCGGTGCAGGGCCCCTGTGTGGGTGGTGGTTGTCTGCTCGCGGTCGCCTGTGACCTGCGGATCGTCGCCCCGGACGCCCGATTCGGGGTGCCGCCGGCCCGGCTCGGGCTGGTCTATCCGGCACCCAGCACCCGACGGTTGACCCGGCTCGTCGGCCCGTCCACGGCCAAGTTCCTGATCTTCACCGCCGAGTTGATCGACGCCGAACGGGCGCTGCGGGTCGGCCTGGCCGACGAGGTGGCCGACGACCTGACCGGCCGGGTCACCGCGATCACCGCCGCCATCGCCGCGCGCTCCCAGCTCAGCGTCGCCGCCGCCAAGGAGATCATCGACGACCGGGCCGGACCGGCCAGGATCGCCTGGTGGCACCGCAAGGTGCAGGACAGCGGCGAGGCCCGGGAGGGCGTCGCCGCCCACCACGAACGCCGCCCACCCGACTTCCCCTGGTCGCCGTCCGCCCCCCACTGACCTGTCCGCCGCCCGGCTGACCCTCCCCGCCGGGCTGCCACCGTCGTGATGGGGGCACTTTCGTGGTTGTAGTGGCAACGGAGCGGACGGATGCCACTACAACCACGAAAGTGAGTCGATCACGGTGGCGCGGGTCTGCGGCGGGGCCGGGCCGGAGGTGGTGCGGGGCTGGGTTCTCGTGGGTCCGGCGGGGTGGTGAGGGCCGGTGGGGTGGTGAGGGCCGGCGGGCGTCGCGCCGGGGCGTACCCGACGCGACCCCCTGTGCCCGCCGGCCGGTCCCGTCACCGCCCGGCGAGGCTCGCCCAGCTGGGCGTCGCGGGCTCCCGCCGCAGCGGCATGCCGGCCTCGGCCGGCGTCCGGTCCCCCTTGCGCTGGTTGCACCCGTAGCAGGCGGCGGTGGTGTTCCGCCAGGTGTTCCGGCCGCCGCGCGAGCGGGGCAGCACGTGGTCGACGGTGCCGGCCGGCCCGCCGCAGTACGCGCACCGCCCACCGTCGCGGCGCAACACCCCCGCCCGGGACCAGGCCGGCCCGGCGCTGAACCGCCAACGGGTGACGACGTACCGGACGAGGCGGACCACCCGGGGGACGGGGAAGACCCCGATCACCCGGTCCGGCTCGGCCTCGTGGATCTCGGCGACCCGACGGCACAGCATCCGGATCGCGTGTTGAACGGTGACCCGGTGCAGCGGGCCGAGGTCGGCGTTGATGACGAGGACGGCGTCCACCGGGCTCTCCCTTCACGGTCGGCGGTCGATCGGTCTGTCGGGCCGGTCGGCGGGGCCGCCCGTCCGGAGTGGGACCGGGTCGGACGGGCCCAATGCCGGGTCCGGGTGTCGGCCCCGGACGACGAAGGCCGCCCGGTCCTCAGGTGGGACGGGGCGGCCGGCGCGTACGGGCACGCGTCAGTCGGGATTCCCGTCCCGGGGGTGTTCGGCTCGGTAACCGTCGATGGGTAGCGTCGACCACGCGCTGGTGTGGTGCGGCGACGTCATGGCGTGCTCCCGGTTCGACTGGTTGACCTTGCGCGGACCACGGTAGGCGTGGCGCTGTGGGCGGGCAACGCATTTCGATGCCCACGCTGCTCCAGGCCCCGCACCCGACGCGGGTCGACCGGAGCCCCGCCCTGCTGCCGCCCCCCGCCCTGCTGCCGCCCCCCGCCCTGCTGCCGCCCCCCGCCCTGCTGCCGCCCCCCGCCCTGCTGCCGCCCCCCG
>NZ_JBEZEK010000014.1:0-180241 GCF_040648835.1 Micromonospora sp. NPDC049081 | reverse complement strand
CAGGAAACTCACCAGGTCACCTCCAGGGAGTGCAGGCCGTAGACGGTGGCCTCCTTGAACGGCTTGGCCCGGCGGTGCCGGGCCGCCGCCGACGTCCCGTTCGGACACCGGACCGACGGGACGCACGGCCACGGACCTGCGGGACGCACGGCCACGGACCGACGGGACGCCCGGCCACGGACCGGGGCCCGACCGGAGCGGCCACGGGCGTCGGACGCGGGATCCCCCGGCCCCGCGTGCCCGGCTAGGGTCACCGGGTGACGACGATCGGCGTGTTCGGCCCGGTGCGGGCCAGCCGTGGCGGCGTCACGATCAACCTGGGCGCTCCCCGGCAACGCGCGGTGCTGGCCCGACTGACCGCCGGTGGCGGCCACCCGGTCTCGGTCGACCGGCTGATCGAGGATCTCTGGTCGGGGGACCCGCCCCCACGCGCCCAGGCCGCCCTCCAGGTGTACGTGTCGAACCTGCGCCGGGCGCTGGAGCCGGACCGTCCGTCGCGCACCCCCGCCCGGATCCTGGTCACCGCCGCCCCGGGGTACGCCCTGCGACTGCCGACCCCGGACGTGGACGCCTGGCGGTTCGAGGCGGCACTGCGGGCCACCACGCCCGAGCCGGGGCAGCGACCCGCGGTGGCGATCGCCGGGCTGGACGAGGCCCTGGCCTGCTGGCAGGGCGGCAGCCCGTACGCCGAGTTCGTCGGGGAGCCGTGGGCGGACCGGGAGCACGACCGGCTGACCCAGCTGCGGCTGTCCGCCGTCGAGCAGCGGGCGGAACTCCTGCTCGTCCTGCACCGGCCGGGTGAGGTCGTCCGTGAACTCGACCCGCACGTGCGCGACCACCCCCTGCGGGAGCGGGCCGCCGTGCTGCTCGCGGTCGCGCTGTACCGCCTCGGCCGGCAGGCCGACGCGCTCGACGTGCTCCGTACCGTGCGGGCCTCGCTGGCCACGCAGTTGGGCATCGACCCCGGCCGTGAATTGCGGAGCCTGGAGACGGACCTGCTGCGCCAGAGCCCACACCTGGACAGCGCCGCTCCCGGGGCGACCGTCAGGCTCCTGCCCGCCCCCATCGTCGGGGCACCCGAGACGCGCCCGGTGGGCCGGGCGGCGGAACTGGCCCGGCTCCGGGCCGCCGCCGCCCGGGCCGCCGTGACCGGCCTGGGCATCTGCTGGATCGGCGCCGAGGCGGGGGCGGGGAAGTCGACGTTGGCACGACAACTCGCCGACGTCCTCACCGCCGACGGCTGGCAGCCGGTCGTCGGGCACTGCCCGCAGGTGGAGGGCGCACCGCCGGCGTGGGCCTGGCGCGACGTGGTCACCGCCGCCGCACGGCTCCTCCCCCTCGACGACGCGGAGGCATCGGGCCTGCGCCTGCTGATCGACCCCGAACCCGCCGGCCGGGCCCGTGGCGAGTACGACGAGTTCCACCTGCGCGGGGCGCTGGCCGCCTACCTGGCCCGACTGACCGCGCAGGCCCCCGTGCTCCTCACGGTCGAGGATGTTCACCGCGCCGACGGGGAGACCCTGCGCATCCTTCGGCACCTCGTCGCCGCCCTCACCGCCGCGCCGATGCTCATCGTGGCGACGTACCGGCCGGACGAGGTCACCGACGACCTGGTGGGGGCACGGGCGGCGCTGGCCGCGGTGCCGGCGGTCGATCTCGCGCTGCACGGCCTGGACGCGGAAGCCGTCGCCGAGCTGCTGCGCCGGCACGGGGTGGACAGCACCGACCCCGAGCTTGCGCACACGGTCGGACAACGGTCGGCGGGCAATCCCCTGTTCACCATCGAGCTGGCCAAACTGGTCGCGGCCGAGGGACCGGCAGCGGCGCTCGACGGCGTGCCCGCCGGCCTCGGCCACGTGCTGGCCCGCCGACTGGCGCGACTGCCTGCCGACGCGCGGACGGTGCTGCGACACGCTGCGGTGTTCGGTGCCGAAGCCGACGTCGACACCCTGCTCGCACTCGACGGCGGCCCGGAGGAGCCGGTCCTCGACGGCCTGGAGGCCGGAGTGACCGCGGGGCTGCTCGTCGAACCCGCGCCGGGTCGGGTGCGGTTCGCCCACGCCCTGATGCGCGACGCGCTCTACCACAGCGTGCCGCTGCTGCGCCGCACCCGGATCCACGCCCGCATCCTCACCGTGCTGCGGGAACAGGGCAGCGACGACGCGGCGGCCCTGGGGCGGCATGCGCTCGCGGCCCTCACCCGGTCCACCGCCGTCGACGCCATCGGTCATCTCGCCACCGCCGCCCGTCGCGCCGGCGACCTCGGCGCACCGAGGGAGGCCGCCGCGCTCTGGGCCGGTGCGCTGCGCGCCGTCGGCCTGGCCCCGGCCACCGACGCCCGGACCCGGCTCGACCTGCACCGCGAGCTGGCCGCTGCCGGCGCGCTCGCCGGGGACGTGGTCGGTGCCCGCGCCGCCCGCGCCGAGGCGGTACGACTGGCCACCGGCGTCGGCGACCCGGCAGCCGTCCATGCCGCGCTGACCTGCATCGACGCCCCGGTCACCTGGACCATCCGGCCCGACCGCCTGGTCGACGCGCCGCTGGTCGGCCTGCTGGAGCAGGAGTTGACCCGGGTCGGTCGGGACCGTCCGGTGCTGCGCTCGCGCCTGTTGAGCACCCTCGCGTTCGAGATCGAGGGCGCCGACCTGGGCCGCGCCGACGAGGTCACCCGGGAGTCCCTCGCGTTGGCCCGCCGGCAGGACGACCCGGCGGTGCTCTGCCGCGCGCTCAATGCGCGCTACTTCGTCACCGTCGCCCCCGCGTACCGCGCCGAACTGCCCGGGGTCGGCCGGGAACTGCTGGCGACGGCCGAAGCGGCAGGGCTGACCGCGTACCGCTGCCAGGCCCACCACATCCTCTACCAGGCGGCGCTCGCCGACACCGACTTCGACCGGGCCCACCACCACGTCGACCGGGCGGTCGAGGAGGCCACCACCGGGCAGCTCGGCCTGATCCTCGCCGTCATGGGCTGGTTCACCGGCCTGCGCGCCCTGTTCCGGGGCGACCTCGACGAGGCGACACGCCGGTACGCGGAGATCAGTGACCGGATGGGCCGCGTCGGTGGCCCGAACGCGGCGGCGATGGGTCTGATGGGCCGGTTCACCGTGTTGACCGCCGTCGGGCGTGGGCACGAGGTGATCGAGGAGCTCCGGCAGGTGCACGCGCGGGTGCCGGACGACGCCCACGACGTGCTGGCCCACGCCCTGCTGTCGGCCGGTGACCACGACGCGGCCCGGGCGGTGTGGCGGCCGGACGCGCCGATCCGCCCGGACTACCTGTGGCTGTACTGGATGACGGTGCGTGGCCAGGTCGCGGCCCGCCTCGGCGACGCGCCTGCCGCCCGGCGCTGCTACCGGGAGTTGACGCCGTGGGCGGGGCGCTTCGCCGGGCTGGAGTGCGGCTCGATCTCACTCGGACCGGTGGACCAGACCCTCGCCGAACTGGCCGCCGTGCTCGGTGACCCGGCGGCCGCCGCCGCGCACCGGGCCGTCGGGCTCGACCTGGCCCGGGCCGTCGGCGCGGTGCCGTGGTGCGACGAGTCGGCGTACGTGCCGGTGCCGGTCTGAGCGGTCCACCGGGCCCGCTCCTCCTCGGCTCGGCTGGCCGTTGGCTCCCCGCGTCGCACGAGGGCGGTGCCTGCGCGACGGCTACCGCACGCGGGGCCGCTGCAGGACGAGGTGGTCGAGCAGCTGGGTCAGCCCGTCGTCGCGGGGTGCCACCTCCAACGCCGGATCGTCCGCGAGGACCGCCTGCTGGAGCAGGTGCAGCCGCTTGGACGGCTCCAGCCCCAACTCCTCCACCATCGCCGTACGCAGCCGGTGGAAGACCGCCAGGGCCTCCCGCCGCTGGCCGCTGCGGTGCAGCGCGACCATCAGCTGCGCGCACAGGTTCTCGTTCAGCCCGTGTTCGGCGATCAGCAGGGTGAGCTCGGCCAGCACGTCCTGGTGGTGGCCGAGCCGCATCCGCGCCTCGATGCACTGCTCGAGGGTGTTGAGCCGGACCTGTTCCAGCGCCTTGAGCCGGGGCTCGGCCACGGTGCCGGCCCGCACGTCGGCCAGGGCCGGGCCACGCCAGAGCGCACAGGCGCGCACCAGCAGCGCCGCCGCGTCGACGTTCTCGCCGGCTGCCAGGGCCCGCCGGCCGGCCGAGGCGAGCTGTTCGAACAGGCGCAGGTCGAACTCGTCGGCACCGACCCGCAGGACGTAGCCGCCGGGCACGGTGACCAGCACCCGCTTGGCCACCTCGGAGACCGGCACGCCGAGCAGGCCGGCAAAGCACTTGCGGATCTGCAGGACGTACGTCTGGAGCGTCGTCAGCGCGCTTACCGGCGGGGACCCGCCCCACAGCTCCTGGATCAACGCGGAGACCTGCACGGTCTGGTCGGCGTTGAGGAGCAACAGGCCCAGCACGCTGCGGGGCTTCGGGGCGGTCGGTGTGGTGACCGCCCCGGCGTGGGCGAGCACGAGCGGTCCCAGGATCTGGATTTCCATGGCCCCTCCCCCGAGAGCGGTCCGCCCTCTTCTCGACGTGCCGTTGCGGGGATCCGCATGAAAGCGACAGCCTTACCCATCACCATAGATAAGCGTCAGTTCCAAGCAGAATTCACGTCTTTTCGTACCGTGATCGTGCGCGGTTCGACTGAGAGGCTAGCCGGTTTTGGGCCGACCGTCGCAGATTGCTCAAGCCATCTTCGAGGAGCGATGGAAAGCCCGAGGTCAGACCACCGGGAGGGGCCGCGAAGGCCGACCCGGCGGGCCCACCGGCCAGGCCCGGACGGGGTCGCCACCCGGGTTTCCGCCGCGACGGCACATCGGTTCGGCGGCACCCCGCACCGCCGCCCGACAACACCGCACCGAGCGGCAGAAAGCCCTTTTGTCCGCACATCAACACCATTGACAGTCTTCACTCATAAGGGGCTGGTCGTACGGAAGGTCCGACTGCCGTGCCTGCGGCGGGGGTCAGGCCCGGTGCCGGCGCAACGCGGCGGCACCGACCCGCCAGAGGATGTCCGGACGACGCAGCCGCGCGGGCCCGGTCGTCAGGTTGACGACCTCCAGGAAGGCCCGGTGCACCACCTCGTCGGTCACGGTCGCGTGCTGGACCGCCTCGGCCATGCCCCGGCGCAGCCGCCACCCGAACGGCCGGGCGACGGTCACGTGCGGCAGGTAACGGTCCTGCGCGGCGGAGAAGTCCCAGGCGTCGTCCACCACCGCCCGCACCCGCCGGAAGTACGCGTACGCCGGCCCGTGCACCGCGCCGGGCTCGGCCAGCCACTCGTCCAGCGCGACCGCCTGGATCGCCGCCACCGAGATGCCCTGACCGTAGGTCGGGTTGAACGAGGCGACCGCGTCGCCGATCGCCACCAGGCCCGCCGGGAACCGGTCCAGCCGGTCGAACTCACGGCGGACGCTGTCCGGGAAGCGGTGCACGTACACCTCACTGGCCGGCTCGCACGCGTCCGGCAGCAGCCGCAGCGGGGTGGCCGGGTTCGACCGGCAGCGGGCCAGGAACTCGCCCAGGTCACGGCCCGGTCGCCGGTCGCCGTAACCGCTGACCAGCGTCAGCCAGCGATCGCCCTCGACGGGGGTCATCGAGCTGGGACCGTTGCGCGCCCGGCTCGACGTGTGGACCGAGTAGACCGCCACGTGGCCGGCCAGCCGTTGGCCCGGCTCCCGGTGGAACAGGCAGGTGGCGTAGCCGAGGTCCAGGGCCATCCGACGCTTGGCCGGGGCGGGGTAACCGAGCCGACCCAGCCAGTCGGCCAGCCGGCTGGACCGGCCGGTGGCGTCCACCACCAACTGTGCCGCGTGCCGCTGGGCGTCGATGCCGCCGGTCGGGCGGACCAACGCGCCGTCCACCCGGCCGGCGGTCGCGGTCAACCCGACGGCGGTGCCCCCGACCAGGGTCACGTTCGGCAGCGCCAGGACCCGCCGACGGATGTGCCACTCCAGGAACGGACGGGACACGCTGACCACGCTGCCGCCGCGCACCGGGACCTTCGCCCGGCCGTCGAGGAACCACTGCGCGCCGCCGGGACCACTGCCGACCAGTTGGCCACCCTCGCGCACCAACTGCCGGACGAAGCCGGGCAGCAGCCGGTCGATGACGGTCCGGCCCCGGCCGAGCAGGGTGTGCGCCTGGCTGCCGTGCGGCGCACCCCGGCGGATCACCGGGGCGTCCACCAACACGTCGGGTTCCACGATCCACACCTGGTCGGCGTGGTCGGCCAGGACCCGGGCGGCGATCATGCCGGCGACGCTGCCACCGAGGACGAGAGCGGTCCGCATCAGCGGCCGGGGACCGGCCGTGGGTGCCCGGGGCACGCCGGCACGCTGGCGACCGCCAACACGTGGCCGGACAACTCCCGGTGGGTCACCAGGACCCCGGGATCGTCGACGGCGGGCCGCCAGGCAGGTGGTGCCGGTGGGGCGGTACGCCGGCGCAGCAGCCGGCCACCGCGCAACCCCGTGCCGTACACCTTGGCCACCGCCTCCTTGCCGGTCCACAGGGCCAGGAAGTCGACGCCGAGGCGGGCCGCCGGTCGGCCGCGCAGCCAGTCGGTGTCCTCGGGGGCGAACCACCGTCGACTCAGACCGAGCGCGGGCAGCGGACGCACCTCCTCGACGTCGACGCCGACCGGTCCGATCCGGGACACCGCCACCGCGACCAGGCCACGGGTGTGACTGACGCTGGCGTGCCAGCCCGTGGCGACGCCGCACAGCACCGGTGCACCCGCCGCCGAACGCTCCACCGCGATCGCGGCCGGCGGGGCACCGGCCATCGCCGCGACCGTCTCGACGAGCAACGCACGGGCGGCCGGCCGCCCGTCGCCCGCCGTGCGGCGCAGCCGTACCACCAGGTCCGGCGTCACCACGGCACGCCGTGCCGGCCGGGGACGGCCCCGGGCACCCGCCGGGCCCTGCGCCGCCCGCGACGACCCCGGGCGGGGCGCGGCCCGGTCCGGGCGGCTCCGACGGCACCCATTCAATCCCCCACCGCCCGCATTTCCGATAATTGTCAGCACACCCTGGTTAATGCGAGGATGACCCGGGTCGAATTGACGATACCGAGGCGTGGGCGGGCCCGGCCCGCACTTCTCTCGACATTCACTAGAGGCTCGGTGGAGAACGATTATGCCGCGGCAGCGACAGGGCACGGAAGGGCATTGCCCCCGGCGACGGGGGCCGGCCGCACCGCCGTGGGGACGGTCGTCGGGGTGGGCCCGGTCAGGTCGCCCGGCCCCGGTGCGGGCCCTGGCGCGGGGAGCCGTCCGTGGCGCGTGACGACGAGTACTTCCGCAAGCGGCTGCTGAACGTCCTCTGTGCCACCTGGACGGCGCAGGCGTGCTCGGTCTTCGCCCTGCTCGGCCTGGCCGACCGGATCGCCGCGGGCACCACCGGCGGCGCCGCGTTGGCTGCCGCCGCCGGGCTGGACCCGGTCGCGCTGCGCCGGTTGCTCGCCGCGCTCGCCGACGCCGGCGTCCTGCGCCAGACGGGTCCCGACGACTTCGTCCTGTCCGGCATGGGGGAATACCTGCGCACCGACGTCCCCGGTTCGGTCCGCGACACGGCCGTCCTGTACGGCCAGGAGGTCTTCGCCTCGTTCGGCGGCCTGCTCGACACCGTGCGCACCGGCCGGCCGGCCTTCACCGACCGCTTCGGTGAGCCCTTCTACCAGTACCTGGGCGGGCATCCGGAGCTGGCCGCGACGTTCAACGGGGCGATGGCCACCGCCCCGGAGCCGCCGCCGCCCCCCGCCCGGCTGTTCGACGACGCCCGGACGGTGGTGGACCTCGGCGGCGGCGACGGCGGCCTGCTCGCCGACCTCCTGCGGGCCCGCCCCGAGCTGCGCGGAGTCCTCGTCGAGCTGCCCGAGGCCGCGGCCCGGGGACGTGCCCGGCTCGCCGCCGCCGGGGTCCTGGACCGGGTCGAGATCGTCGTCGGCAGCTTCTTCGACCGGGTGCCCACCCACGGCGACCGGTACGTGCTGCGGCGGGTCCTGCACAACTGGAACGACGGCAACGTCGCCCGGGTGCTGGCCCGGGTGCGCGCGGCGATGCCGACCGGGGCGCGGCTGCTGGTGCTGGAGGAGCTGCTGCCGGCACAGCCGCAGCAGACCGGAGCCGGCGCGGGCACCTGGGGGGCGCCCCGCAACCGGATCGTGGATCTGCTGATGCTGGTCCTGATGGAGGGCCGGGACCGCACCGCGGCGGAGTACGGCCAGCTCCTCGCCGACGCCGGCTTCGCCGTCACGGGCGTCACCGACGGCGTGATCGAGGCGGTACCCGTCTGAGGGCGGCGGGCCGTCCCGGGTCCGTCGTTCCCCGGCTCAGCGGGCGGGTCGGGTCAGCAGCAGGCCCTCCTGGGCCACCGTGGCCACCAGGTCGCCGTCGCGGGCGTACAGCCGGCCGGTCGCCAGGCCACGACCGGTGGCCGCCCACGGGCTGTCGCAGTCGTACAGCAGCCACTCGTCGGCCCGGCAGGGTCGGTGGAACCACACCGTGTGGTCGATGCTGACGCCGAGGTCACCCGGACCCCACTCGGTCGCGTGCCCGGCCACCATCGCGCTGAGCAGCAGGGGCAGATCCGAGATGAGCACCAGCGCGCCGGCGTGCAGCGGCCCGTAGTCGGGCAGCCTCCCGGCCACCCGCACCCAGGCCCGGCGGTGCGCCTCACCCGCCCGCTCCCCGTCGGTCCGCCCACCGGGCGGCGCGCCGAGGTACCTGACGTCGAACGCGAAGAGCATGTCCCGCACCGCAGCCAACCGACCGGGCGCGTCGGCGAGCAGCCGGGCCAGGGTCGGTACCTCGTCCGGTGGCGGGACCTCGGGCGCCGGCCGTCCGTGCGTCGGCCCGGTGCCGGGATCGTGGAACGAGGCGGTCAGGAAGAAGATCGGGATGTCGCGCTGGAGGGCGACCACCCGCCGGGCGGACATGGACGGGCCGTCGCGCAGGGCCTCGACCAGGTAGGTGACGGGCCTGCGGCTGTCGCCCGGCCGGGTGAAGTAGGCGTGCAGCGAGTGCACCGGTCGACCGGACCGCACGGTGTGCGCGGCGGCGGTCAGCGCCTGCGCGGCGATGAGCCCCCCGTACCGGCGGGTGGTGCCCCGCGTCGTGCCGCGACCGGAAAACACCCCCGCGACGGGCACCAGCCGGTCCGTGGTGACCGTGGCGGGGTCGACGGTCACCAGGTCGAGCAGCCCGACCACCTCCTCGACGACCGCCCGGGCCCGGTCGGGGGCGGCTGCTCCGCCGCTCATCCGGCGAGGTACTTGTCGACCTCGTCGGCGGCGACGAGCGTGCCGTGGGGTTCCGCGCGCATCTGCTCGCCGAGCTGTACCGCGCGCCGCCGCAGCGCAGCGGTGGTCAGGTGGGACATGCCGGAGCGCAGCACGTCCTCGGACAGGTCGGTGAACCGCACGTGCACACCGGCACCGAGCCGTTCCAGCTGGCGGCCCCAGAACGGCTGGTCGGCGTAGGAGGAGCAGACCATGGTGGGGATGCCGGCGCGTACCCCGGCGGCGGTGATGCTGGCGCTGCCGTGGTGCACCACCATGGCACAGTGCGGCAGCACCAGGTCGTAGTCCACATAGGGCACCACCCGCAGCTGCGGTGACGTGGACGGCGCGACCCCGGCCAGGCCCCAGCCGGTGGCCACCAGGGCACGCACCCCCAGCGACCGGCAGACCCGCTCGATGCCCGCCATCATCGCGGCCGGATCCGCCACGTGCGTGCTGCCGAACGTCAACAGTGCCGGTGGTTCGCCCGCCGACAGCCACCGCGCCAGCTCCGGATCGAGGGTGGACATCCCGGCCCGGTGCAGGTCGTCCGGGGTCAGCCGGAGGTCACCGACGATCGGACGGTAGGCGTCCCAGGTCAGGCCCGGCACCAGGGTGGGGCTGTAGCCCTGCAGTTCCAGCGGCCGCCGCAGCTGCTTCGGGTGCGGCGGCATCGGGGGCAGCCCGAGCTGGCGACGGAAATCGAACATCAGGTCCCGCCGGTACCGCCAGGCCCGCCGGGTGTAGTGCAGGTAGGTCGCCCGGTTCGCCTCGGGGGTCGGCAGCGGGTCGACGGACACCAGCGGATGCGGCACCACGTCGTTCGGCCGCGACGGCGTGAGGTCGTACGCGATCAGCGGAACGTCGTGCGCCTCGGCCAGCGTCGCGGCCCACTGCTCGCTGACCACGGCGCAGACGATGGCCTCACAGCCGGCGGTGAGCTGAATCGCCTCGTCGCCGAACCGCCGACCGTAGTCCCGGTACGCCTCGATCGTGATCTGGAGGAAGGAGTCGAGGGTGCTCTTGGTGACCCACTCCCGGCCCCGCTCGGTCTCCATCATCGACTGCTGGTTCCACCCGACCGGCACCACGTCGAGCCCCAGCTGCCGGGGCAGGTCGACCAGGTTCATCGACGCCCCGACGAGTACCTCGTGGCCGTGGCGGGCCAGCTCCGCGGCGAGTGCCGTCAGCGGATAGACGTCACCGCGACTGCCGAGCGCCAGGACGGTGATGCGCATCGTCGTTCCCCTCCGGTCCTCGGTGCGGCGTCGACGGCGTCGACCCGTCGCCTGCATTCAGGTCGGTGGAGAACGCGATCTCCCGCTGGTCCTCCAGGTCCGCCAGCCGGGCGGTCAGTCCGCGCCGGATCGCGGCGTACGCGTCGCTGCCGAGCGCGAGCCGCAGCGGGACGGTCGGCCCGGTGGCGACGTCGACCACGGCGGCGGCCATCCTGGCCAGGTCGCCGCGGCACGGCAGGCGACCGTCCTGCGCCCGGCGACGCAGGATCGCCGCCGGGGTGCCCGCGTAGGCGGGCGACTCGGCGGTCAGCTCCTTGCTCCGCCCGAAGAACCCGGTGCTCACGGTGCCGGGCTCGACGATCGTCACGCCGATGCCGAAGCTCTTCACCTCGGCGGCCAGTGACTCGAAGAACCCCTCCACGCCCCACTTGGTGGCGCAGTAGACGGCCGTGCCGGGCGACCCCCGTTGCCCGGCCATGCTCGAGATCTGGATGATCCGTCCGCCGCCCTGCGCCCGCAGGTGCGGCAGCACCGCCCGGGCCAGGTGGATGGGGCCGGTCAGGTTGGTCCGGAGCTGCCTGTCGACCTGCTCGCGGCTGGCCTCCTCGGCCGCGCCGACCAGCGCGTATCCGGCGTTGCTGATCACCACGTCGATCCGGCCGAGCGCCCGGGCGGCGTCGTCGACCACCTGACGGATCTGCTCCGGATCGGTGACGTCCAGTCGGGCCGTCCACAGCGCCTGCGCCGAGGGGGGTCGCAGGTCCGCCAGGGTACGCGGATCACGGGCGGTGGCCGCCACCGTCTCACCCCGGGCGAGCAGCTCGGTCACCAGCGCCCGGCCGAGACCGGCCGAGCTCCCGGTGACGAGCCAGGTACGTGCGGGCCCGGTCATGCCCCGGCCCACGCCGGGACGTCGAGGATCTCCAGGACCGCGCAGGACAGGGTGGCCGGCGCACCGCCGTAGAGCAGCAGGTGGTCACCGGCGGCCAGCTGCCCGGTGACCAGCAGGTGGTTGAGCGACAGCAGCTGGTCGCTCGCGCCGGTGTGCCCGACGCCCCGACCGAACTGCCAGGTGGTGCGCTCCATGGTGATGCCCAGCGGCTCCACCAGGTCGTGCTGCACCATGTAGGCGGCGGAGTTTCCGCAGATGACCCGGGTCATGTCGGTCAGCTTGCGGTCGGCCTCGTCCAGCGTCCGTTCGATCAGGTCGAGCCGGGCGCGGGTCCTGATCTCGGCGGCGTCGGTCAGCGACATCACGTTGTTGCGGAAGTGCTCGGCCCGTTCGCGCATGTCGATCGTGCGGCCCTGCGCCGCCAGCGGCGGATACAGCGGCTCGCCGCCGCGGTACAGCGGCTCCACCTCGGGCACCACGACGCTGCCCACGGCGCGCAGCCGGGCGAAACCGGTGTCGCGGTCCAGCAGCAGCGCGCTGCCGGCGTCGCCCAGGATGAAGCCGGGCGCGGAGTTCCACCGGTCGATCAGCGGTGAGCCGAGGTTCTCCGCCGTGGTCACCAGCACCGTCCGGCCCGCCGCCGCGACGGCCAGGTGCCCGGCGGCGATCTCCAGCGCCGCGAACACGCCGTTGCAGCCCAACCGGACCTCGAACGCGGGGGTCGACGTGCCGACGACCTCCCGTTGGATGTACGGGCCGGGCAGCCACATCTCCGGACCCTGGTGGTGGATGGAGGCGTGCAGCACCATGCCGATCCCGGTCGGGTCGGCGGCGGCCCGGGTCAGCGCCTGCCGGGCCGCGTGCACGGCCATCTCCGGCGGTGAGACGTCCCCGGCGATGCCGACGCCGGTCAGCCGGTTCTCCAGGTAGGAGGCCGGGCTGTAATCCCCGCGCCGGGCGGCCTGTCCGGCGTCCGTCACGGGCGGTTGAAAGACACCCAGCCCGGACAGGTGAACGTTGGTGATCTTCAACCGCGTCTCCCGGGTCGGCCGGCCATGGCACCACGTCCGCCATTCTTCAAGGACTGTAGTGGCCGTCCACGGGGGCACGGCGCACGTGACCTTGACGCCGGACTGAGAACTGCTTGAATCCGGCCGCCGTTGCGACTTCAGCACGCATGGAGGCGACCGGTGTCGCATTGACCGCTGCGAGTGGCCGTTGCTAACTTCGGGCCACGCATCGGGGAGATATGTCGTCGGCTGGCGTGATGGCGCTGCGGGTCGTCGGTGACCACACACGACGTCGTCGATTGACGGCAGTTCGTCCGGAGAATGTGCGACCGGTCCACCGAGGACACCGCCCCGCCACTCCCTGCCACCCGAGAGAAGGTAGCTGAACCATGTCAGCCGACGAGGTCCTCGCGTTCACCATGCAGGCGCTGCGGGAGATGAACTTCTACACCGACGACACCGGCCCCGACTCGATGCTCGGACCATCCGGCGTCGACCTCGACTCGCTCGCCGTGTCCGAGCTCGCGCTGCGGGTCGAGGACCAGTTCGGCGTGACGTTCGACGACGACGACATCGAGACGCTGGCCATCATGACGCTGGGCGAGTTCGCCGCGGAGGTGGCCAAGCGGGCAGAGCTGATCCCGCAGGCCGACGCGGCGCGCGGCTGACGGGCGGTCCGACACCCGGCCCGACGACAGGCTCCACCGCACGACCACGGTGGCGGTGACCGGCACACTCGCGGTCACCGCCACCGCCCGTACCGGACGAGTCCGCCCCGGGGCCACCGCGTCGGGCGGACGGCGTCGGGCCGCACGGGCGGCAGGTGGTACGTCGGGCCACGCCGGTCAGTCGCGGCCCGGGTCGCCCAGCTGGCTGAACACCTCGCCGGCCAGGTCGGCGACGCTGTGGCCACCGAGCATCTTCGCGATCGGCAGCATCATGCCCAGGTCACGTTGGACCCGGGTGCGGACCTCCACGGCCATCAGCGAGTCCAGGCCCTGCCGCTTGAGCGGACGCCGGGGGTGCACCTGGGCCGACGGCATACCCAGCACCTCCGCGAGGACCCCTGCCAGGTAACGCTGCACCGCGTCCTGGTCGGTCAGCGTGTCCGCCACCCCGGGAGCCGCCACCTGACCGACGCCCGGTCCCACCGGTACGGAACCCGTGGCGCTGGCGACGGCGGTGACGGGGGCAGCGGGGACGTGAGCCGTGGCGTCGGGGACCGGGGTGCCGGTGTCCCTGGGTCGGGGCGCGGGCGGCGTCGCGGGCGACGGCGACCACGGCACCGCAGTTGCCGGGGCCGCAGCGGTGGTGGGCTCGGCGAGCAGGTCACGCAGCAGCGGCGAGGCCGCCGCATCCGGATGCGCCGTCGCCCACCGCCGCCAGTCCGCAGGCAGCACCACGCCATGGGTGGTGTCCCTGGCCAGCAGCAGGCGCAGGGCCTCGATGCCCTCCCGGGGACTGAACGTGTCCATCCCGGCGGGATTGATCGCCCGACCCTGCTGACGCCCGACCCGCGCCGGCATGCCGACCGACCAGAAACCCCAGTTCACGCTGAGCGCGGTCGCCCCGGCGAGGCGGCGTTGGTCGGCCAGTGAGTCCAGGGCGGCGTTCGCGGCCGCGTACGCGCCGAGCATCGGGGAGCTGAGCACCGCCGAGCCGGAGGAGAACAGCACGAAGAAGTCCAGCGGCCGCTCGGCGAACAGCCGGTGCAGCACGGCCGCCCCGGTGACCTTCGGGCGCAGGACCGCCGACAGCACCTGGTCGTCCAGCTCGGACAGTGCGCCGTACTCGATGATTCCGGCCGCGTGCACCACGCCCCGGATCGCCGGGCCGTCCTGCTCGTGGTGGCGCAGGACCGCCCGCATCGCCTCCTCGTCGGCCACGTCGACCGCCTCGTACGCCACCCGCACCCCGTGCCGTCGCAGGTCAGCCAGCCAGCCTTCGCCGCCGGTCCGGTCGAGCGGGGTCCGCCCGGTCAGCACGATATGCCGGGCACCCTCGCGGACCAGCCAGTCCGTGACCACCCGGCCGAGGTCGCCCAGCCCACCGGTGACCAGGTAGCCGGCGGCCGGATCGAACCGGACCGGCCGGTGCGGGGCGGCGACCTCGACCGGTGCGGGCACGGTCAGCTCCGCCGTGGACACCAGCACCTTGCCGATGTGCCGGGCCTGCGCCATGTGCCGGAACGCCCCGACCAGTTCGGCAGCGGGGAACACCCGGTGCGGCAGCGGTTCGAGCAGACCGGCCTGCACCAGGGCCAGTGTCTCCTCCAGGATCGCGCCGAGCCGACGCGGGTCACTGAGCCCGAGATCCACCACGTCGACCACGAAGAACGAGGCGCCTCGGGCCAGCAGCCGCAGGTCCAACCGGGTGCCCTCGACCAGGTCACGGCGGCTCAGCTCGACGTAGCGCCCCCGGTCGGCCAGCAGCTCCACACTCTTGAGCAGGCCCTCCCCCGCCAGCGTGTTGAGCACCACGTCGACGCCCTCGCCCCGGGTGGCTTCCCGGATCTCGTCGGCGAACCCGGTGCCGCGCGAGTCGGACACGTGCGCGACGCCCATCATCCGCAGCAGCGCCCGCTTCTCCGGGCTGCCCGCGGTGGCGTACACCTCGGCGCCGCGCCAGCGGGCCACCTGCACCGCGGCCAGGCCGACCCCGCCGGTGGCGTGGTGGATCAGCACCCGCTCGCCCGGCCGCACCTGGGCCAGGTGCACCAGCGACTGGTAGGCGGTGACCAGGCCGACCGGCACGGTGGCCGCCTCCTGCGGGGTGAGCCGGGCCGGCCGCCGGCGTACCAGGTGCGCGTTGACGCACAGGTAGCTGGCGGCGGGCGTCTCCAGGGCGATCGCCACCACCTCGTCGCCGGGCCGCAGCCCGGCCACGCCCGGTCCGACCCGGGTGACCGTGCCGGCGCACTCACCGATCACGGTCGCCGGTCGGTCGGACAGGCTCGGATACATGTCCATCGCGACCAGCACGTCGCGGTAGTTCAACGCGAGGTAGTCGGCACGCACCTCCACCTCGCCCGGCCCCGGCGCGCGCCGCGGCACCGGCACCAGGCGCATCCCGTCCAGCATGCGGGGCACGGTGGCCTGCACCTGGTGGGCGACCTCGCCGCCGTCCGGCCGGCGGACGCCGACGGAGCTGGACCGCAGCCGCGCCGCGTACCGCCGGTCGCCCCGCAGCGCCACCTGGTCCTCCGGGCCGGCACCGGCCAACTCCCGGCCCAACGCGGCGGCGAGTTCGGCCGGCGACCCCGCCGGGTCCAGGTCGACCAGGGCACAGCGCAGATCCCGGTGCTCGTGGGCGAGCACCCGGCCCAGCCCCCAGACGGCACCCTGCCACATCGACACGCTGCGGTCCGTGTCCCCCGCTCGGTGCGCGCCCCGGGTCACCAGGGTCAGCCGGGGCGGCTCGGCCAGGCCGGCGTCGGCGAGGGCCCGCAGCAGGCGCAGGACGCTGGCACAGCCGAGACGCTCGGCGTCCTGCGCCTGCCGCTGCACCGGGGCCGAGTCGTCGGGCTGGTCCACGTCCAGCGCCCAGAGGTGCACCACCTCGGTCGGCGTCAGGCCGTCGAAGTCGGCCCGCACGTCGGCGAGCAGCCGGCGGTACTGCGCCGGTGCGGTCGGGTCGATCTCGTAGTGGTCGGCTGCCAGCCGCCGGTAGCCGGTGCCCGCGAACACCCGCACCTCGGCGTCGAGCGCGCCGCCGACGCCGGTCCGGTCGGCGAGGACCAGCCGGCGGTCGCCCGGCCGCGGCACGTCGGGCAGCGCCGGCAGCGGCTGCCACCGCAGCTCGTGGAACCAGCCGTCGGGGTCACGTACCGAGTCCGGCGGTTGCAGGTACTGCAGGCGCAGGCCGGTGATCTCCACGATCACCCGGCCGTCCGCGTCGGACACCACCAGGTCGCCGCAGACCGAGTCGGAGCGCCAGGCGGTGACCGCGACGGCGTGCGCCCAGGCGGGTGTGCCGGGATCCGGGTGGATCGACAACTCGTCGATGCTGCCCAGGACGAACGCCGACGACCGGTCCCCGGCCGGGATCAGCGACGCGAGCACCTGCCCGCACGCGTCCAGCAGCGCCGGGTGGCAGGTGTACCCGGTCGGGTCGACACCGGCGGGCACCTGGATGCGGCCCAGTGCCTGACCGTCGCCCAGCCAGAGCTCCGCGACGCCCTGGAACGCGCCCCGCCACTCGTTGCCCCGCTCGGCGAAACGCCGGTAGAAGTCCGCGCCGGTGAGGTGGTCGGGGCAGGCCGCCCGGATCGTGTCCAGCGGCAGCGTGCGCCGCCCGGCGGGTGGGGTCCGGGTCACCGTGCCGGTGACGTGGGTCGCCTCCGCACCGGTCACCGCGAAGTCCCAGGTGTCCGGCCCGCGCGGGGTGAACGTCGTGGCCAGGGCGGGTGCCGGCTGGTCCGGGCGCAGGAACAGCGCGTCGACGTACCGGATGTCACGCAGGACGGGCGTCTGCCCGCCGCAGATCCCGTCGGCGGCGGCGTGCACCATCTCCGCGTACGCCGTGCCGGGCACGACCACGGTGCCCTGCACCTGATGGTCGAGCAGGTAACGCTCGCGGGTGAGGTCGACGACCCGCTCCACCCGGTGCGGGGCCGGCCGGCCGGCTGCGGGCGGGACGAGCCAGTACCGCTGGCGCTGCCAGGGGTAGGACGGCAGCCGCACGTAGCGGGGCGGCGGCCCGCCGGACACCCGGTGCCAGTCGACCGGGCAGCCGGCCCGGTGCAGGGCGCCGACGGTGTCGAGCAGGCTGGCCCGTTCCGGCTCGTCGCGGCGCAGGCAGCCGACGGCGGCACCGCCGGACCCGGCGAGGGCCAGGGCCTCCCGGATGGCCGGCAACAGGACGGGGTGCGGGCTGATCTCCACGAACACCGTCTCGCCCCGCCCGGCCAGGTGTGCCACCGCGCCGCCGAAGCGCACCGGCTCACGCAGGTTGCGTACCCAGTAGGCCGCGTCCCACCCGGAGCCGTCGCACGGCGCGTCGTCCACGGTGGAGTGCAACGGGGTACGCCCCGCGCGGGGCACGATGTCGCCGAGGCTGGCCAGCAGCTCCTCGCGCAGCTGCTCCATCTGCGGGCTGTGCGAGGCGACGTCCACCTTCACCTGGCGGCAGAACACGCCGCGTCCCTCGAGGTCCGCGACGATGGCGGCCAGGGCCTGCGGGTCGCCGGAGAGGACCGTCGAGCCGGGGCTGTTGCTCACCGCCACGCCCACCAGGTGCTCGTGGCCGGCCAGCGCGGCCTGCGCGTCGGTGACGGACAGCTCCACCGAGTACATGGCGCCCTGTCCGGCGACCGTCTTCAGCAGCCGACTGCGCCGGCAGATCACCGCTGCGGCGTCGGCGAGGCTGAGCGCGCCCGACGCGCATGCCGCGGCGACCTCACCCATGCTGTGCCCCACCACGTGGTCCGGCTCGATACCCCAGTCGCGCAGCAACGCGCACAGGGCGGTCTGCATCGCCCACAGGGTCGGCTGGATCGTGTCGATCGACGCCGGGGCGTCCGCCTCGCCGGTCAGCCGGGCCAGCAGGGACCAGCCGGTCTCGGCCCGGACCGCCTCGTCGCAGCGGGTGAGCATGTCGCGGAAGACCGGCGAGCCGGCCAGCAACTCGCGACCCATGCCGTCCCACTGCGAGCCCTGGCCGGGGAAGACGAAGACGACCGCCGGCCGGTCGCCCTCCACCGGCGCCGACGCGGTGACGCCCAGCCGGGGCCGGGACTCACCGGCGGCGTACGCCCGCAGCCGCTCGACCAGCTCGTCCGGCGACGTGCCGACGGCGGTCAACCGGTGCTCATGGTGGTCACGCCGGGTGGCCGCGCTGAAACACACGTCGCGCAGCGGCAGTTCCCGCCCGGCACCGCCCGGTCCGAGAAAGCGGGCGTACCCGGTGGCGAGCGCGGCGAGCGCGTCCGGGTCGGGTGCGGAGAGCACCAGCAGTTGCGCCTCGTCCCCGTCGGCGCGGGCGGGCGCGGGTGCGGGTGCGTATCCGCCGAGCACCACGTGGGCATTGGTGCCGGAGATGCCGAACGAACTGACCCCGACCAGGCCCGGCCGGTCGGTCTGCGGCCACGGGGTGCGTTCGCGCACCAGCCGCAGCCGCAGGCCCGTCCAGTCGACCGCGCCGGTCAGCTCCTCGGCGTGCAGGCTCGGCGGGATCTCCCGGTGCTGGAGGGCGAGCACCGCCTTGATCACCCCGGCCAGCCCGGCGGCCGCCTCGGTGTGGCCGATGTTCGTCTTGACCGAGCCGACCAGACACGGCGACCGCCCGTCCCGGCCCTCGCCGGTCACCACGCCGAGGGCCCTCAGCTCCACCGGGTCACCGGCCGCCGTTCCGGTGCCGTGCGCCTCGACGTAGTCCACCAGCCCGGCCGACACGCCCGCGTCGGCGTACGCCGCGCGTAGCGTCTCCTCCTGGCCCGGCTGGGACGGCGTGAGCAGGTACCCGCCGGACTGGCCGTCGTTGCCGACCGCGGACCCGTAGATCACCGCGTGGATGGCGTCGCCGTCGGCCTCGGCCCGCTCCAGCGGCTTGAGCACCAGCACGGCGACCCCCTCGCTGCGGACGAAGCCGTCACCGTGGGCGCTGCCGAACTTGCACCGGCCGTCGGGCGCGAGCATCCTGGCCGCGGAGAACGGGATGGTCTCCTCGGGAGAGAGGACCAGGTTCACCCCGCCGGCCAACGCCAGCTGGGTCTCCCCGTTGCGGACGCTCTGGTAGGCCAGGTGCAGCGCCGCCAGGCTGGAGGAGCAGGCGCAGTCCACCGCCATGCTGGGGCCGCGCAGGTCGAAGGCGAACGACACCCGTCCGGCCAGGAAGCTGCGGGCACCGCCGGTCGCCGCGTGCAGGTCCAGCACCGACGCGTCACTGAGCAGGTGCCCGTAGGCGGAGGACATGCCGCCGATGTAGACACCGGTGCGGGTCGTGGACAGCCGCTCGCGGGTCAGGCCAGCGTCGGCGAGCGCCTCGGCCGCGGTCTCCAGCAGCAGGCGCTGCTGGGGGTCCATCCGCTCCGCCTCCCGGGGCGCCACCCCGAAGTAGCCGGCGTCGAACTGGTCGATCTGGTCGAGGAAGCCGCCCCGGCGGCTGATGATCCGGTTCGGCGTGCCCGGTCGCGGGTCGTGGTAGGCGTCGATGTCGTACCGGCTGGCCGGCACCTCGGTGATCGCGTCACCGCCACCACTGAGCAGTTGCCAGAGCTGCGCCGGCCCGTCGGCCCCCGGGAAGCGGCAGCCGATGCCCACCACGGCGACCGGAGTCCCGGTCGGTTTCCCGACCTGCGACCGTGCCGACTCGCCCCGTCCGGTCATCCGGCCCGCCTCTCTCGGCATCGTGTGATGGCTGCGACCCGAGTCTCCCGGCCACCCCTTGGAAATGGCTTGAGAAACTACGGACATCAATGGTCAGACCCGCTAGCCTCTCGGTCGGGACCAGCGGCGTGAGACCCAGTTCCCCTCTTTCGCGGGTGCCGATGATCGACGAGTGGGGTCTGGAACCGTCCACCCGGCCGCGCCTGCTGCAGCGGGCGGTCATGGCCGACGACCCCGGTGCTGGCGGCGACGCCGAGGGCCGACGGACCGAACCGGCTCCCCGACCACCTCGTGCGTCGCCGGGCCCCCCGGGCGGCGGTGCGGGAACGCCGTCGACCACTGCGCTTGAGAACGGCTCGACAACAGCTCTTGCGGGAGGCGGGGGCGGGTGGCGCTGCTCGACAGCGACCACGGTGGATAGATAGTTTGGCAGCCGGTCGACCCCCGCCCAGCTCGGGCAGCCGTCCCAGCGCGCGTCCGGTGCGGTCCCACGCCACGATCCGCCAGCACGATTGGACGCCGAAGATGAGGGTCATCACCATCGCCACCGACCTCGAACACCCCTTCCTGCGCAGACTGCTGGAACCGTCCTGCGAAGCGGCGGGACTCAGGCTGGTCGTCCTGGAGGGCACGCAGAAAGGTTTCCGGCCGAGGGACAAACGCGCGTTACTGACCGAATACCTCGACCGGCACGTGGCCCCCGACGAGTTGGTGATGTTCACCGACGCGTACGACACGCTCCTCCTGCGGGGGGCGGAGCACATCCTCGACACGTACGCGGGCTTCCCGCAACGTGTCGTGTTCAGTGCCGAGTCGAACTGCTGGCCGCTGGGCAACGTCGGCCTCGCCCTACACGACAGCCCGCCCGTGCGCCCGTACCCCTATCTCAACAGCGGTGGCTTCATCGGGCCGGCCGGCGACATCGTGGCCCTCTCCGCGAAGTACCCGAAGCCCCCCAGCGAGCACTTTCCCCTCCTGGGTCGCCTGAGGGCGCACGGCGTCGACCCGGACCGGCTGCACGCCACCAGCGACCAGTACCACTGGATGCTCGTCCAGCTCCTCGAACCGGACACCGTCGGGCTCGACCACGGTGCGGTCCTGTTCGAGAACTTCGCCCCGGCGGTCGCGAACTTCTGTGAGCTGTCCCGCTGGACGAGCGACTTCCGCGCCAACGGCCGGCAGGCGGCCAGCTACCGACGGGAGCGTACGAGGCTCGAGTCGCGGTTGCAGTCACCCAGCGGGGCCGCCCAGGTGCACTTCGCCTCCGCCCTGGCCAAGACGGTGGTCCTCGACCTCCTCGACGAGGGGCAGCTGCCCTCCTGGCTGGCGGGGGTGTTGCCGCGGTGAACGCCCGGCCGGAATACGAGGAGCGCCACCGCCCCTCCCTGCAACGCAACGAACTCCAACGCAACGACCTGCTGGCCATGCAGGCACTGGCCCCGCTGTCGCTGACGTACCTGCCGTGGAGCGCGAGCGCCATGCGGCCGAGCGGGGTCGTCGCGGTGCTCAACGAGATCCTGGTCAACCAGCGTCGGTCCGTCGTCGAGCTGGGCAGTGGCGTCTCCACCTTCTACATCGGCCGGCTCCTGCGGCAGCGGGGCGGGCACCTGTGGACCGTGGAGCACGACGAACGCTGGGCGGAACTGCTCGGTCAGGAGTTGGCGCGCGAGGGCCTCGGCGACGTGGTGACCGTGGTGCACGCCCCCCTGGTGCCGGTGGAGTCCCGCTGGCCGGACGAGGAGTCGACCTGGTACGAGCAGCGCCGTCTCGCGGAGATGACCGCGGGCCGGGCCGTCGACCTGCTCGTCGTCGACGGACCGCCCGCCTACCAGGCGGCGAACGCGCACGCCCGGCATCCCGCCGGGCCCTTCTTCGCCGCGCGGTTCGCCGAGGACTTCGCCGTCGTGCTCGACGACATCGACCGGCGTGGTGAACAGGACATCATGCGGTGCTGGGAAGACGAGATCGGGGTGACGTTCGAGCACCGCCCGACCAATGGCCGGATCGGCATCGGCCGGCCCGGACCGGCGTTCACCGTGTAGGAACGGCCGACCGGGAACGAGCCCCGCGCCACCGCCCGGCTCCGGCTTGACCTGGAGCGCACTCGAAAACCTAGCCTCGACCCGTGCACGACGTGACATCTGATGATGACCGTACGTATCGGGAGAGCCTGGTGAGCGAGCTCGGTCCACGCCGTCGCACCCTGGTGCTGGCGATCTGCTGCGCCAGCATGGTCCTGGTGGTGGTGGACATCTCCATCGTCAACACCGCCCTGCCCCGCATCCGCGACGATCTGGCCGTCACGGTGACCGGCCTGCAGTGGATCATCGACGCCTACACGTTGGTGCTGGCCGCCTTCCTCCTGCTGGCCGGTTCGACGGCGGACCGGGTCGGTCGGCGGCGGGTCTTCCAGACCGGCCTGCTGGTGTTCGGCGTCGGTTCGCTGCTGTGTGGCGTGTCGCCGGGCATCGGCTGGTTGGTCGCGGCGCGGGCCGTGCAGGCCGTCGGCGCGACCATGCTGAACCCCGTGGCGATGGCGATCGTGGCGGACACGTTCACCGTTCCCGCCGAACGGGCCAGGGCCATCGGCGTCTTCGGTTCGATGTCCGGCCTGTCGCTCGCGCTGGGTCCCGTCCTCGGCGGTGCGCTGATCGACAGCTTCGGCTGGCGCTCCATCTTCTGGGTCAACGTGCCGTTGGCGCTCGTCGCGTTCGCCCTCACCACGAGGTACGTTCCGGAGTCACGCGCGCCACGGCCCCGCCGGTTCGACCCGGTCGGCCAACTCCTGGTGATCGTGGTGCTCGGCAGCGTCGTCTACGCGGTCATCGGGTCCAACCGGCAGGGCTGGGCGGCACCGGTCATCGTGGGGCTGCTCGTCGTCGCCGCGCTGGCCACGGTGGGCCTGGTCGGGTACGAGGCCCGCCGGGCCGATCCACTGCTGCAGTGGCGGCTGTTCCGCAGTGTGCCGTTCAGCTCGGCGATCCTGATGGCCCTGTTCGGGCTTGCCGCCTTCGCGGCCTTCCTGTTCGTGACCACGCTCTACCTCCAACACGTACGGGGCATGTCGGCGCTGACCGCCGGGCTCAGCCTGCTGCCGGTCGGTGCGCTGATCGCGCTGCTCTCGCCGTACACCGGGACGGTGGTCGGGGCCCGTGGGCCGCGCCTGCCGCTGCTCGCCTCGGGGACGGCTCTCACGCTGGGCGGCCTCACGTCCCTGCTGATCGGGCCGGCCACCCCGCTCGTCGCCGTGCTCGCGAGCTATCTGCTCTTCGGCATCTTCCAGGGCACCCTCAACCCGCCGGTCACCAGCACCGCGATCGCCGGGATGCCGCGTTCGATGGCGGGGTTGGCCACCTCGCTCGCCTCGGCGGGCCGTCAGACCGGCACCACCCTGGGGGTCGCGGTCGCCGGCACGATGGTGGGGTCGGTCGGTGACGGCACCTCGTTCACCGACTCCACCCGGCCGGTGTGGTGGCTGGTGTCCGGTCTCGGCGTGGGCATCGCCGCCCTGGGGCTGCTCAGCACCGGCCGGTGGGCGAGGGGTACCGCTGCGCGGGCCGCCGCACGGTTCGCGGACGTCGACGGTACGGCGTCGGCGACCGGCGGGCATGGTTGACCGCCTCGCGCGGGGTCGGTGTCGGTCGGGGTGGTTAGCATCGCCCCATGATCGAGGAGTTGGTCCGCCAGGCGTCCGTCGGTGACGACGACGCGGTCGAGGAGTTGTCCCTGGTCGCGGACACCGAGCCGGGCAGGCTGACGCCGCACCTGGGCTCGCTGCTCGACCACGACGTGCTGTGGCCGGGAAAGCTGTACCGGGCGGCGGACGCCGACGTGGTGCGTCGGGTCGTCGCGCGCGTCGACGGGGGGCGGACACCGGAGCAGCTCAACCACCTGCTGGTCGCCCTGGCGCACACCGCCCACCCGCTGGCCGAGGACGCCCTGCGTCGCTGGTCGGCCCAGCCCCCGCCCGGCGCGGACACGCTGCACGTCGACATTTTGGACTACGCGCCCGAGGGCGGCTGGACGGTCGACCCGCAGGGCCACCGGCGCGACCTGTGCGGGGACACCGCGTACCGGTGGCTCATGCGCGAGGCACCACGGCGGCCGGACGGGGCGACCTGCCCGTGGTGCGCGTCGCCGCTGTGGACGGCTGCGGACCTCGACCATGCGGACCCCGCCGTCGGTGTCGCGTTGGCGCACACCGGCTGGTCCGGTCGCCTGGTGATCGAGACGTGCCACTTCTGCGCCTGTTACACGACGCTGTACAGCCGGGTCACGCCGGACGGCGGCACCGGCTGGTGGGCCGGTAACACCCGCCCCGACCATCTCGGCCCCGCCGGGGCGGAGGATCCGCCCGCGCTGCTGCCGGTCCCCGGGGCGGCCCGGGAGAGCCCCTATCAGGCCAGCGCGTGGGACCGGGGCGGTTCGACGCTTGGTGGCCGGCCCGACTGGATCCAGGACGCCGACCATCCCGACTGCCCCGGGTGCCGGCAGCCGATGGACTACGTCGGTCTGGTCGGCGGCGCGGACCTGGACGAGTACGGCGAGGGCGCCTACTACCTGCACCTGCACCGGCCGTGCGGGTTCGCCGCCGTCAACTACCAGCAGAGCTGACCTGCGTCACCCCTGCCGTCGCGCGACGGCGGGGGCGAGCGTCTGCGCGCACCACTGCCGGAACGTGGTTCCGCCGCCCCCGTCGGGTGCGGGCGGGTAGACGCCGGCGGCCTGCGCCCGGGCCATCTCGACCATGGCGTCGACGACCGCCGGGCTCGCTCCGGCCGCCGTGTACCGGGCGCGGTACTCGTCGAACGTGGCCCGGTGGTAGGTGACCGGCCGGCCGAGCGTCTCGGAGATGATCTGTGCCAGTTCGCGGGGAGTGTGGTCGACGGGTTGCCGGACGGGGACGCCGGCCTGGCCGGTCCAGGTGCGGTCGGTGAGCAGTGCCGTCGCCGCGTCGGCGATGTCGGCGGTGGCGACGGCGGGCAGCGGCGCGTCGGGGTCGGCGGGGAGCACGAACCTGCCCTCGTCACGGATCAGGTCGACCTGGCGTAGCAGGTTCTCCATGAAGAACGGTGGCTGCAGCGAACGGTAGGCGGCGTCGCTGGCCTCCAGCGCCGAGTCCATCGCCCAGGCCGCCGCGAGCAGCCCCGACGGGCCGGTGAAGCCCCGGCCGAGGGAGGAGACCGCGACGACCCGGGGTAGGCCGTGGGCCCGGACGGCGGCTGCGATCGGGCGGGCGAAGCCGAGGTAGTGCCCGGTCACGTCCGGGGTGGTGTAGTCCGGTGGCACGAGCACGAACAACGCCTCGGCGTCGGCCAGCGCGGTGTCGAGCACGGCGGGGTCGGCGTGGGAGCCGACGACCACCTCGGCGTCGGCGCGCAGGTGCTCGGGCAGGCGGGCGGGGTCGCGGGCGACGAGGCGCAGCGGCGCTCCGGTGTCGTGCAGGCGGGCGGCGACGGCGGCACCGATGGTGCCGGTGGGGGTCGTGACGACGATCATGACGCCCATCGTCACGCGGTGGGCGGCACGGGGAGAAGGACCGGTTCGGGCGCGATCATTACCCTGGAGGCATGAATCCCGTGGAGTCGAGGGCGCTGCGATACTTCGTGGCCGTCGCCGAGGAACTCAACTTCACCCGGGCGGCCCGCCGGATCGGCATCGCCGCACCGGCGCTGTCCAGGGCGGTCGCTGGCCTGGAGACGGAGCTCGGGGTGCGGCTGTTCGCGCGCACCACCCGCAGCGTCAGTCTCACCGAGGTGGGCGCGCTGCTCCTGGCCGACGCACGGGCGGCGCTGGTCGCCCTCGACGCCGCCACCCTGCGGGCCCGACGGGCGGCCGGGGTGACGGACGGCAGGCTGGTGCTCGCGGTGAAGGCCGACGTCGAGGCGGGGCTGCTGGAGGACATGCTCGCGGCGTACGCTGCCGAGCCGGCGGCGGTGCCGGTCGAGGTGGTGTTCACCGGCTGGCGGGAACAGCCCCGGCTGCTGCGCGCGGGCGAGGCCGACGTGGCGATCGTCCTCGAGCCGTTCGACACCGAGGGGCTGGACGTCGAGGCGCTGCTGCGCGAGCCGCAGGTGCTGGCGCTGCCGACCGGTCACCCGCTCGCCGGGCCGCCCCGGCTACGGCTGGCCGACATCGAGGCCGGGCACCAGCAGGTCGTCCCCGGCGCGTACGTCTACGTCCGCCACGGTGAGCAGCGGCCGCCGTTCGGGGACATGGTGCAGATGCTGCGGCAGATCGAACTCGGACGGATGGTCGCGCTGCTGCCCGCCTCGGTGGCCGCGCGCAACGCCCGGCCGCAGTTGACGTGGCGGCCGGTCGAGGACGCGCCGGAGGCCGCCTTCGCGGTGACCTGGCCGCGGCATTCGCATTCGCTGGCGGTGGCGGCGTTCGTCCGGATCGCCACCGCCGTCGCCGCCGACCGCCCGGCCGACGCCTGTGCGCTGCGGGCCGCCGGGGTGCCCGGCACCGGACGGGTGCGGGTCGCCCTCTGACCGGCCGGAGCGGTCGCGCCGGGCAACAGGGAATCGAGGCGTCCGCCACCAGGGGTGGCCACCCGCGCCGGTGTCGCGCGGATGGCCACCTGTCGTACCGGAGGGGTGCGGTGAACCCGGCGGCCCGGCGGGCGGGCTGTGGGCCGGGGCAGCCCGTCGTCGGGGCTCAGCCCGCGATCGCGGCCCGGAAGTACCAGCCGTTGTACTGGCTGTCGGGCAGGGTGCGGTAGACGCAGCTGTTGGCCACCTCACCCCAGTAGCTGGCGTCGATGCGGTACTGCTCGCACTCCTCGTACGTGGCGAAGGCCCCGTTCCAGTCGAACGGCACGGCGGCGGCCGGGGCCGGCTGGACGGTGAAACTGACGGCGGCCGCCGCGGTGGCGACCACCGCGAGTCGGGTGAACCGGCGGCGCATCGGCTGGGACATGGGGGGTCCTTCCGCAGGGGTGACGGGACTGTGACCGATCGTAGATCCACAGTGGCCGATCACCGATCCACCGTTCGGGCAGGCCCCGGGAGGCAGGCGCGGGGCGGCCGGGCCGCCCCGCGCCGGCACGGGAGGTGTCAGTCCTGGACGCCCACGTGGAAGTTGAAGACCGCACCGTTGCGGGTGAGGATGAGGTTCCACTTCCCGCCGTTCTTCAACACCACCGGGTTGGAGTTCGGATACCGCTGGAGGAACCAGTCCTCCAACCGCTGCGCCTGCGCGGCGGCGAGCACCCCGACCTCCCCGATCGCCGCCGCCTGGTGCGGTTCCTGGTTGCAGCCGGCGTTGAACCGGTAGCTGGTGTCGCGGTTCCACCGGCCGCTGCCGAGCATCGTGACCGTCACCGGGCCGGATTGCTGGAACGCCAACTGCGGGACCGCGGGGTCGGCGACGACCACGTCGGGTGGCGTCTCCAGGGACGGGAACGGCACGGCCACCGTCTCGATGACGGCCTGCGATGCCCAGTTGAAGTCGACCTCGAACGGCATGCCCATCCTCCTGACCGGGGTGTCCCGTCCGCCGGCCTGTCGCGACGGCACGTCGACGTGACCCATCATGGGTGGGACCCCAAGTCACATGGCGGCCACTGTCCGTGCCCGGACACTGCCGACCAACCGACAGCGTCCGGCACGGACCCGGCCCCGGCGGGCGGTGGCGACGCCGACCCTCGGTGACAGGCCGGTCGTCGCGCCACCGGCCGTCGTCAGCAGGCGGCGCGCTGGCCGGAGTAGTGGACGCCGATCCGGCCGACCACGGTCAGGTCGGTCAGGGCGGTGTCGGCGGCGCGGTTGACGTAGCAGGAGTACCGGTGCTGGTTGATCACCTCGAGGTGGATGTGCGCGCCGCTGTCCCCGTTGACCTGGTAGCAGCTGGAGTACCGGAACCGGCCGGTCTCACCGAGCTTGGTCCACGGGCCGACCGAGGCCCCGACGACGACACCGCCGGGTTTGTTGTTCACGTGCATCACGTCCGCCCGGCCGATGATCCCACCGGTCGTGGTGTCCCGGGCTTCGAGTCCGATCCGGTAGCCGCCGTCGGCGAGGTTGCCGGTCGCGCAGCCCGGACGGACGGTGACCACGGTGACCGCGACCGGGTGCCCGGCCGCCGTCTTGGTGCCGAACGGGGAGACGACGGTGGCTCCCGGGTTGCGGTAGATGTCGACCGCCCAGTCGTTGGTGTAGCCCCAGTTGCCGAACACGATGTGGTGGTTGGCCGGCCCGGACCCGCCGAACCTGTTCCAGGTGGACGAGCCCTGGATCGGCGGGTACACCGCGATCGCGTCGGCGGTGTCGTGCGCGACGGCCGGGGTCGCCGGTACGGCGACGGCTCCCAGCACGAGCGCGAGTGCACCGAGCGTACGGGCGATGCGGAACCTCATCGTGCCTCCGAAAGGGTGTGCGGAGCGGAACGAAACCACCTCGCCGATCGACGAGAGTGGATGAGGATACCGCCTGCGGCGGGAGGTCGGCAGCCGCCGACGTCGCAGCCGTGCCGGGCCGTGCGGGTCGCCCGGCTCAGGGCGTGAGCAGCTCCCACAGGTGCGGGTTCCGGGTCAGGTGCAGCAGCCGCTCCGCCAGCCGTCGGTGGGCCGGGGTGTGCGTCGGGGCGCCCCACAACGGCGCGGTGCTCATGCCGTCCGCCGCCGCCACCACGAGCGCCAGCACCTCGGCGGGCAGCCCGTCGGCGGCGAGGGCCGCCGCCAGCCGTTCCGCGTCGGCCCGGGCGAGTTCGGCGACCGCGGGCACCGTCATGAGCTGGGTGATCAGCGACAGCGATGCGCGTACCGTGGCGTCGTCGGCGGGCGCCACCGCCGCGCGCAGGTAGGCCCGGGTCAGTCGTCCCGGTGCGGTGTCGCTGGGGTCCAGCGCGGCGTCGATGCTCGCCTGGAAGGCGGCGAGCTGATCGCGCGCCAACTCGGCGATCAGCTCGTCCTTGCTGGCGAAGTGGTAGATCAGGCCGCCCTTGGACACGCCGGCGAAGCGGGCGATGTCGTCCAGCGAGGCATGGATCCCCCGGGCGCGGACGGCGTCCGCGGCGGCGTCCAGCAGGGCACGTCGGGTGTCCTGCGGCGACCGGCCGGCTGTGCGTCCCACGGCGACACCGTACCTACGGCCGCGTGGGACGCGGTGAGGGGATGAGCACCCAGGCCAGCACCGCCGCGCCGAGGGTCAGCGCCGCGGCGAGCGACGAGGTGACCTGCACGCCGGTGATGAACGCGTCCCGCGCCCCGGCGGCGGCCTGCGGCGGCAGCACCTGCAACGCCGAGCCCAGCGAGTCACGGACCCGGGCCGCGTCGGCGGCCGGCAGCCCGGACGGAACGCTCACCGCGTGCCGGTAGACCAGCGACAGCAGGGAGCCCAGCACCGCGATGCCCAGCACCACGCCGAGTTCGTTGGCGGTCTCGGTGATCGCCGAGACGGAACCGGCCTTGCGCGGGGGCGCGGCCGAGATGATGGCGTCGCCGGTCAGGGTCATCGCCAGCCCGATGCCGAGGCCGATGGGCACGAGCGCCAACCCCAGCCACAGGTACGGCGCGTGCGCGGCGACCGCCACCCCGGCCAGCCCCGCGGCGGCCAGGCCCAGGCCGAGCGCGATGGCCCGGCCCCGGCCGAAGCGGGCCACGACCGCAGCGATGATCACGACGACGACGATCGAGGCCAGGGTCGCGGGCAACTCGGCCAGTCCCGCCTGCAACGGGCCGAACCCCCTGGCGAACTGGAGGTACTGCGAGAAGAAGAACAGCATGCCGACCAGCGCGAAGATGGCGATGACGTTGGCGACGACCGCCCCGAGGAACGCCGGGTTGCCGAACAGCTCGACGTCGAGCATGGGCTGTTCCAGCCGCCGCTGCCGCCGCACGAACAGCACCCCGGCGGTCACGCCGACCAGCAGGCAGGACACCGTCACGCCGTCGACGCCGGCCCCGACCACGTGCTTGACCGCGTACACCAGCGGCACGACCGCCGCCATGGACAGCACCGCGGAGGGGACGTCGAAGCGGCCCGGTCGCGGGTCGCGGGACTCCGGGAGCAGCAGCAAGCCCGAGACCACCACCAGGACCATCACCGGGACGTTGATGAGGAACACCGAGCCCCACCAGAAGTGCTCCAGCAGGAACCCGCCCACCAGCGGCCCGACCGCCGACCCGGCCCCGAAGGCGGTGGACCAGATGGCGATCGCCCGGGTCCGTTCGCCGCTGTCGGGGAAGATGTTGCGGATCAGCGACAGGGTGGACGGCATCAGCGTCGCGCCGGCCACACCGAGCAGCAGACGTGCCCCGATCAGCGCCGGCGCGCTGGGGGCGAACGCGGCCAGCAGCGACGCCGCACCGAACGCCACCGAACCGACCAGCAGGACCCGTTTGCGCCCGAACCGGTCGGCCAGGTTGCCCATCAGCACCAGCAGCCCCGCCAGGGTCAGCGAGTAGACGTCACCGATCCAGAGGACCTGTTCCGCGGTCGGTGCCAGGCTCGCGGTCAGCGCCGGCACCGCCAGCGAGAGCACCGTCCCGTCGACGGCGAGCAGCAGCACCGCCGCGGCCAGCACGGCCAGCGCCGCCCACCGTCGGCGGGTGGACAGCACCGGAGCGGGAACCGGGGTCGAGGACGTGATCACGCCGGAACTGTACCGACCAGCCGGTACAGTTTGTCAGGGTGACGTACCGCACCCCCGGCTGCCGGCCCAGCCGCTCCCGGCGCGATCACCGCAGCAGCGCCACCGGGCCCGCCGCCCGCGGTGTGGGCGGTGTGCGGCACTCCATCGTCTGCCGGATGGCAGGGTGGAACGCATGGACAGGAAGCATGTCGACGACTGGCTCGTCGCCTACGAGCGGGCCTGGCGGACGGCGGGTACGGACACCCTCGGCGCGCTCTTCACCGAGGACGCGAGCTACCAGCAGGGGCCCTACCTGACCCCCGTGGTGGGTCTGCCGGCCATCGCCCGGATGTGGGAGGCGCAGCGCAAGGGCCCCGATGAGGTGTTCCGGATGACCAGCGCGATCGTCGCGGTCGACGGCGACACCGCCGTGTCCCGCCACGAGGTGCACTACGGCAACCCGGTCACGCAGGAGTACCGCGACCTGTGGGTGATGCGCTTCGCCGACGACGGGCGGTGCCGGTCGTTCGAGGAATGGCCGTTCTGGCCGGGTCGGCAGCCGCCCGGGGTGCCGTCGGGATCGTGACGGCGCCCGGCCGCCCGGGTCGGCCGCCGGCTCCCGGGACGTGCCCGGTGGTCGCCGGTCGCGGCCGGTCAGGCCCGCGACCGGAACGGGGCGAGCGTGGCGCGGATCGTCTCGGCGGCACCCCAGTCGTCGTCGAACTGGGCCAGCACCGCCAGGTGTTGCCGCAGTTGGATGATCGGCATGCGGTCCCGCCAGCCGGCGTCGAGGCCGGTCAGCTCGGCATAGACGGCGAAGAACCGACGCGACTGCGGTGGCGCAGCCGTGGTCCACAGGTGGGCCAGGTCCACCTCTGCCCACAGGTACGACACCGCCGGGTCGATCAACGCCGCCTGTCCGTCCCCGGTGGACAGCACGTTCTGCGACCAGAGGTCGCCGTGCGTCAGGCACGCCGGCCGGTCCGGCAGCAGCTCGGGCAGCCGGGCGCACAGCCGTTGCATCGCGGCCCGGTCGGCGGCACCGAGCGCCGCCTCGACCCGGGGCTCGGAGAGCCAGCGCAGCAGACGGCGTTCGGCGAAGAAGGCGAAGCCGTCGTCGGCCCAGGTGTTGACCTGCCGGCGACGCCCCAACCAGTTGTCGCGGTGCCAGCCGAAGCGGGGGTGGACGGTGCTGGTGTGCAGGTGGGCGAGCGCGTGAGCGAACCGCTCCCAGAAGGCCCCGTCCTGCGGCCTCGGCGACAACAGCGACAGCACCAGCAGTTCGTGGTTCGCCACGAGCACGTCGGGGGTCGCCAGGCCGCCCAGTTCCCGCAGGGCCGTCAGCCCGTCGGCCTCCGCGACGAACGCGTCGCCGTCGGGTGGATCGGCGAAGGTCTTGACGAAGACCGGTGGCGCGTCCCTGCGGTGGGCGATCCCGGCGAGCGCGGCGAGGCCACCGCTCACCGGCTCGACGGTGACGACGTCACCGATCCCGGCCCGCACCAACCGTTCGGCGAGCAGATCCGTCGCGGGCATCGGTGCGCTCCGTCCGGGTCGGGGTGCGGCGGGTCCACCATGGCATGCCCCGTCGCGCACCGCAGCCCCGCCGGCCGGTCGACGCCGCACGGGCACGACCCGGGTGGCGCGGGTACGCCGGACCGAACCGGGTGGCAGGCCCGGCCCGGCCCCGGTCACCCGCCGGTGCCCTCCTGCGCGCCGTCGTGCTGGTCGCCGTCCAGGTAGACGTGCTGGTGGCCGTGGCCGGCGTCGACGTTGACCTGATCGAGTTGGGTGGCGGCGACGGACCAGGCGGCGGCGGCCTGCTCCGCCTGCCGTTTCGCCAGTGCCGTCAGCGCCGCCCGCTGCGCGGGTGGCCCGGTGACCGCGAGGAGGTACGACTCGACGGCCAGGGACGTCTGCTCCACGGCGCCACGCAGACCACCGCGTGCCACGTTGGTTGCCGTGCTGCCCGACGGTGGGTCGGCGAACGGCTCCGCCGCCCGCAGCACGGTCTGCTGCCACTGGCGTGCCTGCTGCTGGTCGGCGGTCGACCCGGCCCGCAGGGCGTCGAGCACGGGGGTGATCTCGTCGCGGAGGCGTCGGGCGGTGGCCGTCAGCTCGGTGATCTGCTGGGCGTCCCGCTTCGCCTCGGCCCGGCGCAGCTCGGCGATGGTCGACTCGGTGGCGTCCGGTCGACCGACCGTGTATCCGATGCCGCCGCCGACGAGGGCGACGACGAGGCCGATCGCGGCGACGACGGCGAGCCGGGACGTCCGGCGGCGTGGTGAAGGCGACGCGGCCAGCAGATACGAGGGCCTACCGGTACGACGCGACACGTCATCTCCCTGCTCGACGGGACTTGTCGCAGCATAGTGCCGTCCGGCCGGCGGCGGGTCGGCCGTTTGCCGACCCGCCGGGGTCACCGCAGCGCCACCACTGCGTCGGTGCCCCCCTGGTGACGCAGCACGGTCTCCGGTGCCGGATCGTGGCGCAGCAGCGTGTGCCGGACGAGGTCGGTGCCGGCGGCGAGATCGTCGAAGACCGCGATGTCCACGCTGACGGCGTGGGTGACATAGCCACCGGAGGCGTCCCGGCGCATGCTGCTGCCGGTCTGCTCGGCGTGGCCCAGGCCCCGGTCGCGCAGCGCCCGGTCGAGGTCGCGGGTCACCGTGGTGGCGTACCCGCGCGAATCGGGCCGTCCGCCGACCTCCAGGTGCAGGTCCAGCCGGTAGCGGCGGGCCACCCGCAGCGCACTCGGGCCGAACCACCGGGCCACGAGGGAACCCTGCGCCGCGCCGGTGACCGTTTCGAGGATCCAGCAGACCTCGGCAGGGTCCGTGGGTCCGTCGAGCCCGCGCAGGATCACCGGATGACCGACGCCGGCTGCGGCGAGCGACCGGCCGGTCTGCCCGGCCAGGCTCAGGTCACGGTCGGCGACGGCACGCGCCGGCAGGTCACCGAGAGCGTCCCGCGCCGACCCGGGCACGGCGTCGGCGACGGTACGCCCGGCGGCGGCGAGCAGCTCCCGCCAGGCGTCGAACGGGAACTCCGACTCCGGGCCGCGCAGGCTGTAGAGCGTGAAGTCGCCGCTCTGGTCCTCGTCCTGGTCGACGGTCCAGTTCCCGGCGTCGTCGCGCTGCCAGGTGACGCCCCTGCCGCGCCCGTCGCACCGGTACAGCCAGGAGCGGGCCGTCGGCCAGTAGGCGGCGTCGGCGGGGCCGGTCCCGAAGGCGGCAGCCAACAGCGGGGTGACCGCGTCGAGGTCGTCGTGCTCGCCGAGCAGCACGAACCGGCTGGCCAACGCCAGCAGTGGGCCGGGGTGCGGCAGGTCCGGGTCCCGCAACGCGACGGCCCGGGCGATCAGGTCCAGTTCGTCCCAGCGCAGGGCGTGCGGGAAGGGGTGCGCGTCGTCGTCCCAGCCGAGTTGCAGCGGCTCGGTCACGCCGGGCGGGCACATTCCGAGGTTGACCATGCCGAGCTCGATGTCGATCTCCAGGACGAGGGTGTGACCGCCGCCGACGTCGGCCGTCAGCGTCCATCCGGGATGGTCCTCCCAGCGCTCGTCGTCAGCACCGTCGTCGCCGTCGGAGCGCTCGTAGGCCGACCAGAACGACGGGTCTTTCAGCAGGTCACGTAGGTCTGCGGCGAGAGGCACGCCGGGCATCGTACCCAGGCACCCCGACCTGTCCCGGGCCCCGTCGGCGTCGCCCGTCTCCCCCGGCGTCGATGAATTGGGCGGCAGGGGTGATCTTCGCCGGCCATACTGGCGGGCATGAAGCTTGCCGAGGCCCTGGCGTTGCGCGCGGATGCGGCACGCCGCGCCGAACAACTCCGGGCCCGCATCGTGGCCAGCGCCCGGTTCCAGGAGGGTGAGACGCCGGCGGAGGACGCGACGGCGCTGCTGACCGAGGCCGGCGTGGTGCTCGGAGAGTTGGAGACGCTGATCCGGCGGATCAACCGCACCAACGCCGCCACCGTGCTCGACGGCGGCACGCTCACCGACGCCCTGGCCCGCCGCGACGTGCTCCGGTTGCGGCACAGCGTGGTCACCGCCGCCGCGGACGCCGCTGCCGGCGAGGGCCAGCGGGGGTTCCGGCAGTTGCGGTCGGAGCTGAGGATGATCCCGGCGCTGCCGGTGGCGCAGCTGCGCGGCCAGGCCGACGACCTCGCCCGGCAGCTCCGCGAGGTCGACACGCTGATCCAGCGGAGCAACTGGGAGGTCGACCTGCTGGACTGACGGGTTGCGGAGCAGGTAGCCGACGTGGAGGCGTGCACGAACCCGGGAGCCGGCGGGTATTCCGGCTCACGCTGGTGCGCCGAGGGCAGGCGCGGGGGTTCGATTCCCCGGCACACACCGCACGCCCAGCACAGCACACAGGTGACGGCGCACAGGGTACGGCACACCACCGGGTGCAGATCCACGACGGCGAGGGTGGGACAGGGGACCTCCGCAACCCGTACCGGCCGCCCCGGCGGGGCTCGTCGGGGGGCTAGGTGCGGGCGGCCGAGACGTGATGGCGACCGATCGGCAGCATCAACGGCCGGCCGGAGACCGGATCGACGATGACCCGACTGTCCAGGCCGAAGACGGCCCGGACGCACTCCTCGGTCAGCACCTCGGTCGGCGGCCCCGCCGCGTACAGGCCACCGTCGGCCAGCGCGATGAGGTGGCCGGCGTAGCGGGCGGCCATGTTCAGGTCGTGCAGCACCATCACGATCGTGGTGCCGCGTGTGGCGTTGAGGTCGGTGAGCAGGTCGAGCACCTCGACCTGGTGGCTGACGTCGAGGAAGGTGGTCGGCTCGTCGAGCAGCAGCAGTTCGGTCTGTTGGGCCAGCGCCATCGCGATCCACACCCGTTGCCGCTGCCCGCCGGAGAGTTCGTCGACCGACCGGTCGGCCAGGTCGGCGGTGTGGGTGGCGTCGAGGGCGGCGGCGACCGCACGGTCGTCGTCCCCGCTCCAGCGCGACAGCAGTCGCTGGTGCGGGTTGCGGCCCCGGCCGACCAGGTCGGCCACGGTGATGCCCTCCGGGGCGATCGGTGACTGGGGCAGCAGGCCGAGGGTGCGGGCCAGCTCCTTGGCCGGCGTCCGGTGCACCTGCCGGCCGTCGAGCAGGACGTGACCGGCGCGCGGGGCGAGCAGCCGCGACATCGACCGCAGCAGCGTCGACTTCCCGCAGGCGTTGGCGCCGACGATCGCGGTGATCCGGCCGGGCGGGACGAGCAGGTCGAGCGATTCGATGACGACGCGGTCGCCGTAGCCGACGGTCAGTTTCTCCGTCGTCAGGGCGTGGTCGGTGGTCACAGCGAGCCTCCGGCGCGGTTCGTGCGGACGAGCAGGTAGATGAGGTACGGGGCACCGAGCACGCCGGTGATCACCCCCACCGGGAAGCGGATGTCGAAGGCGAACTGGCCGAGGAAGTCGGCGACGAGCACCAGCAGCGCGCCGACGAGGGCGGACGGCACCAGCGGTGAGCCGCCGGCACCGACCAGCCGGGCGGCGATCGGCCCGGCCAGGAAGGCCACGAACGCGATCGGTCCGGTGGCCGAGGTGGCGAACGCGATCAGGCCGACGGCCGCGACGATCGAGACCAGCCGGGTACGTTCCAGCCGGGTGCCGAGCGCCGCGGCGGTGTCGTCGCCGAGTTGCAGCATGGTCAGGTTCCGGGCCTGGCTCAGCAGCACCGGGCCGAACACGGCCAGCGCGGCCAGCACCGGAACGGTCTCGTCCCAGGTGGAGCCGTTGAGGCTGCCGTTGAGCCAGCGGGTCGCCGCCTGCAGGTCCCACTGGCCGGCCTGGTTGAGGACGTACGAGGTGGCGCTGTTGAGCATGGCGGCGATGCCGATGCCGATCAGCACCAGCCGGGTGCCGGCCACCCCGTCGGTGAACGACAGCAGGTAGATGAGCACGGCGACGCCGAGCGCGGCGACGATGGCGAAGATCGAGACGCCGGTCTCGCCGAGGCCGAGCACGATGATGCCGAAGGCCGCCGCGGCGCTCGCCGCCGAGCTGATGCCGATGATGTCGGGGCTGGCCAGCGGGTTGCGCAACATGGTCTGGAAGGTGACGCCGCCCATGCCGAAGCAGAGCCCGGTCGCCAGGGCCAGGACGGTGCGGGGCAGCCGGAGTTCACCGACGGTGAACGACGCGCCGGGCACGGTCTCGCCGAGGATCACCCGCAGCACGTCGCCGGGCGGGTAGAACGTCTGCCCGACCATCAGCGAGACGACGACCAGCGCGGCCACCGCCGCCGAGAGTGCGGTCAGCACGACACGACGTCGTCGGCTGCGCCGGACCCGACCGCGGGTGACGGCCCTCAGGGTCGTGGTGCTCACAGTTCGCGTACCTTCTGCCGGCGGACGATGTAGATGAAGAAGGGGGCGCCGATCAGGGCGGTGATGATCCCGGCCTCGATCTCGTCGGGGCGGTTCACCACCCGTCCGGCGACGTCCGCGACGGTCAGCAGCACCGCGCCGACCAGGGTCGCGAACGGCAGCAGCCAACGGTGGTCGAGTCCGACGAGCAGCCGGCACAGGTGCGGGACGATCAGGCCGACGAAGGCGATCGGTCCGGCGACCGCGGTGGCCGCGCCGCAGAGCACCACCGCACCGGCGGCGGCGATCCCGCGGACCAGGGCGACGCGTTCGCCCAGGCCGGCGGCGAGGTCGTCGCCGAGCGCGAGGGAGTTGAGTGCCCGGGCGCACAGCAGGCAGACGGCCAGCCCGGCGGCCAGGAACGGCAGGACCTGGCCGATGCTGTCCCAGCTGGCCCCGCCGACGCCGCCGACCTGCCAGGACTGGAAGTTCTCGGCGATGTCGCCACGCGGCAGCACGACCGCGACCACCAGCGAGGCGAGGGCGGCGGAGGTGGCCGCCCCGGCCAGGGCGATCTTGAGAGGGGTGGCGCCGCCGCGACCGAGCGAGCCGACCGCGTAGACGAACAGCGCGGACACCGCCGCTCCGGCGATGGCGACCCAGATGTACATGGTGGCGGTGTACAGGCCGACGGTGGTCATGGCGACGGCGATGGCGAGCATCGCGCCCATGTTCACCCCGAGGATGCCCGGGTCGGCGAGCGGGTTGCGGGTGACGCCCTGCATCACGGCCCCGGACAGGGCCAGTGCGGCGCCGACCAGGGCCGCGAGCACCGTCCGGGGCAGGCGTTTGACCACGGCCGCCTGGTCGAGGGTGTCCTGGGTGCCGCCGAGTGCGGCGGTGATGTCGGCCCAGCCGACGATCCGGGAACCGAAGGCGACCGACGCGATCAGGGCCAGGGTCAGCGCGGCGAGGACGACCAGGAGCCAGGTCAGGCGGGTCCGGGCCGGACGTCGCAGCAGGGCGACGTCCGGCCCGGAGGTGGTTGCACCGGTCATCAGAGCTTGTCGGCGGCTTTGCCGAGCAGGTCGACGTAGTCCTTGAGGACGAACGAGACGCCCAGGGGTGTCGGGTTGGCGGCGGTGGCGACGGGGGTGCTGCCGGGCAGCGAGACGAAGGAGCCGCGCTTGATCGCGGGGATCTTGGACAGCAGCGGGTCCTTCTGGAGGGTGGCCAGGGTGGTGCCGTCGGCGTCGCCGTAGGTCACGATGATGTCGACGTCGCTGAGGTTCTGCACCTGCTCGGCGCTCTGGGTGAGGCTGAATTCCTTGGTCGCGGCGGAGGCCTTCGCGATGCTCTGCGGGTGCGTCATGCCGAGGTCGGTGAAGAACTGGGCCCGGGTGTCGTTCGTGGTGTAGAAGCTGATCTTGCTGAGGTCGGTCGGGTCGAGGTGGGTCAGGAACATCACCGACCGGCCCGCCAGCTTCGGGTAGCGGGCGGCCTCGTCCTTCATCTGCTTCTCGATCTTCGCGATCAGCGCGTCACCCTCGGTGGCCAGGCCGAGGGCCTTGCTCTCCAGCTTGATGCTGTCGCGCCACGAGGTGGCCCAGGGCGCCTGCGGGTACGCGACGACCGGCGCGATCTTCGTCAGGGTGTCGTAGTCCTGTTTGGTCAGGCCGGAGTACGCGGCCAGGATGACGTCCGGCCTGGTGTTCGCCACCGCCTCGAAGTCGATGCCGTCGGTCTCGTCGAACAGCACCGGGGTCGACGCGCCGAGTTCCTTGAGTCGCGCGGCGTCCCAGGGCAGCAGCCCGTCGCCGTCCTCGTCGCCGAAGTTGGCCTTGGCGTAGCCGACCGGGACGACGCCCAGGGCGAGGGGGACCTCGTGGTTGGCCCAGTTGACGGTGGCGACCCGCTCCGGCTTCTTGTCGATCGTGGTGGTGCCCAGCGCGTGGGTGACAGTGAGTGGGAAGGTCGCCGTCGCGGGCCCGGACGCGGCGGGCTTCCCGTCGGGGTCGGACGACCCGCCGCAGGCGGCGAGGGCGAGCGTGGTGGCGACCGCGACGATTCCGGTGAGCAACCGGGAGGGGCGCATACGGAGTACTCCAACTCACATAGTAAGGACAGGCTTACCTAATACTTGATCGGTAAAGTACTCCACGTTCCTGAGCCGTTGACCAGGGGGTATGAGGCAGTGAGCAAGATCAGTGCTGGCACCGTCATCCTGCGTAGGGCGGTCGCCCGCAACGGGCGACGCCTCTGGAGCGGAACGGCACTGGCCGGCGTCTACCAGCTCTGCGCGGCCCTGGTGCCGATCCTCATCGGCGTCATCGTCGACCGGGGCGTCGCCACCGGCGACCTGACCGCACTGCTCGTCTGGATCGCCGTCCTGGCGGCGGTCTACCTGGTGCTGGCGGTGACCTACCGCTTCGGCGCGCGACGCCTGCAACGGGCCATCGCCGAGGAGGGTCACCAACTGCGGGTCGAGCTGGCGGCACGGATCCTGCACCCACGCGTGCTCCGGGCCGAACGGCACACCGGCGACCTGCTCGCGGTCACCACCACCGACGCCGAGTACACCTCCTACCTGCTCGACCACATCCCCCGGATCACCAGCGCCCTGGTGGCGGTCACGGTCAGCGCGGTCGCGCTGCTGCTGATCTCGCCACCGCTCGGACTGACCGTGCTGGTCGCCATCCCGGTCGTGCTGGCGGTCCTCAACCGCACCGCGCCGCTGATCGCCCGACGTGTCAAGGAGCAACAGGATCAGGCCGGCCGGGCCACCGCGCTCGCCACCGACCTGGTGACCGGGCTGCGGGCGTTGCGCGGCATCGGCGCGCAGGACGCCGCCGTCGAGCGGTACCACCGGGTGAGCCGCCACGCCCTGGCGGCCACGCTGCGCGCCTCCCGGACCCAGAACGCCTACCTGGGCGCGTCCACGATGCTGAGCGCCCTGCTGTCCGGAGGCATCGCGCTCATGGCGGGCTGGTTCGCGCTCACCGGCCGCATCACGGTCGGCCAGTTCATCACGGTGATCGGCTCCGCGCAGTTCCTCGTCGAACCGTTCGGTGTGCTCGCGGTCGTACCCGGTTGGACCGCTGCCGCCCGCGCGGCGGCGGAGCGGGTCGCCGCCGTCGTCACGGCCGACGTGGTCCTGCCGCCGGGTGCCGCCGCGCCCCGCAGCGGCGGCCACGAGCTGCGCCTGACCGACGTGACGTACGGCCCGCTCGCCGGGCTGCGCCTGCACGTGCGCGGCGGGGAGTTCGTCGGTGTGGTGGCCCGCCGACCGGCGGACGCCGAGGCGCTGGCGCGGCTGCTGGCGGTGCCCGACGGTCACACGGGTGACGTCCTGCTCGGCGGCGAACGGCTCGAGGCCGTGGACCGGGGCCGGGCGCGGCAGGTGCTGCACAGCGAACCGCACCGCACCGACCTGTTCACCGGCACCCTCGCCTCGAACATCGCCCTGCGCGACGACGGAGGGCGGCACGACGACGACGGTCGGCACGACGACGGACGGCTCGACGAGGCCCTGGGCGCCGCTGCCGTCGCCGAGGTGGCGCACCTGCACCCGGAGGGCCTACGCATGCCGGTCACCGAACGCGGCGCGAACCTCTCCGGCGGCCAGCGGCAACGTGTCGCGCTCGCCCGCGCGTTGCTCGCCGCGCCGCCGCTGCTGGTCCTGCACGACCCGACCACCGCCGTCGACGCGGTCACCGAACGGGCCGTCGCCGACGGCATCCGCGCCCTGCGGCACGGTTCGGATGCCGGCTACGGCACCGTCGTCATCACCACCAGCCCGACGCTGCTGGCCGCCACCGACCGGGTGGTGTTCATCGGGGACGGCGCCGTCGCCGCCGAGGGTACGCACGCCGAACTCGTCGGCCACGACGACAGCTACCGCCGGACGGTGCTGCGGTGACCCACCCGATCCTGCCCGTGGCCGGCCCGCGCGAGAGCAGGGCGTGGCTCGGTGCTCAACTACGGGCCCGCCCGGGCGGCACCGGCGGCACCCTGGTCGTCGGGCTGTTCGCCGCCGCCACGGCGATCGTCCCCGCATACGCCCTGGGCCTGCTGGTCGACCGGGTCCGGGCCGGTGGCGGCACCGACGCGCTCGTGCCGGTCGCCGTGGTCATCGTGGCCGCGGCGGTCGTCGGCGGCGTGGCCACCGGCGTCAGCGCCCACCTGATCCGCCGGTTGGGTGCGGGGATCCTCGCCGACCTGCGTGAACGTGCCCTGGACACCGCGCTGCGCCTGCCGGCGGCGGTGCTCGACCGGGCGGGCCGGGGCGACCTGGTCTCGCGGGTCGGTGCGGACGTCAGCGCCATCGACCGGGCCGTCACCGAGGTTCTGCCCACCCTGATCTCGGCCCTGCTGCTGGCGGCGATCAGCCTCGGCACGATGATCGGCATCGACTGGCGGCTGGGGCTGGCCGGCGCGGTCGCCGTCCCGCTCCATGTGCTCGGCCTGCGGTGGTACCTCCCCCGGGCCGCGCCGGCCTACGCGGCGGAGCGGGTCGCCATCGCGCAGCGGTCGCAGCAGTTCGTCGAGAGTGTGCAGGGCATCCGTACGGTGCACGCCTACCGGCTGGAGGACCGGCACCTCGCCGGCATCACGGCGGTCTCGGCCCGCGCGCGGGACATCTCGACGAGCGTGTTCGCCCTCTACACCCGTTTCGTAGGCCGCATCCACGGGGCGGAGCTGGCCGGGCTCGGCGCGGTGCTGGCGGTGGGATTCCTGCTCGTCCGCCGGGACGCCGTCACCCTCGGCGAGGTCTCCGCGGCCGCGCTGCTGCTGCACCGCCTGTTCGGCCCGATGCTGCACCTGATGGTCACCTTCGACAAGGCCCAGGATGCGGGGGCGAGCCTGGCCCGTCTCGTCGGTGTGCTCGGCACGGACCCCGAAGGCCGTGGCGGCGGCACCGCGCCGACGGCGCACGACCTCGTCCTGACCGGCGTCGGCTTCAGCTACGACGGGACCACGCCGGTGCTGCGCGACGTCTCCCTGCGGGTCGGGTCGGGCCAGGTCGTCGCGCTGGTCGGGTCCACCGGCGCCGGGAAGACCACGGTCGCGTCGATCGCCGCCGGGGCCCTGCGCCCCGGGCACGGCACGGCCACCCTGGGCGGCGTACCCGTCAATGAGCTGCCCGCCCGGACGGTCGCCCTGGTCAGTCAGGAGACCCACGTGTTCGCCGGGCCCCTCGACGAGGACCTGCGGTTGGCCCGCCCGCACGCCACGCCGGAGGAACTCACCGCGGCCCTGGCCCGCGTCGGTGCCCTGACCTGGGTGCTCGCCCTCCCCGGGGGCCTGGGCACCGTGGTCGGTGAGGGCGGCCACCCGCTGACTCCGGCGCAGGCGCAGCAGTTGGCGCTGGCCCGGGTGGTGCTGCTCGACCCCGCGGTGGTGGTGCTGGACGAGGCGACCGCCGAGGCGGGCAGCGCAGGTGCGCGCGACCTCGAACAGGCCGCCGCCGCGGCGTTGGCGGGACGCACCGCCCTGGTCGTCGCCCACCGCCTCACCCAGGCCGTGGCCGCGGACCACATCATCGTCATGGACCATGGCGAGATCGTCGAGAGTGGTCCGCACGCCGACCTGGTCGGTGCGGGGGCAAGCTACGCCCGGCTGTGGGCGGCGTGGACCGCCCGGGCCGCCGACGGTCCCGGGCCGCCCCGCACCGACGCCGCTGCGGGGCCCGTGGTGGGCAGCGGCGACCCGCCGGTGCCGCAGCGGCGGCAGGTGCGGAGGGACGGGCCGCCGCTGACCGCTCAGCGGGAGTAGAACTCCACCACGAGCTGCTCGTCGCAGACCACCGGCACCTCGTGCCGGGCGGGCTCGCGCAGCAGCGTGGCGCGCAGCCCGGTGAGCTCCACCGACAGGTACGGGCGGGGTCGGTCGTCGGCGTGCGCGCCGGTGGCGGCGAGCTGGAACGGTGGCAGGGCGCGGCTGCGCTCGCGTACCGCGACCACCTGGCCGGGCCGCAGCCGGTACGAGGGCCGGTCGACCTTGTGCCCGTCGACGGTGAAGTGACCGTGTCCGACGAGTTGGCGTGCCTGGTAGATGCTGCGGGCCAGCCCGGCCCGGAGCACCACCGCGTCGAGTCGCCGTTCCAGGAGGGCGACCAGCGACTCACCGGTCTTCCCGGCGCCCCGGGCGGCCTCGTCGAACGTCCGGCGCAGTTGGGCCTCGCTGACGTTGTACTGGTGGCGCAGCCGCTGCTTCTCCAGCAGCCGGACCTGGTAGTCGGAGGTCTTGCGCCGGTTGCGGCCGTGCACACCCGGCGGGTAGGGACGTCGCTCGAAGTACCGCACGCACTTGCGGGTGAGCGGGATGCCGAGCGCGCGGGAGAGCCGGGCCTTGGGGCGGGGGTGGTTCACGTTCGACGTCTCCGATCGAATGGTCTAGCCTGCAACTTAGGTAAGGCTAACCTACATTGAGGAGTCAGGGATCATGCGACCCAGCCCGGCGGAGATCGTGCGTACCCTCGTCGCGGGCGGGCCGCCGGCCCTCGCCCACCTGGCCGGCAGCACCGGCCCGCACCGGGTCCGGCACGCCACCGACCCGGCCGGCCGGGTGCTGCTGCTGGTGCCGGCACCCGGCGACCTCGCCACGGCGCTCACGCCGCCCGCCGGGGACACCGCCGTCGCCACCGTCCTCGACGTGCTCGACCTGCCGCCCACCGCCGGTGCCCCCTCGCTCGGCCGGGCCTGGGTCTCCGGCTGGGCCGAGCGCCTCGACGGCGACGCGGCCCGGCAGGCCGCGATGGACTTCGCCGCCACCCGGCCCACCGGCGACCTGCTCGACGTGGGCAGCAAATTCCAGCTGCACCGGTTCGAGGTGACCGAGGCCCGCTGGGAACGCGCCGGCGCAACGCGCCCGATCGACCCGCAGGCGTACGCACAGGCCGAGCCCGACCCGTTGCACGCGGCCGAGGCGGGGTTGCTGGCCGACCTCGCCGACCACCACGCCGAGCAGGTCGCGGCCCACCTGCGCCGGCAGTTGAAGCTCACCGGTGCCGAGTCGCCACGGGTGGTCCGGATCGACCGGTACGGCCTGCTGGTCGCGTACGGCCAGCCCGGCGCGGCCCGACGGGCGAGGGTGAGCTTCGCGCGACCCGTCGCCGACGTCGCCGAGCTGTCCCGGCTGCTGCACCCGATGCTCTGCCCCCGGCAGGCAGCCGCCTGAGCCCGTCGCGACGACGCTGACGCCCACTGCCCACCCCGGATCCGGCACGCCCAGGACGTCCTCGACGCACGGCGGCTCCTGGCACGCCTGCAACCCGGTCTGCCGGATACGGTGGTGCGGTTCACCGGGAACGTCCCCTGCACGGAGGCGGCAACGCCACGGTTCGAGGGCTTCCTGCGCCGATGGGGGGTCCGGAGCCGTTATGCAGTCTTCCTCGTCGCAGGGCGGTCGGATGGGACGCCCTCCCCGCCTGTCCAGGGAGGCCATCGTGGTGGCGGCCCGACGGATCCTCAGCGAGAAGGGTGTCGGGAGCCTGTCCATGCGTCGCCTCGCCAAGGATCTGGACAGCACGCCGATGGCGCTCTACCACCACGTGAAGGACAAGGACGAGCTGCTGCTCCTGCTGCTGGAGGAGCACGCCGCGCAGTTCCCGCGCCCGGACATGCCGCCCGAGCCCCGGGAGCAGCTGATCACGGCGGCCCAGCTGCTGCACGACATCCTGGCCGAGTGCCCGTGGATCGTCGAGGTGCTCGCCTCCGACGATCTGATGGCGGTCTCCGCCCTGTGGATCGTCGAGAACATCATCGACGGTGCCATCCGCTGCGGCATGACTCCCGAGCAGGCCGTCTACGCCTACCGGGTGATCTGGTACTACACCGCCGGCGAGCTGATGCTGCGGGTCTCCCGAGGGAAGCACTACTCCCGGCCGGACGCGGGAGCACACCGGGAGAAGGCATTCGCCAACCTCGACCCCACGCAGTTCCCGCGGCTGTCCGCCCTCGCCGACCGGTGGCCGGCACTCACCACACGCAACACGCACCGGTCGGGGCTGATCGCGGTCATCGACGGATTGCTGGGGCAGACCGCGGGATGACCCGGGCGGTCTCCCACGGTCGTCCCGCGGTCTGCCCAGCAGGTTGTCACGACGGCATCCGTGCCGACCTTGCGGGATCAGCGCAGGAGAGGACTCGTCCCCCGGCGACGTGACCCGAATACGGCCGGGCCACCGGCGACCCGCTTACCGGGGAGGACGAACAGTGCCACGAGCGCGGCGAGGAACAACAACGCGCCCGACAACGCGAGGCCGACGCCGAACCCACCGGTCAGCGCCTCCAGGGGCGGGTCACCGGCGGCACGGCGGTGGGCCGTGTACGTGGCCTGCGCGGTGACCAGGGCGGCCAGGCCGAGAGCACCGCCGATCTGGCGGGAGCTGTTGAGCACGGCCGAGGCCATCCCGGCTTCGTGCCGGGGCAGACCGCCGACGGCGGCACCGGTGAGCGGTACGAACGAGATGCCCATGCCCAGACCGGTGAGGATCGAGGGGCCCAGCAGGTCGGCGACGAAGCTGCCGTCGACGTCGAGCGCACCGAACCAGGCGAAGCCGACTCCGGCGAGCAGGCCACCAGCCACCAGCAGCGCCCTGGGGCCTGTCCGGGGAAGCAGCCGGGTCGAGATGTTGATCGCCACCACCACGCTGAGCGTCAACGGCAGGAAGGCGGCGCCCGCGCGCGCCGCGTCCAAGCGCAGCACATCCTGCAGGTAGAGCGAGAGGAAGTAGAAGCCCGCGAACTGACCCGCGCAGAGCAGCAGGACGAAGAGGTTGGCACCGGCGACATTACGCCTGGTGAGCAGGCCGATCCGCACGAGCGGGTCGCCCTTGACCCAACGGTTTTCCCAGAGCACGAAGAGCACGAGCAGCAGTACGGCCGCGCCGAGGGTGAGCAGGGTCGTGGTCGAACCCCAGCCGTGCCGGTCGGTGCGGACGAGGCCCAGCACCAGGGTGCCCACACCAGCGGTGACCAGCACCGCGCCACCGATGTCCAGCTTCCGGCCGAGAGGAGCGCTGAGCAATCCGCCCGGCACGCTCGCCAGGGCGAGCAGGAGGACGCAGGCGGCCATCGGAATGTTGACCAGCATCACCCATCGCCAACCCGCGTACTGGGTGAGCAGGCCGCCACTGAGCACGCCGGCCGCACCGCCCACGGCGGAGACCATGGCGTACACGCCCAGGGCACGGATGCGTTCCCGGCCCTCGCGTTGGGTCAGGGTGAGCACGGCGAGTGCGGCCGGCGCCATCATGGCGGCACCCACACCCTGCAGGGCCCGGGCCACGATCAGCTGCCACGGGGCCTGTGCCAGGCCACCCACCAGCGAGGCGAACGCGAAGAGCGCGGTGCCGCTCAGCAGCAGGCGGCGCTGGCCGAACAGGTCGGCCGCACGGCCGCCGAGCATGAGAAACCCGCCGAACAGCAGGGCGTAGACGTTGATCACCCAGGGCAGCTGAGTCGCTCCGAAGCCGAGCTCAGCATCGAGCGAAGGCAGAGCGACATTCACAATTGTCATGTCCAGCGTGACCATGAACTGCGCCAGGGCCACTGTGGTCAGGGCGCCACCCCTGCTCGACTCCCTCTGAGCCATGCACACTCCTCGGTGTTTTCGTACAAGTAAACTATACGCGTACGATAACTATGCGCCATGGACCCGGATCGCCGCCACCCCGAGACGCGAAGGAGCCGCCCCGCAGTCCAGCCACCCACCTGCACCACCTGCTCGGCGGCCACCCGCACACCGCCACCTGGCCCGCCCGCGGCCCGACGAGGTGGACCCGATCGGTCCGGGGTTTCACCGGTCGCCGGTTGCGGGTAGCGGTTGGTCGTGAACCGCGATCTCGTGACGGCGTTGCAGGCTGCCTGGGGCCTACCGGAGTTCCGCGACGGGGTACGTCACGTCATCGACCTCGACGAGGTGGCGCTGCTGCTGGCCACGCTCTCCGTCGCGGACCATGACCGCGAGGTGGAACGCAGCCTGCTGCGGCTGCTGCGGTCCAGTCTGGACACGACCGAGATCCGCGAAGCGGTGTTGCTGCTGCTGGAACGCGACGAGGTACGCCGACCGCTCCTCGCGGCGGTGGTCCGACCGCGTGCCGACCGACCGGGTCAGGCTGCCGCCATCACCTCGGCCGCCGAGGACCCCAGGGTGCGGCGTGAGGTACGGGCGGTGCTGGACGACGCCAGGGTGCGCGAGCTGGTCTGGCAGGCGGTCGAGGACCAGGTGGACGCCGACCGGGTCGGCCTGGCCCGCCGCGTCGCCGTGCTGTTCATCCGGCACCCGAGCGTTCCACGCCTCGCCTGGGCCCTGCGCCGCCACGGCGTACTACGCGAACTACGCCGCACCGGCACGCCGGGCGACGGCACCGCGACCTGAGGAGGTGCACCTACACTGCGGCCATGTTCGAGTACCACGGGTGGATCACCCTCCGCTCGACAGCCGAGGCGGTCGACGACGACCCACCCCTGCGCCTCGACGAGATCCAGGACCTGCTCGACGGCCTCACCGGCCACGGGCTGGTCGACCTACGCCCGGTCAACGGCGCGTACCACGTCCATCTCGGCGGGTTCCCCAACCACCGGGGCACGTTCGGTGCCGACATCCTCGACCTGTTCACCAGGATCGGTCAGCTCGCCCCCGGGTCCTACGGGCTGCTGTACGTCCACGACGACGAGGACCCCGGGCACGAACTGGCCTTCCGGGTCTTCCGGCTGGCGCGCGCAACGGTCACCGAACACGCCGACCGTCTGCTGTCCCCGGTGATCCCCACCCTCGAAGACGAGGACCTCGGCTGACCATGGCGAGGCCCGCCCGCACCATGTGACACCGCCCGTCCACCCGTCGCCGTACGTCAGCACGGCGGGGAACACCGGCCAACGGGGAGCGGCCCGGGTGGCGGTGCGCGATGATGGGGCGTCCGGCCGGAGGATGTTGATGGAGAAACCGACGCTGTTCCTGACCGTGGGCCTGCCCTGCACCGGGAAGACCACGGCTGCCCGGCGCATCGAGATCGAACGCAAAGCACTTCGGCTGACCAAGGACGAGTGGGTGAAGGCTCTCTACGGGCCCGGGAATCCACCCCTGGCGGGAGCCGTGATCGAGGGAAGGCTCATCCAGATCGCGCTGCGCGCCCTCGAACTCGGCACCAACGTCGTGCTCGACTACGGTCTGTGGGACCGCAACGAGCGCTCCGCCCTGCGCCGCGCGGCGCTTGACGTCGGCGCGACGGTGGAACTGCACTACTTCGCTCTCAGCCCGTCCGAGCAGCGAAAACGACGTGACCAACGCCAGGCCGACGCACCGCACACGACGTGGCCCATGTCCGACGGGGAACTCGTCGAGTGGGCCGCCCGCTTCGACGTCCCCACGCCGGGCGAGCTCGACGGCGGCGAGCCCATCGACGACCCCCCTGCGGGCTTCCCGACCTGGTACGAGTGGCGCACCCACCGCTGGCCGCCCTCGGTTCACTGACCCCCGCCGACCGGCCGTGCCGCACGTACCCGAGCGGGTCGAAAGCCCACTGAGATCCGTCAATGTTGCCAGAGTGCATCCAGACGTGTTGGAATAGCTCATATCGCCGCAGCGCGGGGGCAACCGCACTGAGAACGGCCAGCACGGGAGCAGCACGGCATCGACAGCGCGCCGCCTCGACGGACGCTCGCACACCGCCTCGACGGGCCATCGCCGTGCTGACGGGCACCCTGCCGGGTGGGCACTCCCGCCCGCCACACGTATCCGCCGCCACGCGCCCCGACGGTCGACACGCTCGACGCCTGCCCGGGGTCGCCTGACGGGCCTGCCAGCGCACCACAACCGGCGACGAGGTGAGAAGCGATGAGTTCCCCAGAGAGTTCCGCGTGGTACCGGCACCGCCTGGTGTGGGTGGCGGTGATCCTGCTGGTGGTGTCGGTCGGCACTGTCGTATTGGCCAACCGGAGCAGCACGGGGGCGCAGCCGGCGGATCTGCAGGCGCAGATCGTGGCCCGGATGCGTACCACGCTTGAAAAGGCGGATCCGGGGCAGCACCAGCATGCCGGGCACGACGCTCAGCAGGGCGCCACCACGGAGAAGCCGCCGGTGATCTGCGGGGTCCGCGTCTACGGCTTCGAACCGGCCGGGGCCACCACGTTCACCGACGTCCAGAAGATCTACGGCTTCCATCTGTGCGGCATCGCCGAGCAGAAGCGCCCCTGGGACGTGGCGGTCAAGCTGGCCGGCCCACTGATCATGGACATGTCCACCGATCCGCCGGGAATCCAGGTCGTCGAGGCGACCGCGGAGGTCAGGTTCGTCGACCGGCTCCGGGAGATGTTCCCGCCCGCGTACGCGACGATCGCGCAGCAGGAGGCGCTGGGTGCCTCGGAGATGGCCGACCTGCGCCGGAGGTACGACGCCGCAGCGAAGCTGTGACCCGTCCGGCCGACAGGCCGGCACGCCCCGCCACGTGGTGACCGCGCCCGGCGGCCGACCCGGGGTCACCGTGCCGGGTGGCCGACGCACGGTTGCCGCCCCCGGTGGCCGGCCCGACACCACGCCGTCCGGCCGCCCGACCCGGACCTGCGGTGACCTCGGGTCCACGGTCCGGCCGCCCGCCGGCGATCCGGCGATCTCGGACAGCTCGCTCCACATCCGACAGCTCGATCCAATCCGACTAAATATCGATCAACATTGATATTTTGCGGCATGGGTGCAACAGTGGATTCGGGAGCATTCACCACTCGATGTCCCGTACCGACGAATGGAGGATGAACAGTGCGTTCACACCAGTCCGACCGATCCGGCGGACGCCCCCGGTCAACCGTCCGCCGGTCCCTCCAGGCGCTCGCCCTGATGTTCGCCATGGTGGTCGGCACCCTGCCCCTGACCAGCCCCGCCCAGGCCCACGGGACGATCATCAACCCGGCGACCCGGGCGTACCAGTGCTGGCAGACCTGGGGCAGCCAGCACACCAACCCGGCCATGCAGCAGCAGGACCCGATGTGCTGGCAGGCGTGGCAGGCCAACCCGGACACCATGTGGAACTGGATGAGCGCGTTGCGCGACGGCCTGGCCGGCCAGTACCAGCCCAGCACCCCGGACGGGCAGCTGTGCAGCAACGCCCTGTCCCGGAACAACTCGCTGAACACGCCCGGGGCATGGAAGGCGACCACCGTCAGCCGCAACCTCACCGTCCAGATGTACGACCAGGCCAGCCACGGTGCTGACTTCTTCCGGGTCTACGTCACCAAGCAGGGGTTCAACCCGGCCACCCAGCGGGTCGGGTGGGGCAACCTGGACCTGATCACCACGACCGGGCGGTACGCGCCGGCACAGAACATCTCGTTCAACGTCTCGATCCCGTCGTCGCGCTCCGGAAGCCACGTCCTGTTCTTCATCTGGAAGGCGTCGCACGCGGACCAGACCTACATGTGGTGCAGCGACGTCAAGATCGCCTGATCGGCGACGCGGCACTCCCGGCCCAGGACGTCACCGTCCTGGGCCGGAGCCCGTCTCGGGGTCGTCCGGCGGCACCGCGTGACGCTGGTGGTGGCGGCGGGCCGTCGTCAACCGACGCTTTCCGGCACGCGGCCGACCGCCACGGCGGGGAACCGGCCCGGCCGGCGGGACTCCGCCTCAGGTGAGCGAGCAGGGCGTCCCGTTGAGGGTGAACGAGGACGGGCTGCCGGTGTCACCGGTGTGCTCGGCCACGAACCCGATGGCGATCGAGCCCCCCGGCCCGAGGATGACGTGGTCGTCGAGCCCACGGGCCGTGACGGTGCCGCTGGACGGCGAGTACACCGCATTCCAGTCGGTGGTGATGCGTTGCCCGGCCGGCAGCGGGAACGTCAGCCTCCAGGAGGTGATCGCGCCGGCACCGGTGTTGGTGATGGTGATGCTGCTCGTCAGGAAGGTGTCCCAGGTGTAGACCGAGTACCGCACGGTGCACGCCGCCCCACTGGGCGGCGGACTGCCCGGCACCGCCGTACCGGGCGGCGGACTGCCCGGCACCGCCGTGCCGGGTGGTGGGGTCATGCTGGCGGGCACGGTGGTCGGGACGCCGGCGCCGCCCAGGGCGGTGGCCAGCGTCAGGGTCGCCGCAGCGGCACCGAGATGACTGCTTCTCAGTCTCATGGCGGCGGTTCCTCCCGGGGGTCGGCGCAGGGCGGCGCGGCTGCACACGGGGCGTGAGCCGCCTCGATGACCGCCCGGCGCGCACCTCGCGAGCCCAACCTTAATTCACCACTGTCGATTGCCAAAGGCGTCGCGCCGGCCCTGCCGCCGACGGGCCGGACACCCCCGGGGGGCGGGCCACGGGATCGATCGCGGCCATCGAGACGGGCGGTCGACCCTCCAAACGTATTGATGACTGTCTTTTTTGCCGGTCCTCGCGCCATCTGACGGCAGGCCCCCGGGACGGTATTTCCCGGCGCATGGCCGACTCCTCAACTACGTCATCGCGCCGACACGACATCGAAACATGTCGTGATCGACGTCCCCCGCCGATGGGAGAAAACCTGTCATGGGCAAGGTAGGAAAGCGCGTCCGCCGCTCCACGCTGGCCGTACTCACGGGTGCGGCGCTGGCCGGGCTGCTGGCGGTCACCGCAGCCGCCGCGGCACCCGGCGAGGCACCGCAGGGCAAGGCCGCCGCGGCGGCCCGCACCGACGTCTACATGAAGGACGTCGCCGCCGACACCGGCGTCCAGCCGCACTCGTACGGCCCGTTGTGGGCCAGCCCCGACATCAAGGTCTGCCCGACCGCCGTGGAGTGTGCCGTCAGCCAGAACCCGATCGTCGGGGTCACCAACTATCTCTTCCTGAAGGTGCGCAACAACGGACCATACGGCTCGGGCATCGACAACGGGGTGCTGCGGGTCTACCGGACGACCCCGGGCGGCGGCGCCACCTGGCCGACGCACTGGACCCAGATCGGCGCGGTCAGCGTGCCCGTCTACCCCGGCGTCACCACGGTCACGATCCCGTGGACCGGGGTGCCCGGCCCGGGTCACTTCTGCCTGTTGGCGCGCTGGGTGTCACCCACCGACCCGATGACCTTCGAGGGTCCGAGCACGAGCGTCAACACCCAGCACAACAACAACATCGTCTGGCGCAACGTCGACTCGGTCCGGCTCGTCGCTGGCGGACCGCGGGTCGTGCGGCCGTTCGCCATCGGCAACGTGACCACCGCGGAGACCAAGAACGACCTGGTCTTCACCCAGCCGGCGGAGCAGGACCGGGGCGCCCGGGTCTTCGTCGACCTCGGCCCGACCCTGTTCGAGCGGTGGCAGTCCACCGGAAAGGTCGGCACGGGCATCCGCCAGGTCGGCAAGACCGAATTGGAGATCGTCGAACCGACGAAGGCCAGCATCAGCGGGCTGGTGTTGAAGCCCGGTGAGCGCCTCGAGTTCTCGTTGGCCTTCTCGGCCGAGACCGCCCTGGCCAAGGAGACCGCGCTCAACGTGACCCAGTTCGGGCCGGACGCCGACGGCACCGCCCGCGCCGACCTCGGCGGGGTGCAGTACCTGCTGGCGGACGGGCAGCGGGGATAACCCGGATCGTCGCCACCTGCGACGGTGGGGCGTGGGCCATCCGGCCCACGCCCCACCGTCGTCGGTCGGGGTCGGACACCGGACGCGCGGCACCGCCCGCGCCGCCCTCCGGGGAGCAGAGCGCCGGTCAGCGCAGACAGACCCAGGCGGTGGACAGGGCATACCCGACGGTACGCGCGCACAACTGGACCGGACCCGGCGGTGGGACGCCCAACGAGAAGAAGCCCATCGCGTCCACCGACGCCTCGTCGTAGGTGCCGGTGGCCGTGCGGGCGCTCACCCGTCCGCCACCGGACGGGGAGAGCTGCCCGACGATCCCCGCATCACTCACCTCGATCTCCACCAGCACCGACCCGCTGCGGAAGGAGAGCGTCCGCGCGGACGCGGCAGACCGGGTCATGCCCACCAGTTCGGCGTCGACCGCCGAGTCGAAGGTCAGCTCGGCGACGGCCAGCTCCGCGTCGGCGGTACGCCAGGTGAACGCGGCCAACGCCGCGCTCAGGTAGGCCTCCGAGACCGGCCCCGTGTCCCACAGCGCCGCGCCCAGCTCCGTCGTCAGCGCGTCGTCATCGACCGGCGGCCACTGCTCCATCCGGCTCACCCCCGTTCGTACCGATGGCGGACGCTCCGAGAAACTCGACGATCGCCGGACATTTCCGCAGCCTACGCAGACAGCGGGCCTGGGTGGGTCCGATACTGCCGATCGGAATGCCGAGCCGCTCGGCGACCTCCCGGTAGCTCATCGGCGGGTCGGTCGTCAGCAGTGCCAACAGCGCCTGGCAGCGCGGCGGGAGCTGCACGAAACCCTCGCGCAACGCCTGCCGCCGCTCCGCGCGCAGCAGCTCGTCGTCCGGGGCGGGCGCCATCGCCGCCAGCTCCCGGGAGAGCCCGTGATAGGTCTGCAACGACTGGTCGTACGGGTCGACGGGCTGGGCCCGACGGCTGAGGCGGGACAACCGGTAGCACTCGCGCCGGGCCGTGGTGGCCAGCCAGCCCGGCAACGCCTCGGGTTCGCGTACCCGGCCGAGCTGCTCCACCAGGCGGAGCCAGACGGTCTGGTTGACATCCGCCGCGTCGGCCCGGCTGAGGTCGTACGCCCGGATGACCGAGTAGACGACCGGGGTGTACCGGCGGACCAGTTCGGCCCAGGCCGACTCGTCCCCACCGGCGGCGGCGGACAACAGGCTGGTCGCGCTGGCACCGGTCACCGGGCCACCGCCCGGGGCGTCACACGGCTCATCCGACGAGCACCCCGTAGTCGGGGTGCCACCGGGGGGCGGCGAGCAGGGTCGTACGCGCCTGGTCCGCGCTGAGGCCCCCGGCGGTCATCAGGGCGGCGAGCCGCCCGGAGACGTGTGCGGTGGCGAACGAGGTGCCGGCCCAGACGGCGAACCCGTGGAACTGGCGTACCGGCCGCCCGGGTAGCGGCAGCTGCCCCTCGACGTAGGTGCTGTGGCGCTCGCCGAGGGCGCAGGCGTCCACCCAGGGGCCGAAGCAGCTGTCGACCGCCGGCACCAGACCGCCGGACGTCTGGGCGACCGCCGCGACCGCCAGCACCCGGTCCAGGGCGGCGGGCCAGAGCGGACGACTGGTGCCCGCGTTGCCGGCCGCCGCGACCACGGCGCTCGTCGTCGGCAGCGCGGCCAACGCGTTGGCCAGTGGCAGCGACGGCTGGTCGTCCAGGGTGTAGCCACCCAGGGAGAGGTTGAACACGGACACCTGCGGCGCGAGCCGGCTCAGGGCGGCCACCACGCTCGCCTCGTCCCCCACCCCGGTCGGGTCCAGGGCCTGCTCCGGGTCGACGCGTACCCCCGGCGCGGCCTGCCGGACCACCCCCGCGACGAAGGTGCCGTGCCCGCCCTGCGGAGCGAGCACGTCGGTGTGGACGTAGAGCGGATCCTCGTCGTCGGGCTGCGGCAGGTACGTGCCGCCGAGCCACTGCGGGTGACACGCGCCGGCCAGCTGCCAGATCCCGGTGTCGCAGATCCCGACGGTGACGCCTGCCCCCTCACCGAGCCGGGTCGGGTCGGGCGGCGGCAGCGCCGCCGCCGGGCGGGGCGGCGTGCCCGGGTTGCCCATGATGTTGCCCAGGCCGAGCAGCACGTGGTGCGGCTGCACCGCCGGCACCGGTTGACCGGGCCACTGCTGGGGGTCGCGTAGTTTCCCCACGACGCCGGGGATGTCGGTCTCCCGGTCGAACAACAGCCGGGTGACACCGGCGAAGCCGGCGCCGACGGTCACCGGATAGTCGTGGGCACGCAACCAGGTGGTGACCCGTTTGGCGTCGGCGGCGGCGGCGAGCAGTTGCCGGGGCCGGTAGAGGATCTCCCGCCCCGGCACGGTGTACCGACGCACATTCTGGTCGGCGGCCAGCGCCGCTTCGAACGCCTTCTGGTAGGCGTTGGCGTCCGCGTCGCCAGCGACCGCCGGGGCAGGGCGCGGCACGACGCCGAGCGGTGCCGCCACGGCCAGCGCGGACAGCGCCAGGACCCGCCGTCGGGACAGCCGGCCGGCCGGACCCGGCACGGTGGGGTGGTCGGACGGCGGCACGGATCCTCCATGCTCGTGAGAGAAGCGCGCCCACCGATGGTGGACGCGGCGAATTCCCCGACCGCCAATTATTCCGGACCATCGCCGGTTGTCAATTGTGAAACCAAGTAGGACACCCATTGACGAAATTCCCGCGACGGATTCTCGACGTTGACTCGCGGCTGTCCGTCGTGGACTCTCTAGGGCATGTCCGACAGCACCGGTTCCGGTGCCACGGCGGCCCAGGCGGCACTCGACGCCGTCCAGCGATACCCACCCGAGGCGATCACGATCGCCCACCGGGTGCTCGCCGGCCAGACCGCCGACGACGACGAGCGCTCCACCGCCGAGCGGGCCATCGGTCTGGCCCTGCGCGAGTTGAACGACCTGACCGGCGCACTGCGCCACCTCCGGCGGGCGGTACGGGCCGCCGGCACCCCCCGTACCCAGGCGTTGGCCCGGATGAGCCTCGGGTACGTGCTGGCCAACGCCGGCCGTACCGCTGCGGCGTTGCGGGCGGTGACCGCCGCGCTGCCCCAGCTCACCGGTGCCGACGCCGGTCGGGCCCGGATGCAGCGGGGGGTGGTGCTGCACTACCGCGGACGCTACGCCGAGGCGGTCCGCGACTACGGCATCGCCATCGACATCGCCCAGCGTGAGGGCGACCCGCTGCTGGAGGCCCGCGCCCGCAACAACCGTGGTCTGCTCAACGCCCACCGGGGCTCCCCCGGCGGCACCGACGACGACCTCTCCCGGGCGGCGGCGGCCTTCCGCCGGCTCGGCCTCGACCTCGCGGCGGCCGACGCCCGCTGGAACAGCGGTATCGCCGCCGGGCAACGCGGCGAGATCGCCATGGCGCTGCGCTGCTTCGCCGACGTCGACGAGGAGTACCGGCGGCTCGCCGTGCCCCGACCGGCGCTGCTGCTGGACCGCTTCGAGCTGCTGCTGTCGGTGCCGCTGCTCGACGAGGCGGTCGAGGTCGCCGCCGCCGCGGTCCGCGAGCTGCACCGCAGAGGGATGGCCTCGGACCTCGCCGAGGCGCTGCTCGCCCAGGCCCGGGCCGCGCTGCTCGCCGACGACCTGGACACCGCGACCGCCGCCGCCGCCCAGGCCCGGGTCCGGTTCCGGCGGCAGGGCCGACGCACCTGGGCCGTTTTCGCCCGGCACGTCGAGTTGCGCGCCGAGTTCCGCCGGGGCACCCGCACGCCGGCCCTGCTCACCGCGATGGTGCGCACCGCCGGCCAGCTCGACGCCACCGGGTGGTCGGGTCCGGCGCTGACCACCCGCATCGAAGCCGGCCTGTTGGCCGCCGCAGCGGGTCGCGTCGACCGGGCCGTGGCCCTGCTCGACGTGGCCGCCCTGGCCCGCCGGCGCGGCACCGCCCCCCGCCGCGCCCAGGGGTGGTACGCCCTGGCCCGGTCGCGGCGACTCACCGGAGACGATGCCGGTGCGGCCCGGGCACTGCGCCGGGGGCTGGCCGTCCTCGACCGGCACCGCACGTCGCTCGGGGCCACGGAGTTGCGGGCCCACAGCGGCACGTACGGGCAGGAGCTGGCCGCCGAGGGCCTCGACATCGCAGTCCGCGCCGGCTCCCCGGCCCGGACGCTGGCCTGGGCCGAACGCTGGCGGGCCAACACGCTGCGGATGCGCCCGGCGTTGCCTCCCGACGACCCGGACCTGTTCGCGGCGCTCACCGAGCTCCGGCTCGTCAGCAGCCTACTGGAGGACGAGGTGCTGGCCGGCCGGCCCGCCCATGCCCTACGCAGCCGGCAGGCCCGGTTGGAACAGCGCATCCAGGACCTGGCCCGCCGGGTGCCCGGCGGGAGCGGCGTGGTGACCCCGCCCGGCGTGGGGGTGCTCGCCGGGCGGCTCGGTTCCCGCGTGCTGGTCGAGCTGGTCGCCCACGGCGAGCGGCTGCGGGCGGTGCTGGTCCGCGACGGCCGGGCCAGCCTGCACGACCTCGGCCCGCTGGCGGAGGCGGTGCACCTGACCCGGTGGCACCGGTTCGCCCTGCGCCGGCTGGTCACCACCGGCGACACGCCCACCGCGCAGGCCGGGGCCCGCCATGCCGCCGCCACGCTGGACCGGCAGCTCTTCGAGCCGCTGCGCCGGCACCTCGGCGACCGCCCCCTGGTGATCGTGCCGGTCGGGGCCCTGCACGCGGTGCCGTGGTCGGGCCTGCCGACCTGCGCCGGGCGCGCGGTGACCGTCGCCCCGTCGGCCACCGCCTGGCTGCGGGCGGACGGCCGGTGTCCGCCGGCCGGGCCCTCCGTGCTGGCCTGCGGGCCGCGCCTGCCGGCCGGCCTGGCCGAGGTACGCCGACTCGGGCAGGTCCTGCCCGACGCCACCCTGCTCACCGGTGCGGACGCCACCGCCGACGCGTTGACCACGGCCCTGGACGGGGCCGGCCTGGTCCACATCGCCGCCCACGGCACCTTCCGCGCCGACAACCCGCAGTTCTCCACGCTGGAGCTGGCCGGTGGACCGCTGTTCGCCTACGAGTGGGAACGGGTCGCCCGGCCGCCCGGCTGCGTGGTGCTCTCCGCCTGCGACTCGGGGCTGACCGGGGTGCGGCCCGGCGACGAGGTGATGGGCTTCACCGCCGTGCTGCTCGCCCTGGGCGCACGGTGCCTGATCGCCACCGTGCTGCCGGTGCCGGCCGAACCCACCACCGCGCTGATGCTGGACCTGCACCGACGGATGCGGGGCGGGGTCCGCCCGGCGCAGGCGCTCGCCGACGCCCAGCAGGCCTTCGCCGTGCCCGGCGACGGCACCGCCGGGGCCACGGCGGCGGCGTTCGTCTGCCTCGGTGCCGGCTGAGGCCGCGTCGAGCCGCCCGGCGGACGTGGTGTCAGCCCAGCGTGGCGACCCGGGGACGCAGGCCGTCGATCAGCTCCGGTGGGGCGGCGAGCACCCGACTGCCGCTCACCTCGACGGCGACACCGGCTTCGACGGCGATCACCAGACCGGCGGCCCAGTCCCAGCGGAACGTGCGGTCCTCGACGTAGGCGTCGCAGCGGCCCGCCGCGATCCAGGCCAGCGCCAGGGCCGTCGAGCCCAGCATCCGCACCCCGCGCACGTCACCGGCCAGGTCGGTGACCACGGCCGCCTGCACCCGGCGGTGGGCGACGTCGTAGGCGTACCCGGCGGCGAGGACGACCTCGCCGAGCGTGATCCCGGCGGGCCGGGTCAGCGGCGTGTCGTCGAGGAACGCGCCCCGGCCCCGGACACCACGGAACGTCTCGTCGTGCACCGGGTCGTGGACCACCCCGACGACGGGCTCCCAGCCGTCCGGTGTCTGCTGTTCGCAGGCGACGCTGACGCACCAGAACGGCATTCCGGCGACGTAGTTGACGGTGCCGTCGAGGGGGTCGAGCACCCAGCGCAGCCCGGAGTCGCCGAGGTGGTCGCTGCCCTCCTCGGCGAGGATGCCGTCGCGGGGCCGACGGGTGCGCAGCAACTCGACGATGCGCGCCTCGCTGGCCCGGTCCGCCTCGCTGACCAGGTCGGTGGAGGCGGTCTTGTAGTCGACGCGGCCGTGGTCGCCGAAGCGCCGTAGCAGCTCCCGGCCACCGAGGCGAGCCGCCTCCTCGGCGACCCGCCGGCAGTCGTCCAGCTCGGCACCGGTGGCCATCGCGTTCTCCTCGGGTCGTCGGCAGGGCCGGTCGAAATCGTCGCACCCGTACGGGCGCGGGCGCCAGGTCCCCGGCGCGGGCACGGACGCCGGTTGCCCGACCGGCCGGCTCCCGGTCGCCGCCCGGCGTGGCCCCGGGCGTGCGGGTCGGCGTCCCGGGCGGCGAGCGACGGGGGCGGCCGGTCGGGCACACTGTGGACAGCGGTCGGGACACCGACGCCCGCCGACGCGCCGTCGACCCGCCCCGTCGCCATCGCCGTGGGGAGGCAGCGCGACATGGGTACGGTGGACACGTCCAGGGTGGACCGGTTGCTGGCGCGGATCCGCGACGGGGTCATCGGCGAGGGTGAGCTGCTCGACGGGCCCTACGGGCCACGCCGGATCACCTACGCCGACTACACCGCCTCCGGCCGGGCGTTGGACTTCGTGGAGGACACCATCCGCGACCGGGTGTTGCCCCGCTACGCCAACACCCACACCGAGAGTTCCGCGACCGGTCGGGCGACGGGGCGGTTGCGCGAGGACGCCCGACGGACCATCCTCGACGCCGTCGGCGGCACCGACGAGCATGCGGTGCTCTTCTGCGGTTCCGGGGCCACGGCGGCGGTCGACAAGCTGGTCGGGCTCCTCGAACTGCGGCTGCCCGCCGGCCCGGCGCACCGGCACAAGCTGCTGGACGGCATCCCCGTGGCGCAGCGCCCGGTGGTCTTCGTGGGCCCCTACGAGCACCACTCCAACGAGCTGCCGTGGCGGGAGACGTACGCCGACGTGGTCGTCATCGGCGCGGACGCCGACGGGCACATCGACCGCGTCGAACTGGCCGACCGGCTGGTCCGGTACGCGGACCGACCGCTGCGGGTCGGCAGCTTCTCCGCCGCCTCCAACGTCACCGGCATCCTGTCCGACGCCGACGCGATCGCGGCCCTGCTGCACGCCCACGGGGCACTGTCGTGTTGGGACTACGCCGCCGCCGGCCCGTACGTGCCGATCCGGATGGGTGAGTCGACGCCGGGCGCGGCGGACGGCAAGGACGCGGTCTTCCTGTCGCCGCACAAGTTCGTCGGCGGCCCGCAGACCCCCGGTGTCCTGGTGGTGCGGCGGGATCTGATGCGCAACCGGGTCCCGGTGGTCCCCGGCGGGGGCACCGTGGCGTTCGTCGACCCCGCCGGGCACCGGTACCTCGACGATCCGGTGGCCCGCGAGGAGGGCGGCACTCCGGCGATCGTCGAGTCGATCCGGGCGGGCCTGGTGTTCGCCCTCAAGCAGTCCGTCGGCGCCGACGTCATCCAGGCCCGCGAGGAGCGGCTGTGGTCGCGGGCGCTGGGCCGCTGGTCGGCCAATCCGGGGATCGTGGTCCTGGGCAATCCCCGGGCGCGGCGGCTGCCCATCGTGTCGGTGCAGATCCGCCACGGCAGCCGCCAGCTGCACCACAACTTCGTCGTCGCGCTGCTCAACGACCTGTTCGGCATCCAGGCCCGTGGGGGGTGCTCCTGCGCGGGCCCCTACGGGCACCGCCTGCTGGGCATCGACGAGGAGCGCTCCCGGGCGTTCCGGGAGCAGATCGCCCTGGGCTGGGAGGGGATCAAGCCCGGGTGGACCCGGATCAGCTTCGGCTACTTCGTCTCCGACCTGGTCGCCGACCATCTGATCGACGCGGTCGACCTGGTCGCCCGCCTGGGGCACCGCCTGCTGCCCGACTACCACTTCGATGCCCGCAGCGGTCTGTGGCACCACTACCGGGGCCCGGGGCCGTCGCTGCGCCTGGCCGAGCTGGGCGGCCTGTTCACCGGCGACGACCAGCCGGTCCCGCCGCGGCGGTGGGCCGGTGAGGACGCCCTGGCCGGTCACCTGCACGAGGCACACGAAATCCTGGCCGGGCGTGGGGACCACGTCGACGAGGGACCCACCGGCCTGCCGGCCGGCGTGGAGGCGCTGCGCTGGTTCCACCTCCCGCCGGCCTGCGTGACCGCCCCGAACGTGCCGCCCTCGCGCCGAGCAGGGTGAGTGTCGGTGGTGGCGCTGGTCGTGTCACGCGTCGAGATCGCCCCCCGGGCGTACGCCGGCGGTACCCGGCTGCCGGCACGCTGCTGCGCGCGGCGACAGCGCTGCCCGGCGGGCTGACCGGACGGTCCCGTCGGACCGTCGTGCCATGATGCCGCTCACCCAAGGCAAGGAGCACGGCGCAATGGCCACGGTGACGGTTCGGGACGAGACGGCGACCGGCAGGGCGATCGACCAGTGGCCGCTGGCCGGCCTGCCGGAGCGCATCTCCGCGCGGGAGCTGGTCCGGTTGCGCGTCCGCGAGGAGGTGGCGCGGTTCAACGCCGACCGGAAGGACCTCTTCCGGGGTCTGGTGCGGCCGACCGACGCGGAGGCGACGTGGAACGGCTACCGGGTCGGTCCGGGTAGGCGGCTGGACTGGGAGCGCCAGGCGGACGCGGCCTGTGCCGCCTTCGCCCGCAACGGCTTCGTGCTGCTGGTGGGTGACCGCCAGGTCGAGGACCTGGACGAGGAGATCGACCTGCTCGCGGAGCCCGACGTGGCCTTCGTGCGGCTCGTCGCCCTGGTGGGTGGCTGAGGTGGCTGACTGGGCACTGCTGCTGCCCCCGCTGGGCGCGGCGGATCGCCGGCGGGTGGAGACCGGGGTCGCCGAAGCCGATGCCCAGGTTCGGCCGCTGCTCCGGCTGGCGAGCACCCACCACTGGACGTCGTCGGTGACCCGCACCCCGCAGTGGGCCGTCACCGGGTCGTGGCCGTCCGAGCTTCGCCGCTGTGCGGCGCTGGCCATGCACCGGGAGGTGGTGGCCAGTTCGATGCCGTCGGTGCTGAACGACGTCGTACGGAGTCTCGCCGACGGTGAGCACGACTGGACCCGGGCGGATCTTCTGTGGTGTCTGGAGGTTGTCGGACAGGGTCTCGACTACGACCTCGGCGTCCGCCTGGAGTTGCCGGCGGCGATTGCCGCGCACCTGGCTCCCGCCGACCTGGCCGATCTCGCGCCGGTGCTCTCGGGCCTGTTCGACGAGCTCGCCGCCAGCAACTTCCCGACGGCCGGCCCCCGACGTGGGGTCGTCACGCTGATCGGGGAGGCGCTCGACCGTGCCACGGGTAGCCGTGTGCCGTCGTGGTTGCTGCACCAGGGGGACGAGTTCGGTCCGCTCGTCCGCGCCGACCTGGGGGACGTCCTCGCCGCGCCGGGCGTGCCCGGGTTGCTGGTGCACTGTGCCTCGCTCGGCAGGCCGGCCGCACCGGCGAGATGGCTGCGCGGCCTGGACCAGCAGCTCACGACCGCCCCCGACGGGAGGAGGGCGGTCCGTACGATCCTGGAGGTGTTCGCCGCCCACCGGCACCCGGTGCACGACGACTCGGACCGCCTCCTGCGGGGCCTGGTGTGGGCGTTGTCGCGGGAGTCGGACGCGGCGGCGACGGACCTGCTGGCCCGGGTCACCGCTGCCGCCTCGGCAGCACCCCGCCAGGCGGCGGGTTTCCCGCATGCCCAGCGCACCGCGATCGCGGCCGTGCAACTGCTCGCCGGGCGCGACGGTGAGACGCCGCTGCGGACCCTGGCACGGCTCGCGGTGACCGTGAAGAACAAGGCGGTACGCGCTCGGGTGCACACCGCGCTGACCCGCCTCGGCGCTCTGCGGGGGTGGTCGCTGAGCGAGGTGCTGGAACTCGCCGTCGACGACCACGGGCTCGACCCGGCCGGGACCCGGCGGACCCCGGTCGGCCCGTACGAGGCGACGGTGCGGATCGAGGGTGAGCAGGCCCGCCTGACCTTCGCCCGTGGCGGCGTCGGGCTCAAGGGCGTTCCCGCGGTGCTCAAGGAGACGCACGCCGACGAGCTGAAACAGCTACGCGACTCGGTGAAGGCCGTCAACGCGACGCTGACCGCCGAGCGCCAACGGGTGGAGGCGCTGCTGTCCGAGGAGCGCACCTGGGCGTACCCGGACTGGGTGTCCCGCTTCCTGGACCACCCGGTCACCGGGGCGTACGGGCGGCGGCTGCTCTGGGAGACCAGCACCGACGGGTACGACTGGTCGGCGGGCCTGCCCCGCGAGGACGCCGACGGGTGGGTGGTCGTCGGTCTCGACGGGCGGCCGGCACGCGGGGGCCGGGTCCGGTTGTGGCACCCTGTCCGCGCCGGGACGGACGAGGCCCTCGCCTGGCGTGACCGGGTGCTCGTCACGGGCCTGACGCAGCCGTTCAAGCAGGCGTTCCGCGAGGTCTACCTGCTCACACCGGCCGAGGAGCGGACCGGTTCCTACTCCAACCGGTTCGCCGCGCACATCCTGCGCTACCGCCAGGCGAACGCGCTCATGCGCGCCCGCGGCTGGCAGGCCGGCTACCTGGGCACCTGGGACGGCGGGTACGACAGCGAAGCCACGAAGCTCTTCGGCGGCGGTGCGTGGCGGGCGTCCTTCCACCACCACCTGGTCGGCACGGACGATTCCCGCAACTACGACGTCGACCACTGTGCCACCGATCAGGTGCGTTTCGCCCGCTCCGACGGCACGACCTGGCGACCCGTGTCGGTCGCGGAGGTGCCGCCGCTGGTGTTCACCGAGGCGATGCGGGACGTGGACCTGTTCGTCGGCGTCACCTCCATCGCCACCGACCCGCAGTGGGCCGACCGGGGCGAGGACCGGTTCCGGGACTACTGGCACCGGACCGTGGTCGGGGCACTGACCCCGTCGGCGGAGATCCGCCGCGACGCCCTGGCCCGGTTGCTCCCCCGCCTGACCATCGCCGACCGGGTCACCCTCACGGACCGCTACCTGCACGTACGCGGGAACCTGCGCGGCTACCGCATCCACCTCGGCTCCGGCAACATCCTGATGGAGCCCCACGACGCGTACCTGTGCATCGTCCCCGCACGCGGGGGCACCGGCCGGCTGCACCTGCCGTTCGAGGACGACCCGATGTTGTCGATGATCCTGTCGAAGGCGATCATGCTCGCCGCCGACGACGCGATCACCGACCCCACGGTGGTGCGGCAGCTCGCCCGATGACCGGGCGGGGCGGGCCCCGACGTCGTTCTCGCCGCATCGCCGCGTTCACCGCGCCTGTGCCGATCAGCCGGCGGCTCGTTCAGGTGGTGGATTGGCCCGCACCGGGTGCCGCCTGCGGCTCGGTTGTCCAGCTGGCCAGCAGGGGCAGCACCCGCGCCGTGGGTGAGTCGGGTTCGACGGTGTAGACGACCAGACGTTGCTCGGGATCGTGCGGCCCGACGACGGATTCGATGCCGAAGCTGAGCGTTCCGGCCGTCGGGTGGGCCAGTTGCTTGGTCAGCGAGGTACGGAAGGTGACCCGCTGGTCGTCCCACCACTGCGCCACGTCGGGATCGCCGTCCCGCAGCTCCTGCACCAGCTCGACGAGTCGCCGGTCGTCGGGGTGGCGTCCCACCTCGTAGCGCAGCGCTCCGACCGCGGCGGCGGCGAAGTCGGCCCAGTTGACGATCCGCACCCGCGCGTCGGGGTCCAGGAACAGCCACCGCGCGAACGACGACCCCGGTTCGGCGGCTGACCCCAGCACCGCGCTCAACAGCCCGTTGCGCGCCAGCACCTGCGTACGGCGTCCCAGCAGCAGCACCGGGACGTGGCTCAGCGCTCCCATCAGGCGCAGCATCCCCGGGTCGGGTCGCTGCGCGACCTCCGGCCCCGCCCACCGCCGCCGCGACGTCGGCGCGGCCAGATCCCGCAGGTGGGCACGTTCGATCTCGTCGAGCTGCAGCGCCCGCGACAACGCCTGCACCACCTCGTCGGTGACGACGTGCTGGCGTCCCTGTTCCAGGCGGCTGTAGTGGTCCGGGCTCAGCCCGGCGAGCACGGCGAGTTCCTCCTTGCGTAGACCCGGCACCCGCCGTGGGCCGGGGAATGCCTCGATGCCGGCCTGGGCGGGGGTCAGGCGGTCCCGCCGAGACCGTAGGAACGCCCCCAGGGCAGCGCGGTCGGCAGGCACCCACCCAGTGTAGGAGCGGACCTCGACGCGAGCCTGGTCATGCGGTGACCAGGCAGCACACGCCCTGGTGCGGGCCGCGTGCCTGCCCTGGGATGGTGACCATGACACACCCCGAGACTCCTGCCGCGCAGATCCGCACCGTCCTGATCACCGGCTCCACCAGCGGCATCGGTGCCGCCACCGCCCGGATACTGGCGGCGCGGGGATGGCGCGTCGTCGTCACCGGCCGCGATCGGACCCGTGGTGCCGCCGTCGTCGCCGACATCGAGGGCACCGGCGGACACGCCGTGTTCGTCGCCTCCGACCTGACCGGCCCGCCCGGAGCGCTGCGGGACTTCGCCCGCGCCGCCACCGAGGCCGCCGGTGGGCACCTGGACGCGCTGGTCCACAACGCCGCGCTGTGCCCGGCCGTCGACACCGTACGCCTCACCGACACCGACCTGGAGGCCACGCTCGCGGTCAACGTCCGCGCTCCGCACGTCCTGACCGCCGCCCTGGCTCCGGTGATGGCGGCACGCGGCCACGGCGCGATCGTGGTCATCGGCTCGTGGATGGCCCACGTCGGGCACCCCTTCGTCGGGCTGTACTCGGCGACCAAGGCCGCGGAGATCCAACTCGCCCGCAGTTGGGCCGCGGAGTTCGGTCCCCACGGGGTACGGGTCAACACCGTCTCCCCCGGGGCGACGCGTACCCCGATCAACGCCGGCGACGGCGACGTCATCGCCCGGATGACCGCCGGCACCCCCGCCGGACGACCCGGGACCCCCGACGAGACCGCCGACGCGGTGGCCTGGCTGCTCTCGGAGCAGGCCGGCTACATCCACGGCGCGGAGATCGCCGTCGACGGAGGTATCACGGCGACCCGTCCCGGTTGAGTGCCGTCACGCAGGCCCGAAGACGCCGGGTGTGCTCGCCGGAAGGTCATCGACGCTCCGAAACGATCGGGGCGAATCCCTTGCCCCGCAACAGAGATGACCTTAGGTTACATTGATGATCCTCAGTGGTGAGCCGCACCCTGACCCTCCGCCGAGCGCCGGGGCCGGCGCTCCGCGGCCCGAGGATCTCGGTGGCGTCGCCTATCTGCGGAGGCTGTCGAGGCGGGGCTTCATCACGGGGGCCGCGTTGGCGGCATCCGGCTTGTCGGCCGCCTTCGCGCTGCTGCCCGACTCCGCCCGGGCTGCTGGCGGCTACCTGCGACCGTGCGGAAACGTCCGGATTTCCAGCTCCTGGCAGGACCACCGCAACCGGACGCCGCCCTCGGGTGAGCCGGGCACCGACTACGCGGTCGGCACCGGCACTCCCGTCATGGCCGCGGCGAACGGCACGATCCGCTTCGTGAAGACCGACACCGCCACCGCCACCGGGCGCGTCGTGGGAATGGCCCACGACGACGGCAACTACAGCCGGCACCTGCACCTGTCGACGATCACCGTCTCCGTCGGTCAACGGGTGTCACGAGGCCAACCGATCGCGTACTCCGGTTCCTCGGCGAACGGCAGCGACCAGGGTGTCGGACCGCACGTGCACACGAGTCTCTGGCTGAACACCGCAAGCCCGACGAACTTCTCCGCGACGGTGGACTTCGAGAACCACGTCGGAGACGTCGCCAACCCGAACCCGCCGGACCAGGAGGTAGACGAGGTGTTCATCGCGAACGTGAAAGGTAGCTGGTACCTCATAGTCCCCCAGGGGACCGGTAAGCCGCGGGCGGTGGTCCTGGGTGGCGACAGCAACGCCGCCGCCGCCGGCCTTCCCGTGCTGAACTTCAGCTGGGACCCGTCGATCAACGCGCTCCGGGCCGCGGTCGACGGCATCGGCTGAGCTGGCCCGGGATCTCCCGGTCACCGGCCGTCCGCCCGCGCCGCCGTCGTCCCCGCCGAAGGCGGACCGGGACGACCATGAAGGGTGGGCCGAGGCAGGTGGGCGCCCGATGCGACCATGGCGGATAATTGCCCGATGACAAATCCAGACCTCGACCCCGACGTCTACCCACCCCTGGACCCCGGTGAGCCGGTGCCGGACGACGCCGGCGAGCTCCTCCCCGATACGCCCGGTGAGCTGCCGGAGGCACCGGTCGAGCCGATGCCCGACGACGGCGAGCCGGGCGGCGTGCCCGAGCCGGCCTGACGGCGAGCGCGGACGGGCCGGCCGCTCGTGCGGACCTCCACCGGCCGCCGCCGGTCACGTCCCGGTCACCTTCGGTCACGTCCCGGTAGCCTTCGGTCACGTCCCGGCCGCTTTGCTCACGTCCCGGCCGGCGCGGGCGACGGTCGGGGGGCGCAGACGTGATGTCGACGCCCCCGCCGCCGCGCCGACGGGGGCGTGGGTCAGCGACTCCGACCGGTGGGACCGCGCCGCCACCCTTCGAGCTTCCCAGGGTTACGGACCGGGTGCGGCCCGTCCGGCTGGGTCGGCAGATCGTCCTTCGCCGAGCAGGCCGGATGGTCGCTCACCACGGCGGACGCCGGCGCAACGAGGCGCAACTGCGCGCCGAACTCGACCGTGTCCGCGCCCACGGCACCGTCGCCGGCACCCACGAACTCTTCCTGACCTTCAACGGCCGGGCGACCCGGGTCCTCACCGCCTGGCAGCTGCGGCCGGGCGACCCGGGTCCTCACCGCCTGGCAGCTGCGACCGGGCGAGGCCACCGGGACGCTACGTCACCTCGCCGGTCTCGCCGACGAACTCCGCGACCTCGAACGACACCTGACCGCGTGCCTGGCCCGCTTCGCCGGCTACCACGACCGGTGCACCCGGGCGCTCACCCGGGCCGGCGACGATCCGGTGTGGATCACCGGTGTGCAGGTCGACTCGTGCCACCACGTCTGGTTCGAACTCCACGAGGACCTGATCGCCACCCTCGGCATCACCCGCTGACCGCACCACGCATCGACTCCCGAAACTGGCGCGGGCCTGGGACACTGCGCCCATGAGTCAGGGTGTGCCCGGCGTGTCGTCCGGCCGGTGGTGGGGCGCGTTGCGGATCGCCCTGGTCCTGCTGTGGCTGCTCGGGGCGGCGACGACGTGGTGGACCGCTCCGCGCGAGCAGGGCTACGACCGGGCCAGGGCGGACGTGGTCGCGGGCCGGGTGGTCGCGTACCAGTGGGGTGACCGGTGGCAGGTGGACCGTTCGCCACCCTGGTTCGGCTCCGCCACCCTGTGGGCCTCCGGCACCTCCGGGCCGCTGTTCACGTGGAGAACGCCCGACGGGCGGGTGCACTGGACGAACACCGACCGGTTCGGACAGGTGAGCACCACCGGGACCGTCGAGCAGGAGAGCTACTCCGGACCCGGTGCCGTCGGTATCGCGCAGGAACTGCGGGTCGCCGGGCTCGAACACCGCGCCGGTGACGTCCACTCACCGATGACCGTCGTCAGCGGGACCGGCCTCCTCGTCGCGGTCGTCGCTCTCGTCGTCGTCGCCGCCGGCCCGGCTCCGGTCCGGGGCACCCGGTGGTTCTGGTTCTGGCTGATCTGCTTCGCCCCGTACGGCCTCGGACTGCTGTTCTGGATGGCCCGGGACCACCCGTGGTCAAGGTCCGCGGCGGCGGTGACCACGCGGAGCCCGACGTACCCACGGGACCGGGGCGTGCTCGGCTTCGGCGTCGGCGCCCTCGCGTCGGTGCTGATCGGTGCCGTGCTGCTGATCCTGCACCAGTCACTGGGTGACTGGTGGGTGCCGCGACCGGACGCCTAGCAGCACGCGGTCTCCCCACGTACCGACCGGGGTCCGAACGGTCCTCGGGTGCGACCGGGATGCGCGACAATGCTCCCATGACCTCCACCGGATCGTCGCGGCTGTCGTTGTGGTCCACCGACTCGGTGCTGTCGATCGGGTCGCGGGGCTCGGTGCTGTCCATCGGCAGCGTCGGCTCGATCGCCTCCGTCGGCAGCGTCGGCTCCACCGGATCCGTCCTGTCCATCGGGTCGGCACTCTCGGTCGGGTCGGCCCTGTCGTGGCGGTCCCGCTGGTCGCTGCTGGCCGACCGTTCCTCGGGGGCCGCGATGGGGTCCCGCGAGAGCGCCCGCACGCTGGTCGGTCCGACGGCGACGGTGGCGGCCGTGGCGCTGGCCGCCTATGCCGGCTACCTCCTGACCCGCAGCCGCCATCCGGGTGAGGGTCGTTGAGGGCGGACGCGGCAGGGGTGCCGGGGGAAGGTGGCACCGGCACCTTCAGCAGTTGCCGGGCTTGTCGTTGCGTGTCACAGCGGTCCAGGTGAGCAGCTGGCCGGACACCACCGTCACCAGGAACCCGACTGGCTTTCCTTGCCGGGCGTGCGGTAGGGCGGCATGGCCGCCACGACCCCCACGATCAGCGTGACCAGCGTGACCAGCGTGACCAACGCAGCCACCTGCTCGGCAGACCTCAACGTACGCCGCCATCGCCGTATCCGTGCCCTCCTCGATCAGCCGACGCGGGCTTTCATTACGCAAAGTGCGATCAACAGACACCCTCCGTGGTGGAGGCGATCGGCGCGACGACACGGTCCACTGGGGAGGGTGCGGCTCGGTGGGGCGCGAATCCGGTGGACCTGCCGGTTCCTGATCGTCGAGGATCGGCGGATGTCCGTACCCGTACGTCAGATCCGTGCTCGCTACTCGACCACGACGATCACCGTGTACCAGGCGTACCCACCGCAGATCGCGCTGCCGGCGGTGTCCGCCGGACGTTTCGTGGCCCCCTTCAAACGGGACCGGATGACGTGGATCAAACCGTCGTTCCTGTGGATGATGTACCGCTGCGGCTGGGCCACCAAGCCCGGGCAGGAACGCGTGCTGTCCATCGAGATCACCCGGGCGGGTTTCGAGTGGGCGCTGGCACACGCCTGCCTGAGCCACTACGACCGTGACCTGCACGGCGACGCGGCGACCTGGGCGCAGCAGGTGAAGACCAGCCCGGTCCGGGTGCAGTGGGACCCGGAGCGGTCGCTGCGTCTGACCGCGTTGCCGTACCGGTCGCTACAGGTCGGGCTGTCCGGCGAGGCCGTCCACCGGTACGTCGACGACTGGATCGTCGCCGTCGAGGACGTCACCCCCGCCGTCGAGCAGATCCGGGACCTGCTGCGCCGGGGTGACGAGCAGGCAGCGGCAGCACGCCTGCCCGCCGAGCGCGGCTATCCGCTCCCGGACCGGATCGCCGTCGGCCTCGCCGCCAGCCCCGATGTCGCCGCTGCGCCGGGAGTCCCGCTCGACGGCACCGCCAGGGGCAACTGACGCCCTGCGGCCTGGCCGCAGCAGATCAACCGCCGACGTTCCGGCGGCTTCGGCCGCCGCCGCGCCGTGCTCCCCTGGCCCGGGGCGCACGGTGCTCCACCGCGGGCCCGGACCGCCCCCGACGGGCGCCAGGCGTCACGTCCGGCTCAGGGCGGAAAACCCGGCGGCCGGGGCCACTGGTCCGCCTCCGGGTCGGGCCGGTAGCCCGGTGGCGGCTGCCCGGCGGATGGGCGTACCGAGGACGGCGGCGCGGCGGACGGGCCCGGACCGTGCGCCCCGGCGGCGGGTGGAGCGGTGACCCCGGCCACGGGTGGAGCGCCGCCGCCCGGTGGGGGCGCAGCCGCGACGCCGACCACGGGCCGGGCCACGCCGGGCTCGGCCGGGACACCCGGGGCGTCCATCGGTGGGGTGGCAGGCCGCGCCGCCGGTGGCCGGTGGTCGGTGGGCTGCGGCCCCGGGAGCGCCGGTACGGCAACCCGGGGCCGCCAGACCTGCTCCCCGCCGATCAGGCTGCGGAAGTCGAACTGACACTTCGGGCAGGTGCGCAGTGCGGTCTCGGCGCGGCGGTCACCGCACTTCTGGCAGTAGGTCACCACCGTCTCGTCGGCGTCCATCCCCTGGCAGCGGGGGCAGGCGAACTTGGGGCCCTTGTTGTTGAGCTGCACCAGCCGGCCGGCGAGCACGTAGGGCGTGACCAGCCCGCCGATGCTGCTGGCCAGGTCCCGGGTCCGTCGAGTGCGCTCCTGCATGCGTTCCAGCTCGGGGTTGGCGACCTTCTCCAGCCGGCAGGTGGTGCAGGTGCGCAGGGTCCGCACCGGCAGCAGTCCACGTAGCCGGGCCTGCTGGTGCAGGAACGTCACCGCCGGCACGTCCGCCGGCTCGACGGTGATCCGGTCGGCCCCGCCCGCCGCGAGGCGTTCCTCGACCCGGAACACCAGCGACTGCACCTGCCCGACGAGCTTCGGCGGCATACCGCCCGGCCGGCTGACGATCAGCGTGCCGACCATCAGCATGCCGTCGGCCAGGTTGGCAGGGACCTCGGCAACGGCGTCGGCCGTCTCGAAGGTGAAGGTCGCGCCGCCGGTACGGGTGACGACCGCCTGCCGGTGCGCCTGCCCGTCGCCGTCGAGCAGCCGGCCAGCGTGCCGGGACAGTGCCGCCTGCGCGCGGTTGGCCAAGCCGGCGGCGTGCTGCATCATCGCCACGTCACCCGGGCCCGTCTGCCGCCACCATGGGCTGAACGAGGTGGCCGCCGCCGGGTCGAGCCGACCGAGTACGCCGTCGAAGGCGCTCAGCACGGACTCGAAGAGACCGACGTACACCGAGGTCACGCCCCAGTTCCGCCCCAGCCGGCCCGGCCATCGGTCGACCAGCAGCACGCCCACCAGTGCCCCTGGGCCGTCGGCCTCCAGGGTGATGCGCAGCTGTACCGGCACCTGGGTCGGCGAGAGGGTGACGCCACCGAGGCGGGAGCCGCGTACCGCCTCCAGCAGGCTGAGTTGCTCGGTCTTCAGCTCGAAGGCGAGGTCACGGAGACTGCGCAGCAGTTGCTGGCGGGCCACGCTCGGCGGGGCACCGAGCCGCCGTTGCGCGCCGGCGGCCAGCCGGCCGGGCTCCAGCCCGGCCGCGACGACCGGCGGCACGGCTCCGGGTCCCCCGGTGTCAGCCCAGCTCATTCCGCTACGTCGTAGGAGACGCTGGTGTCGAAGCTGGACCCGGCGGCGTCGTAGCCCCCGGCGTCGTATGAGGTGTCGTACGACGTGCTGGTGTCGTAGGAGGTCGCGTCGTACGTGCTGGTGTCGTAGGAGGTGCTGGTGTCGGTGCCGCTGGTGGCCCAGTCGACCTCGGCGGCTGCGGTCTCCACGTGGTCCACGACGGCGTCGGAGTAGTCGGCGGAGACCGTGTAGTTGTTCTCGGCGATGTCGGCGTGGTCGGCCGCCCGCGCCATGGCGCTCTCGGCGACGTCGATATTGCCGGCGGCGGCGTTCTCCACGGCGTAGTCGGCCCAGTCCTGGGCGGAGTCGGCCCAGTCGTCACCGCTGTCCGCGTGCCAGTTCGACCAGTCCTGGTCGCCGACCGCGCCGCTGATCTCACCTTCCACGATGGACGCCGAGGGTTCCGGTAGCGCCACCACCGCCTCGGTCAGGGTGGTGTCCCCGATCGGCGTGTCGGTGGTCAGGAAGTCGCCCCAGTCCGAGTCGGCACTCATGCTCTGATTCCCCAGATTTCGATGAACGTTTGCGGTAGGCGGTCGTCGGCCGAGCGCTCCGGCCGAGCGACCAGAACTGTCCCACGATCGCGACCGGGGCCGCGCGCTCGCCGCGACGGGGGGTGGACGTGTCGGCCGAGGTCACGGTGGTTTCCGGCCGGTGCGGCGGCGACGGTGTCTAGATGCCGACAGAGACTTCCCCCGCACCGGTGCCCGTTGCCGACGGCCGGCGCGCCGGGTCGAAGACGACTGGTCTCCTATGGTGCACCTTCGACTGAACGGTGCCCCTGGTTTCGGCTCCGCCGGTTCGGCCTCCCGTGCCATGGCGGCCCCAGCGACCACGGCAGGGCAACCGTTGGTGCGAGCTGAACACAATGTCATCATGAAGAAGCTCTCGGTTGTCGGCCCGGCTTGTGCCAGCCGCGCGATCTTCCGCACCCGCCGTGGACTACGCACCCTGCTCGCTCACTTTCTCGCGGCCGTCGGCCTGGTGTCGGCAGTGGTGCAGTTCCTCGGGCAGATGTTCTTCAACCAGGCATTCCCGGCGCCAGTCGCCGTCACGGCCGTCACTCTTTTCTGCTGCTTCGCCTGGGCTGTCGCCCAGGCCTATCCCCGCTCCCGGATCGAGCGCGAGTTCAGCACGCCGGACACCACGGTCCGGGTCGAGGTCGGCGACCTGTTCGAGCAGGAGACCCACCTCGTGGTCGGCTTCACCGACACCTTCGACACGGCGGTGGGCGACGACCGCATCATCAGTGGTGCCGCCGTGCAGGGGCAGCTTCTGCACCGGCGCTACGGTGACGACCAGCGGCGTCTCGACCAGGAACTGGCAGCCGCCCTGCGGCGTGCGGCACCGATCGCGACAGAGCCACCCGGGAGCAAGCCCGGCAAGCGCAAACGGTACCCGATCGGCACAGTTGCCGTCGCCGGCCGGCCGGGGCAGCAGATCTTCGCCGTGGCGTACAGCCGTCTCGGCAACGACCTCGTGCCGCGCTCGTCAGTGGACGATATGTGGGTCAGCCTGAACCGGCTCTGGGACGCCGTCTACGAGCGCGCCGAACGACGCCCGCTCGCGATGCCCATCATCGGTTCGGGGCTGGCGCGCATCGATCAGCTCGACCGCGAGTCCCTGCTGAAGTTGATTCTCATCTCTTTCCTGGCGCGGTCCCGAAAGACGCCGATCTGCCGGGAGCTACGCATCATCGTTCATCCCGACGACCTGCACTCCGTGAATCTTCTTGAGGTCCGGGCCTTTCTCCGGGCTCTGTGACCGGGGGACGGCGGTCGAAGGCCCGGACGTCAGGTCGGGCCCCCCTGTTTGAGCAGGTGCCAGGCGTTCAGGACGAAGTTCACAGCGAAGCCGGTCGCCGCCGGGTGCTCCTCCAGCAGCGTCGGCTCCAGCACGACCTGCCCGGGATGGCGGCGGCGGAGGCGGTCGGCGAGCAGATACATGCCTGCCGGGGTGCCGATACACAGGAATCGGAACGGGTGGTTGCGGGTGACTGCGAGCATCAGCAAGGTGACGTCGCCGATGTCGCGGGTTGCCGTGCGAACCAGGATCCCGCTGGCCGTCCACTGCGCGACATGCCGCTCCACCGGCAGGTCCATCAACACGAACACCGGCTCGACGGTTTGCAGCATTGCCAGCAGGTCACCGTGCCGGGCCAGCGTGTGATGGGTGGTCAGGGCCAGTAGCGGCCGGTTCGCCACCATGCCCTGGCACTGCGTCGGCGTAGCCCCGTCGGGCAGTAGCCCGAACCGGATCGTGGCACCGCTCACGCTGGCGATCGCGGCGAACCGCTCCGGCACGGCCTGCTCGCCGAACATGAACTGGCCCTTCGCCACCGCGCCGTCCAGCCAGAGCCCACAGACATGGTCCCCGCCGCCGGCCGACTCCGCGACGGAGGCGAACTCGGCGGTCAGCGGCGCCCGGAGCAGAACCCGCTGCCGGTGTAGTTCGAGCCCGTCCTCGTGCGCCGCCAGACGCTCCCGGGCCACCGTGATCAACGCAGCTGTCTCCGGGTCGACCTCGGCGACGGCGTCCCGGTAGGCGGTGGCCAGCGCGGACTGCTGGTGGGACCCGACCGAGCCGAGGCCGGCCCGGTCCAGGACCTCGCACACATGGGCGTGGCATCGGGGACCGAGGACCTCCTCCTCGAACTGGCGCAGCCGCTCGAATCCCGGCGAGCCGGCCCTCGGACGTGCCGCGCCGTCGTCACCGCCCCGGTCCGGGAACTCGGCGCGCACCGCCGCGAACAGTTGTGTCCAGGACTGCGGCCCGCCTGTCTGCTCGAACACCGCCAGACGCCGGTCCGGGCTGTCCCGGCCAGCCGCCACGTCGTCACCGGCGAGTTGGCGGAACCCGCGGTGCACCAGGTCGAGTGACATCGCAGGGCGCATGCAGACTCGCAGCACCGCGTCGATGGCGCTGATCCGAAACTGCCAGGGCCAGTCGCCCGCCACGTCGACGAGGGCAAGCCCTCGATCCAGGTACGCCAGGTACTCGCGGTTACCGACCAGCAGTTCGCGTGCGGCGTCGACACCGGTCACGATGGCGGAGAGTGTCGTCGCGTACGTCTCGTGGCTGTCTCTCGACTGGTCGACCAGACGCAGAAAGACCTCGCGCAGCGCGTGCCGCCGGAATCCGGAGCGGGCTAGAATTCCCGCACCGGTCGCCAGCAGCCCCCATCCGGACGACCGTTGCAACTCGTGATGGAGCGCCTCGTGCAACTCTGTCATGGACACCTGGGCCGGCCCGGTCAGGCTTCCCATCGTCAGGACCCAACTGTCCGACCCGTCATAGGCGCCGTACTGATCGAAGCGAAGGACATCGGAGAGGTGATCTCGTCCGCAGCTCAGGGTTTCGCCGGCCATGTATCGATGATGCACCTTGGTGACCGGTGATCCCCCAGACCTTCGCCTGTTCGCGGGACGGCCTGGCCGCCGTGCTGCTCGGCGGGTACGACGGTGCGGGATCGTGGTCGATCGCCGCGCCCCAGATCCGCGGTGACGACGAACAACTGCTGGTCGAGACCCACGAGGGGCTCCACCACGAGCTACAGAGTTCCACCGGCTACGGACTGGTCGCCGCGCTGTCCGCCCGGCTGTCCGGGCGGGGGGTGTCCCGCTACCGGCTCCGCGAGGTGTTTCACGAGATGGTCGTCCGGTCCCGGCAGGTCCACGAGGTGTTCGCTACCACCCTGGCGGCCGGCGTGGTCGGCGTCGATCTCACCCGGCGGCTGTTGTCCGACAACACCGACTACACAGGACACCTGGAGACCGGCCTGCGACTCGCCGGTCCCGGCGTGCCCGAGCCCCGGCGGGCCACGGTCGCGGCCGCGGTGCTGCGCTGCTGCATGGCGCCTGCCGGCGTCTCGACCCTGATCTCCAGCGGGTTCCGCCGCCTCTCCCGGGAGCACCTGGCGGCAGACGACCTCACCCCGGACGTCCGGCTGGATCGGTTCCGCGCCGCCCGCGCCGGTCCTGAGCTCGGCCGGATGGTGCGGGACCTGGCCGGCGCTCCGGAAAGGGAGCTGATGCGGGCCACGTACGAGCACGCGCGGCACGTCCTGGACCGGGTCGGCCTGCCGTCGGTCGCGTGGGCCGACCAGGCTGAGGTGGCCGAGGCGCTGCGGGCTGCGGTCGGCGCAGTGGACACCGACTTGGCGGCCCGGCTGAACATCGTGACCGGACGGCGTCCGCTGCTCGACGACGGCCTCGAATACGACCGGCAGAAGGTCGTCCTGCGCGATCGGCTGCCCGCCGAGGTCAGCATCCTGACCGATGCCGAGCAGGCCAACCGGTCCTTCGGTGGGTCATTCGTCTGCGCCGTCTGGATGAGGCGAGACGTACTGGCCAAACAGTTCCGGCTTCCGGCGACGCCTCCGTTGCCCGATCTGGTGGCGGCTCTGATCGACGGCGGTGGAACGGAACCGGTCGTACGGCTCGGACTGCTGCCGGACGGCATGACACCCGGTGAGGTGCAGACGTGGCTCGGACCGGTGCCGGTCGTGGCGCTGACCACCCACCTCACGCTCGCCGCCCCGGAGGCCGACGCGCTGCTGCGGCGGTCCTCGCCGGTCCTCGTGTTGATGGATCTTCCGGTAGCTTGGCACGTAGCCGACTGGCTCAGGCAGGGCGCCACCGTCCGGCTGGCGCCGACGCCGCTCGACTCGCCGTTCGGTGGCGTCGAGCTGTGGTTGGCGGTGTTCGCGATCGACCGCCGACCCGGGCTGCGTTTCCTCGCGGTGGGAGGCAAGGTGGGAGTGTCGGTACTCGTGGAGCGGCTCCGGCAACGGCATGGTGAGCGGTTGGTGATCGACGGCGCGCTCCTGAGCACTGAGGCGAGCGTCGTTAACGCCGTTCTCACCAGGGTCTTCGACACCTGGCACGTGTTCGACCAGGACGCTGTCGAGTGACCGCCCACTCCTGGCCACTGGCCCTGCTCGGCGCGACGGAGCCAACCGTCGATGGCACGATCCTGGTGGACGCCGCATCGGTCAACCGGCTCGGCGACACCCTCGGTCTCGATCCGGACGACACCCGCGTGTGGATGCGCGGACTGATCGAGCAGGATCATCCGCTGGCGGCGTTCGAGATGCGGTCGGGGGCTTGGCGCGTCAACCTTCTCCCGGCGGTCGCCGTCTCGGCGGTGACCGGCCTGGTCGGCGCGGCGGTGCTCCAACTGCTGGACGTCGGCTCGCTGCCCGGGGTACTGCTCGGCCTGGCCGCCGGGGCGCTGCTGCACGTCGAGCAGGTCGAGGTCGCCGAGGCTGACGTGGTCGTGCACGCCCGGCTGTGCGCGGCGGCGGCCAGCGGCGACCCGCAGAGCGTGGCGGCCCTGTACGCAGCGCTGCCCGCAGATGTCCGGGACGAGTTGACTCTGACCGAGTTCGCGGCGGTGGCGCTGCGCCTGCACGAAATCGGCCTGGTCGAATGGACCGGCACCGGCGTCAACCTCCGCGCGGCGAACGCCCGACGCGGATTCCGGTTGGTCGCCCGTGCCCCTTCGGCAGCCGCGCTGTCGGCGGCGTTGCCCGACGCCCCGGACACCCCCCACGAGCACCGTCAGCGGGTCTTCGTCGTCCACGGCCGCGACGACGCCTTCGTCGGGCGGATGTTCGAGCTGCTCAGCCTCCTCGGCCTGCGCCCGATGGAATGGGAGTCGCTGGTCGCGGCGGCAGACCGGGGACCCGCACCGGTCCTACACGAGGTGATCCGCGAAGGGCTGTCCCGGGCGCAGGCCGTCGTCGTGCTGCTGACCCCGGACGACGTGGTCCACCTACATCCCAATCTGCGTCGCGATCAGGAGGACGGCCACGAACTGACCCCGGCCGGCCAGCCCCGACCCAACGTCCTGATTGAGCTGGGCGGCGCCCTGTACGGTTTCGCCGACCGGACGGTCATCGTCCGGGCCGGGGCGATCCGGCCGATCGCCGATCTCGGCGGGATCAACTACATCGACTTCGACGGCCGCGAGCCGTCCCGGGCGAAACTCGTGGAGCGGCTTCGCCGGGCCGGTTGCGTCGTCGACGACCGGGGCACCGAGTGGCGGCGTCCGACCCGGTTCGAAGGGCTCGACACCTTCACCCGCCGCCCGGCCTGACCGGCACACCGGCACCCTGTTGCCGGATCCGGAGGCCGGTCGTTTGCGCACGACGATGCGACATCGGTGATCCCCGTGGCACCTCAGGCTGTGCGCGGCGGCACCCGACAGGGGCCGCGTCACCTGCCCGCCGGGGCGGGGGACCTGCCGCGACGGCCGGCGCGTTACGTCCGGTCCGGGTTGAGGAAGCACGACAGCAGGTGCCGGAACTCGTGCGGGTGCTCGATCGCCGGCACGTGTCCGCAGCGGCCGAACACGTGCAGACGCACGTCGGCCAGGTGGTCGAGCAGGGGTCGGGTCGCCGTCGCGAGCGGGGTGACCCGGTCATCGGCACCGTGGACGAGCAGGACGGGTGCGCGGATCGCGGCCAGCGTCCGCGCCCCGAGGGTGAGGTCGTCGACCCAGCGCGCCCGGGGCGGCGGGAACAACGCCGCGTACGCGGCGGCTCCCGCCCGCATCGCGTCCGCGCGGGCGGCGACGGCCTCGTCGGTCACCAGCGTCTGGTCGAGGAAGAGTCGACTGAGCATGTCCCGTGCCCCGACCGGGCCGGCGGGGGCGGCCCAGAGCGCGTCGAGGTCGGCCGACAGCGGTGCCCCGGGGGCACCCATCGTCGAGACCGCCACGACCCGGGTGACCTGCCGGGGGTACGCGGCCGCCAGGGCCAGCGCCACGGCCCCGCCCATGGAGTGGCCCACCACGGCGTAGTGCTCGATACCGAGCGCATCCATCAGTCCAGCGGCCTGCCGGGTCCACAGCCGGAGTCCACCCCGGGAGCCCGCCGGGGCGGGGGTGCCGCCGAACCCGGCATGGTCAGGGGCGAGCATGCGCCAGGACGGGCCCAGGGCCTGGGCCGTCGCCGCCCAGGCTCCGGACCCGGTCGTGCCGGGTCCGGAGCCGTGCAGCATCAGCACCGCCGGCCCGACGCCACTGTCGAAGACGTGGACGGGAGAGCCGTCGACGGTGACCGTCCGCGGTGTCGTCATCGGGACGGGCCGGGTGCGCTCACGCCGCGGGAGAGTCGACGGACTTCGCGAAGAGTTCCATCATCGCCCGGCCGAACTGCGGCATGTCGGGCCATCCCCGGCAGGAGACGAGGTTGCCGTCGACGACGTCGGGCGCGTCGATGACGGTCGCGCCCGCGTTCTCCATGTCACCGGTGATGGGCGGGAAGCAGGCCGTCTTGCGGCCCTTGAGCAGCCCGTACACCGCGGGGACCTGCGCGCCGTGGCAGACCAGCGCGACGGGGAGGTTGCGGGCGAAGAAGTGTTCGGTGATGCGGCGGACGTCGGCGTCGACCCGGATCCACTCGGGTGCCCGTCCGCCGGGGATGATGAGGGCGTCGTAGCGTTCGACGTCGACCTCGGCCCAGGGCACGTCGACCGGCAGTTTCCTGCCGTTCTTCTCCACGTAGGCGTCGGAGTTGGGGTCGAACTCGTGGATGACCAGTTGCACGTCACGCAGCGTGCGTGACGCGACGTCGACGTCCCAGCCGCCCTCCTGCACGCGGTAGTAGGGATACATGGTGTCGAGTTCCTCGGCGGCGTCGCCGGTCAGGAGCAGCGCTCTGGGCATCTGCTTCTCCTCGCAATGTGGTGGCGGTGAGGTGGACGCGATCCAATCCGATCCAATCCGATTGAGCTAGCATTCCTCCGCCCCGCCCGCCCGTCAAGCCTGCACGGCCATCGCCTCCGCGCCTTCGATCTCGTCGAACAGCCGCCGGAAACGCTCGCCGGAGCGCAGGATGTGCCGACGCATCGCATAGGCGGCGGCGTCGGGGTCCCGCGCGGCGATCGCCGCCACCACGTCCTCGTGCTCGGCCATGGCCAGGTGGGTGACCTGGGTGTCGTGGTGCAGCCGGAACAGGTGCACGTGGCTGTGCAGCCGGGCGAGCGACTCCCGGATGACCTGGTTCTCCGCGCTCTGCGCGACGAGATCGTGGAAGGCGGCGTCGCGCAGCCCGAACGCGCCGTAGGCGGCGGGTCCGCTGCCACCCTCCAGCTCCGCCATCTCCTCCAGCATCCGCCGCAGGCCGGCGACCTGCGCCAGGGTGGCACGTTCGGCGGATCTGCGCGCCGCCGCCGGTTCGAGCAGCAGGCGGACCTCGAGCATGTCCTCGAAGCGGTGCCGGGTGATCTGGGGTGGGATGCGGTAGCCGGCGTGGGGCACCCGCACGACCAGCCCCTCGGCCTCCATCCGGTTCAGCGCGTCCCGGATCGGCGTCTGCGAGACCCCCAGCTCGCGCGCCAGGACGTCGATCGTGACGCGGGAGCCGGGCTCGATCCGGAGCGACATCAGCTGTCCGAGCAGCGTGTCGTACACCTCGTCGGCAAGGCGGCCGCCAGCTCGTCCCGGCGACGTTGCGCCCGGCACGACCCTACGGCCCCGCGCGGCCGTCGCTTCGTCGTCCATCGTGACGTGGGGTCCTCTCTTGCGCCTGCGGGAACCTGTTGACATCAGTCGCGACGCTGCGACATGCTGACGCCCCCCACCCGATCGTATAGGAAACGTGACGGACGCCCGTCATCCTGCACCGTCGCCGTAACGCCTGCCATCGCTCCACTCGATCATCTGGAGCTCCCATGAGCATGCTCGACGTCCGGCCCGCTTCGTCACCGGGCCACCGATGGGCCGACGTACCCCTTCTCGACAGCTGACGACCGGCACGTCGCGGCGGTCCGTGACCACCGTCCACGGGTCGACCACCGCGCCGGACCGGCACCACGCCTGAAACGACCCGGCACCTGCTCGGCGAGGCACCTAGCGAGGCTCTAGAAGTCCCCACCACCCCAGAAAGCAGGAACCCCCATGCGGCATCCGAAGCGAGTTGGACGAACATCCGTTTCCGGCCGAAAGGTGCGGCTGGCGACGGCGGCCATGCTCCTGCTGGCCACGACCCTGGCCGCCTGCGGCGACGGCCAGGACGACGACACGAAGGCGAGCGCCCCGAAGGCACCGGCGACCATCCCGGAACTCACCAAGGACCCGCTGACCCTCAGCTTCATCTGGTTCGACTGGCCCCCCGCCCACGCCCTGGAGGACTTCGCCAACGCGGAGTACAAGAAGGAACGGCCGAACGCCACCATCAAGGTCAACACCGTGCCGAACGCGAACTGGCACGACGCGATGTTCACCCAGTTCGCCGCGCGTAAGACCGACTTCGACATCGCGATCCTGGACTCGCAACACATCGGCGAGGCCGTGACGAACGGCAACATCCTCGACCTCACCGACTTCGTCAAGAAGAACATCGACGTCGACGCCTACAACCCGTACCTGCTCGCGGCGTACGGCCAGTTCCCGCAGGCCGAGACCGGCAAGCGCGACGAGAACGCCAGTCTGTACGGGCTGCCGCTGCTCGGCGACACCTGGACGATGATCTACCGCAAGGACCTGATCGGCGACAAGCCCCCGCAGACCTGGGACGAGATGATCTCGGTCGCCGCGAAGTGCCAGGCGGACAACCCGGGCGTCAGCGGGCTGGCCTTCCACCAGGCCAACGGCTCCGACGCGGCAGCCGTCACCTACAACACGGTCAACGGCGTCTACGGCGGCAACCTCTGGAACGCCAAGGACCGCAAGATCGACGGCGTCCTCAACGACACCGCGGGCCACGAGGCGATGGACGTCCTGGTCAACAAGATGAAGCCGCTGACCGCCAAGGGCTCCGGCAACTGGTTCATCGACGAGGTGAACGCCGCAGTCGCCCAGGGCAAGGCGTGCATCGCGTTCAACTGGATCGCCGCCAGCGGCGGCCTGCTCGACCCGAAGCAGTCGACGCTCGGCACCAGCCGGGAGCAGATCCTCGGCAAGCTGGGGTTCGCCACCCTGCCCACCCAGAAGACGAACCTGGTCCCGCTCGGCGGGATGGGGATGCACGTGTCGGCCTACTCCCCCTCGGCGCAGCAGGCCGAGGCGCTGAACTTCATGCGGTGGTTCGAGCAGGCCGACGTGCAGAAGAAGTGGGCCGCGGCCGGTGGCGTGCCCGCGCGTACGGATGCCCTGCAGTCACCCGAGTTCCTCAACGCCGGGCCGTTCAACCAGGTGTACGCCGACTCGGTGCCGCGGATGCGGGACATGTGGAACGTGCCCGAGTACGCGCGTCTGGTCGACATCGAGAACACCGGCGTCAACGCGGCCCTCAACGGTGCGAAGAACCCGAAGGCCGCGCTCGACGACATCGCCCGGGAGCAGCAGGGCGTACTCGACTCCAGCAACCGCAAGGGCGGCGGCGGGCTGTGAAAGACCCCGTCCCGCTGACGACCGACCGCCCCGGGCAGGTGGTGTCCGCGACGCCACCTGCACCGGGCCGGTCCCGCCGCCGGCTCAGCGACCGTGGCCTCGCCGTGGTCTTCGTCTCCCCCGCGCTGCTGCTGTTGCTCGGCATGTCGGTGTTCCCGCTGCTGTGGGCGTTGTACCTGTCGTTCACCGACTACTCGGCCACCCGTGGCGGGCCCGCCCGGTTCGTCGGGTTCGGCAACTACACCGCCATCCTGACCTCGGCGCAGGTCCACCAGCGGGCCCTGACCACGCTGATCTACGTGGTCGGCGCGGTCACCCTGCAGACCGTGCTCGGCTTCGCCATCGCCTACCTGATCTCCCGGCGCACCCACGGGCGCGGAGTGCTGACCACCCTGTTCCTGGTGCCGATGATGTTGTCGCCGGTCGTGGTCGGGCTGTTCTGGCGGTTCATGCTCGACGCGCAGTTCGGCGTGGTCAACAGCATGCTCGGCTCACTGGGTCTGGGACAGGTGGAGTGGCTCACCCGGCAGCGGACCGCACTGGTCTCCCTGATCGTCGTCGACACCTGGCAGTGGACGCCGTTCATCATGCTCATCGCGCTCGCCGGCCTCACCGCCGTCCCGAAGTACCTGTACGAGGCCGCCTCGATCGACCGGGCGTCCGAGTGGTTCCGGTTCCGCACCATCACCCTTCCGCTGGTCTGGCCGCTGCTGCTCATCGCCGTGCTGTTCCGGGCCATCGAGGCGTTCCGGCTGTTCGACCTCGTCTACATCCTCACCAGCGGAGGACCGGGGGTCTCCACCGAGACGCTGTCGTTCCACGTCTACAAGGTCGCGTTCCTGGGCTTCAACACCGGCACCGCCTCGGCGTACGGCATCCTCATGGTCCTCGTCGTCATCGTCCTGACGCAGCTCTACCTGCGCTACCTGAACAAGCTCAAGGAGGGCTGATGGCCGTCTCCGTCGACGAGGCCGTGTCCGCGGGCCCGACCCCGGACCGCCCGCCCCCCGCACGCCGGGTACGCCGTCGGGGCCGTGGCCGGTCGGTACTGGAGGTCGTGCTGCTGACCGTGCTGGCCGTCGTGATGCTCTTCCCGGTGCTCTGGATGATCGAGACGTCCATCAAGGAGAACCGGGACGTCTACGCCGTGCCGGCCGAGTTCTTCGGCTTCACGGTCACCCTCGACCACTTCCGGGACGTCTTCGTCGGCGCCGACGGTGGCCGCTCGGCCCTGTCCGTGGCGTTCCTCAACTCCGTGGTGGTCGCCGGGGTGTCCACGGTGCTGGCCACCGTGCTGGGGGTGCCGGCGGCCTGGGCCTACTCCCGCTTCACCCTGAAGGCCAAGAAGGACCAGCTGTTCTTCATCCTGTCCACCCGTTTCATGCCGCCCGTGGTGGTCGTGGTGCCGATCTTCCTCATGTACCGCCAGGTCGGACTCATCGACAGCAAGCTCGGCCTGATCCTCATCTACGCCGCGTTCAACGTCCCGTTCACGATCTGGATGATGAAGGGATTCGTCGACGAGGTGCCCGCCGAGTACGAGGACGCCGCCATGCTCGACGGCTACAGCCGCCTGCAGGCGTTCGGGAAGTTCACCCTGCCCCTGCTCGTGCCCGGCATCGCCGCGACGGCGGTCTTCGCGCTCATCTTCTCGTGGAACGAGTTCGTGTTCGCCATCTTCCTCACCTCCAGCGACGACGTACGGACGGCACCACCGGCCATCGCCGGCCTGATCGGCGGCACCACCGTCGACTGGGGTCTGGTCGCCGCCGCCTCGGTGGTGTTCGCCCTGCCGGTGCTCGTCTTCGCCTACCTGGTCCGCCGGCACCTCGTCGCCGGTGTGACCCTCGGGGCGGTGCGACGCTGATGGCGGGCATCGAGGTGAGCGCCCTGCACAAGCGCTACCCGGACGGCACGGTCGCCGTCGAGCACGTCGACCTGTCCATCGGCGACGGCGAGCTGTTCGTGATGCTCGGCCCGTCGGGGTGCGGCAAGACCACCACGCTACGGGCGATCGCCGGTTTGGAGCGGCAGACCAGCGGCGACATCCGCATCGGCGACACGCTGGTCAACGACCTGCCGCCGGCCGAACGCGACATCGCCATGGTGTTCCAGTTCTACGCGCTGTACCCGCACCTGAAGACCCGCGACAACCTGGCGTTCCCGCTGCGGGCCGAGGGACTGCCCAAGCACGAGGTGCAGGCGCGGGTCGAGGAGGCGGCCCGGCTGATGCGGCTCGGTCCGCTGCTGGACCGGCGGCCCCGTCAGCTCTCCGGCGGAGAGCAGCAGCGGGTCGCGCTCGCCCGCGCCCTGGTGCGCCGGCCGCGCGCCTTCCTGATGGACGAACCCCTCACCAACCTGGACGCCGAGTTGCGGGCGGACATGCGCACCGAGATCAAGCACCTGCAGGGGGAGCTGGGGGCGACGATGGTCTACGTCACCCACGACCAGGTCGAGGCGATGTCGCTCGGTCACCGCATCGCCATCCTCAACAAGGGCCGTGTCGAGCAGATCGGCACCCCGCTCGAGGTGTACGACCGGCCGGCGAGCCTGTTCTGCGCGGCGTTCATCGGCTCCCCACCGATGAACCTCATCGAGGTGGAGGTGGCCGACGGGAAGCTGCACGGTCAGGGCGGACTGGTCCTCACGCCACCGCCCGGCCTGCCCCGCGACCGCCCACTGGTCGCCGGGGTCCGGCCGGAGGCGCTGGAGGTCACCGCACCGGGGGCGGACCGGTCGGTCCCGGCCCGCGTGGTGTCGGCGGAGTGGCTGGGCGACGAGATCATCTACGTGGTCGACCACAGCGGCGGACGCGACGTCCGGGTCCGGATGCCACCGACGGTCCGGTTCGCCGCCGACGCCCAGGTCGGGCTGCGGCACACCGGCGGGACACCGGCGGTCTACGACGTACGCACGGAAGAGCTGGTGGCCTGATGGGAACCGTTGCGGTACAGGGGCTGTGCAAGTCCTTCGGTAAGGTCCAGGCCCTGGACGGGGTGACGCTGGACGTGCCGGACGGCGCGTTCTTCGTGGTGCTCGGGCCCTCCGGGGCGGGCAAGACGACGACCCTGCGGGCGATCGCCGGCCTCGACCGGCTCGACGCCGGAACGGTGCACCTGGACGGCAGGGACGCGACCACCGACGCCCCGGCCGCCCGTGACCTCGCGATGGTCTTCCAGAACTACGCCCTCTACCCGCGACACACGGTGTACGAGAACATCGCATCACCGTTGCGGGCCCGCCGCCGTCCGTCGGGCGAGATCTCCGCCGCCGTCGAGCGGATGTCGGACCTGCTGCACATCGGGCGTCTGCTGAACCGTCGTCCCGCGCAGTTGTCCGGCGGTGAGATGCAGCGGGTCGCGTTGGCCCGGGCGCTGGTGCGCAGCCCCCGCGCGTTCCTCATGGACGAGCCGCTGACCAATCTCGACCTCAAGCTCCGCGTCGAGATGCGTACCGAGCTCACCCGCATCCACCGCAGCCTCGGGGCGACCTTCGTCTACGTGACCAACGACCAGGTCGAGGCGCTGTCCATGGCCGATCAGGTCGCGGTCCTCAAGGAGGGGAAGGTGCAACAGGTAGGCACCCCGACCGAGGTGTACGAGCGTCCCGCCAACCAGTGGGTCGCGGGATTCGTCGGGAGCCCGCCGATCAGCCTGCTCCCCTGCCACGCCGAGGGGGACCGCCTGGTCGGTGCGGCAGGCTGGACGCTGCCGCGGCCCCGCTGGGCCGCCGCGCAGGACGGCCGCCCGCTGCTGCTGGGCCTGCGTGCGGAGGACCTGTCCGTCGAGCGGCGCGCAAGCGCCACGTTGCCGGGAGAGCTCTACGGGCTGGAGCCGCTCGGCGACCGCACGGTGGTCGACGTCCGGGTCGGGGCGCAGATCCTCAAGGTCAAGTCTCGACCCACCATCACCGGTACGCCTGGCGAACAGGTGCTCGTCGCGGTCGACCTGGACCGGGCGCACCTGTTCGACGCGGGCACCGGGCTGTCGCTGTCCGAGGCCGGGCGGTAGCCACGTCGGGCGGCACCGGCACCAGGCGCCGCCAGGTACCCCCGTGGAGCGTCACCGGTGAGCACGGCCTGACGACCAGCGCCCGCGAGGGCGGTCGGTGGTGCGGGCGGCACCGCAGACGAAGCCATCTTCCAACCGCGCCCCGGCGGGGGCGGGTGACCCGTCCGACTGCGCGCGGCGCGATCGCCGGGCACCCGGACAGCACCACGACGAGCACAGGAGGCGACGCAATGAGTGACCCGATGGACGTTCTGGCCCCCGAGCACCGACGGCTGCGAATCGGCGACGCCTGGCGCGACGCCACGGGCGGCGTCACCTTCGCCGTCGAGGACCCGGCCACCGGCAGGACCATCGCCGAGGTGGCGGACGCCGACGTCGCCGACGGGCTGGCCGCCCTGGACGCGGCGAGCGGGGCGGCGGCGCAGTGGGCGGCGACCCCGCCACGGAAACGGTCGGAGTTGTTGACCGCGACGTACCGGGTGCTGACCGAACGGTCCGAGGAGGTCGCCCGGCTGATCACGCTGGAGATGGGCAAGCCGCTCGCCGAGGCCCGGGCGGAGGTGGCCTACGGCGCCGGGTTCTTCCGGTGGTTCGCCGAGGAGGCGGTACGGGTCGAGGGGCGTTACAGCACCGCCCCTGCGGGTGGATACCGCATCCTCACCGTGCCGAAGCCGGTCGGACCGTGCGTCTTCGTGACGCCGTGGAACTTTCCGCTGGCCATGGGTGCCCGCAAGATCGCCCCTGCGTTGGCCGCAGGCTGCACGACGATCACCAAGCCGGCCGCCCAGACACCGCTGACCATGCTGTTGCTGGCCCGCATCATGGCAGAGGTCGGCGTACCCCCGGGGGTCGTCAACGTGGTGACCACCAGGCGTTCCGGCGCGGTGGTCTCCGCGCTGCTGGCCGACGCCCGGACCCGCAAGCTGTCGTTCACCGGCTCGACCGAGGTCGGGCGGGTGCTGCTCCGGCAGGCCGCGGACAACGTGCTGCGTACCTCGATGGAACTGGGCGGCAACGCGGCCCTGATCGTGTGTGCCGACGCCGACCTGGACGTCGCGCTGGACGGTGCCATGGTGGCCAAGATGCGCAACATCGGGGAGTCGTGCGTCGCGGCCAACCGGATCTACGTCGAGGAGCCGGTACGCGAGGAGTTCACGGCGCGTTTCGTCGAGCGGATGGGTGCGCTGTCGGTGGGCCCCGGTCTCGACGACGGTGTGGACGTCGGGGCGTTGATCGACGATGCCTCGGTCACCCGGATCGACGAGCTGGTCGCCGACGCGGTCGGTCGCGGCGCCCGGGTCCTGGTGGGTGGTGAGCGTCCGGCCGGGCCGGGGCACTTCTATCCGCCCACGGTCCTCGTCGACGTGCCCGGGGAGGCGCGGATGCTGGGGGAGGAGATCTTCGGCCCGGTGGCGCCGATCATCTCGTTCACGTCCGACGACGAGGTGCTGGCGAGGGCCAACGACACCGAGCACGGCCTCGTCGGGTACGTCTTCACCCGTGACCTGCGGCGGGCGCTCCGGTTCGCCGAGGGGCTGGAAACCGGGATGGTCGGCATCAACCGTGGCCTGATCTCGGACCCGTCGGCCCCGTTCGGTGGCGTGAAGCAGTCCGGGATCGGCAAGGAGGGGTCGCACGAGGGCATCCTGGAGTACCTCGACCTCACCTACGCGGCGATCGACCTCCCGTGACCGGCCTCCCGCCCCGGGTATCCACCGGAGATCGTCGCGTCCGGTGCCCGTCCGACCTGCCCGGTCCCCGCCCGGGAGGCGTCCGCGCCGTCCGGGCCGCCCGGGCGGCCGACCTCACCGACGCCGTCGGGGTCCCGCAGGTGACCTGGCGGTCCGCCCAGCACATCGCCGCCGACGTTCCGGAGAGGCACCGACATGCTTGAGACCGTCCGCGGACCGCGCCAGTTGATAGTCGGCGAAGGGGTCGCGCAGAACATCCCCCGGGTGGTGGCCGAGAGTGGCTCGCGGGTCCTCATCGTGACCGACCGGATCCTGCTGGGGCAGCCGGGGGTGGCCGGGATCGTGGCCGCCGTACGGGAGCGGGTCGAGGTCGTCGAGGTGTTCTCCGACGCGACCCCGGACGTACCGCTCACCGATGTCGACCTGGCGGTCTCGGCCGCCGCCGCGGTGGACGCCGACGTGATCCTCGCCGTCGGGGGTGGCACGGTGATCGACCTCGCCAAGATCGTCGGGGTCATCCGGCGGCACGGTGGGACGCCGCGCGACTTCTACGGTGAGGCGCGGGTGCCGGGGCCGACGATTCCGCTGGTCGCGGTCCCCACGACGTCGGGGACCGGTTCCGAGCTGACCCCCGTCTCGGTGTTGACCGACCCGGACCGTGCGCTGAAGGTGGGGGTCTCCAGCGTCCACATCGTGCCCGACTTCGCCATCGTCGACCCCGAACTCACCTACACCTGCCCGGCGACCGTCACCGCACACTCGGGCATCGACGCGTTCTGCCACGCGGTGGAGAGCTACACGGCGCGGCCCCGGCCCCACGGACCGCGCGATCCGGTGGAGCAGGTGTTCCTCGGCCGCAACCCGGTCACCGACCACTACGCGCTGCGGGCCGCCGAGCGGATCGCCCGGAGCCTGCGTCGTGCCGTCAGGGACGGCGGCGACACCGACGCGCGGGCGGACATGTCCTACGGGTCGGTGCTCGCCGGGCTCGCCTTCTCCCACGCGGGCAACGCGGCCCCGCACGCGCTCCAGTACCCCATCGGCGCGGCCACGCACACGCCGCACGGTCTGGGTGTCGGACTGCTGCTGCCCTACGCGCTGCGTGCGGCCAGAAACGCTGTCGGCGACCGGTTGGCCGTCCTCGCCGGGGTGTGCGGGCTCGACGTCGCCGACGCCTCGGATACCGAGGCCGCAGACACGTTCCTCAGCTGGCTCGACGGGCTCCTCGCCGACATCGGCATCCCACCCACCCTGGCCGACATCGGGGTGGCCCGCGCCGATCTTCCCCGCTTCGCGGAGATGGCAGGTGGCGTCACCCGCCTGATCCAGAACCATCCGGGCCCGACCGACACCGCGAGCCTGACCGCGATCCTGGAGGCGGCCTGGGCCGGGGACCGGGCCTGACCCGGCGCCGGTACTGCGTGGGCGGCGGCCCCCGTCGGGGAGGTCGTCGCGGCGCGGCTCCGTCCGCTGTCCGGCCGGGCCGGGCCGGGCCGGGCCGGGCCGGGCCGAGCCGAGCCGAGCCGAGCCGAGCCGAGCCGAGCCGAGCCGAGCCGAGCCGAGCCGAGCCGAGCCGAGCCGAGCTGCCAGGGTCCACCGCCGTGCGCCGAGGTCGGCGCACGGCGGGTGGGTCCGTCGTCGCGTGCTACTCCTCCGGCTCCCAGGCGATCAACTGGTCGAAGACACGCCGGTCGCCGTCGACCCGCAGCGAATCCATCGTAATCCGGCCGTAGCAGAACAGGACCAGCTCGTGGGCCGTGCCCCGGGCGGAGACATAGGCCAGCTGCGGGTCCTCGACGGCGACCGGCGTGGGGAGGCGGGCGGTCCGGGCGCCGTCGGCGGAGAACCAGGTTCGCCATGACCGGCCCTCGGTGGCGTGGTAGTCGACGACCGCGGGCTGGTGCGGCCAGGCGATGGTCGTCGCGACGCAGGTGGTCAGGAACTCGTCGACACCGTCGAGGGCCACCTCGTCCGGCAGCGGCTGCGGGGTGCCCAGCGCGGCCTGGGCGTCGTAGGTGTGCACGGCGACCTGCTGGAGTTGGTGTCGGGCGACGGCGCCGGTCGTCTGCGGCGACTGCGACGGACCCCACCACGTCCAGCAACCGCGGTCCGGGCCGGCATCGCGCAGCGCGTCGAGCAGTTCCTTCGTCGACGCGGCGAACCAGTCCAGCAGCGCCTCGCGCTCCCGGGGAACCACCGGGGCGGACATCGCCGGTGGAGCGTCGGCGGGGCCGGCGGCCACGATGGCGGCCCACCTGCGTCGCCCTTCGCCCAGGTGCTGCACCAGGTCGAACAGCGTCCACTCCGGGCAGGTCGGCACCCGCACGTCGAGGCTGGGTGCCGTCGCGACCGCCGCCCGGAACGCGCCCGATCGTTCGTCCATCAGGCGCAACAGGTCAGCGAACTCCAGAGTCTCTTTCACGGCAGCTTTCTACTACCTCCCGGCCACGACCGACAGTGGATTTCGTCTTCCGGGCGGCGGGGTCGCACGGAAAACCGGTTGTCCCTCGTCGCGCGGGTTGACCATGCTGACGCGCATGGGTCGGTGACCAGTGCGCACGTGCGCGATGACGACGGGTTCGAGTCAGCTCCCCGTCTCATTCGTCGTGCCACTCGAAGCCCGCACCGGGTGACCGGTGCGGGCTTCCTTCACGCGACGTGATCTGCGACGTCGCGCCAGCCGGCATGCTCCCCGCCGAGATGCCGGCTGCCCGCCACCGGATCCGGGACGCACCCCCGGCGTGCCATCGCACCCCCGGGCGTCTCCTGCCTAGACCCTGGAATCGCCGAAGCCATGAACAGTTCCCGCCATCTCCGCGTGCCGGCCCACGGCCATGGGCCCGGCATCGACCGCAAAGCGCTGTGGGTGGTCAGCGAGCTCGGACTACCCGCCATCGTCAGGTCCTGCGTGTCGTGCAGGTCCGCCCGGCACCACCCCACCGGCAAGGTCCGGGTCAACGCCAACCACAAGCTGCTCGACGTGTGGTTGTTGATCTGCTGCGACCGGTGCGGTCGCACGTCGAAGATTCCCGTCCACGAACGCGTCAACGTGCGGGCACTGGACAACGAACGGCTGCGGCTGTTCGAGAACAACGATCCGGCCGTGGTGCGACAGTTGACCATGGACGCGACACTCGCCCGTCGGGCCGGCCACCAGCTCGACTGGACCGGCACCTGGCAGCTGGACACCGACCTGCCGTTCTACGACCTGCAGGATGCGGACGCCGCGCCACTGGAGGTCGTCGTCAGGTTCGAGCTGCCGGCGCCCGTCCGGGTCGAGAAGCTGCTCACCGCCGGGTTCGGCCTGAGTCGTCCCGCCCTGCGGGGCATGGTGGACTCCGGGCGCATCCGCCTGCCCCTGCCCGTCGGAGCCAGGGCCCGCGAGGATTTCACCTTCCTGGTCGTCGCCCCGCCCCGGTCACCCGGCGACGTCGGTTCGCGTCCCGGCGGGGGTGGGCCGGTCGAAGGCGGTGGTGGCCGGCGCGGGTCCGGCCCGACGGTTTCGTCGTCGGACGGGGGCTGACCGCGGTGCGGGGCCGGGCCGGACGTCGTCGGCCGGGCCGGCCCCGCGCGCGGGTCAGACCGAGACGACCCGGTTGTCCACGATGGAGGTAAACGTCGATTCGGGGGTGATCAGGCCCCACTTCACCATCCACCGGTAGGTGCGCTCGAACTCGGCCTCGGGGTAGGGCTCCGGGTCGACGTAGCGCAGCCGGCCCAGCCGGAAGTCGGCCGGCTCCAGCTTCACCAGGTCCTCGGGGACCTCGGCGACGAAGTGGTGCAGGTACGGCCGGATGTCCTCGTTGATCTTCGTGACGGCCCGGCGGACGGCCCGGTCGACGGCGGCGAAGGTCTCCGGGTCGACGTCGGCGCTGGCGATCTCCGAGCCGACGTAGAACGCCTCGGTGATCAGCACGTACCCGAGCTTCTCGGCGGCGGTGGTCCACGGCTCCATCAGCGCGACCGCGTCGATCTCGCCGTCGCGCAGCTTGCGGAACCGCTCGGCCGGCCCGCCGGCGTGCACCACCTTGATCTCGTCGGACTCCAGGAAACCCTCCAGGGACTGGATGGCCAGGTAGTGCGAGCCGTGGTGGAAGTTGACGCCGACGGTCCGGTTGGCCAGGCCCTGCGGGTGCTTGATGTCGGAGTCGGGCCGCACGAAGATCGCCTGGCTGGCCACCGAGGCCCGCTTCGCGATGATCTGGCCGCCGCGTCCGCTGTCGTGGGAGCGGCGGATCTGCCCCCACTCGCAGGCCCGGTAGAGGGAGACGTCGCCGCTCTCGAACGGTGTGGAGATGCCGCCGAACGAGCTGACCAGCTCGTGCTCCTCGATCGGCTTGAGCACCGCATCGTACGAGCCGGGGGCGACCAGTTCCAGGTCGATGCCCTCCTCGGCGAAGTAGCCGTGCTCCAGGCCGACGAGGTACGGCAGGGTGAAGATGGCGCCGCTGCGGACGCTCCGGACCTTCTTGAGTGCCACCGTGGTGGTCCCTTCTGTGCTGGTGTCGTGCTGTGCGTTATCGGGCGGGTGTGGCGGTCGGTGGTGCCGTCGAGGTGGCCCCGATCCCCATCACCTCCTCCCCCGGGGTCGGGGCGGACGGCGGTCGCAACAGCCGCCACGTCGCGTACGCGCAGTACGCGGCGGTGGCCGCGACGAGCCCGTACGCGACGCGCAGGGCGGTGGTGAAGTCGTCGCCCGCCTCGGTGGCGACACGGGCGATGTCGTCGGTGGGCTGGCCGGTGAGGGCCAGTACCGACACCACCACCGCGCCGAGGACGGCGACGCCGAGGTTGGTGCCGATCTGCCGGGAGGCGCTGGTGATGGCGCTGGCCACCCCGGCCCGGTCGCGGGGCAGGCTGTTCACTGCGGTGTTGGTGGCCGGCGGGTTGACCAGGCCCATGCCGGCGCCGAGCAGGAGGTAGCCGACGAGCAGCGGGGTCAGGCCCGCGTCGGTGGTGACGGTCAGGGCGAGCAGGGTCATCGACGCCACGAACGACAGGTGCCCGACGGTGGCGGGCAGCCGGCCGCCGTGCCGGCCGACGAACCGGCCGGAGACGTTGGCGAGCACGAGTGTGCCGAGGGTGGTCGGCAGGGTGAGCAGGCCGGTGGCCAGCGGACTGTATCCGCGGACCTGTTGCAGGTAGAAGGTGTTGACGAAGGTGAACCCACCCAGCGCCAGGTACGCCACGATCGCGGTGAGGACCGCGCCGCGCAGGGCGGGGACCGCCAGGTGCTGCGGGTCGAGCACCGGGTCGGGGCGGCGGCGGGCGGCCGGCAGGTAGCCGACGGCGGCGGCGACCGCCACGGCGACGGCGACCAGGACCGGGCCGGTCAGCCAGCCCCGGCCGGGGCCGTCGATGAGTGCGAAGGTGAAGCCGACCAGGACCAGGGCGGCCAGGGTGTTGCCCAGCCCGTCGAGGCGTCGGGGTGGCCCGTCGACGACGCCCGGGGGTAGCAGTCGGGTGCCCAGGTACAGCAGCGCCGCGCCGGCGACGCTCACGGCGAACAGGCTGCGCCAGCCGGCGGCCTGCACCAGGAGCCCGCCGACCAGGGGCCCGCAGGCGGCGGAGACTCCGGCCGTCGCGCTCCAGGTGCCCAGCGCCCGGCCGCGCCGCAGCGCGTCGGGGAACAGGTTGGCGATGAGGGCGAGGGCGGGCGGGGCCATCAACGCGCCCCCGACGCCCTGCACGCCCCGGGCGCCGATCAGGGCGGGTGCGTGCGGGGCCGCCGCGCAGAGCAGCGACCCCCCGACGAACACGAGCAGCCCGACGCGGAACATCCGCCGTCGCCCGTAGCGGTCGGCGATCGCGCCGCAGAGCAGGGTGAGGCTGGCCCGGACCAGGGCGTTGCTGGTGGCCACCCACTGCAACTCGACCGTGCTGAGGCGCAGTTCGCGTTGCACCGACGGCAGGGCCAGGTTCAGCGCCGCGCCGTCGAGGACGCCGAGGAACAGCGTCCCGCAGCACACGAGCAGGGCGGCGCGGCTGCGCCAGGGCAGGGTCATCGGGGTCAGAGCTTCTCGTACACCGGCTTGTCGGCCCGCTTCTTGAGCACGCCGACCTCGACGGCCAGGTCGATCTGCTTGTCGAGGTTGGCGAAGACGGTGTCGTCCCACACGTCGGCGTAGACCGGGGCGAGCCGTTCCGGCAGTAGTTCGATGGCCTTCTTCTCGTCGGCGGGTACGCCGTAGTCGGCGTGGTACTTCCCGATCAGGGTGGGGTCCTTCTTGATCAGCTGCCAGGCTTCCAGGGTGAAGTCGACGTACGCCCTGGCGGTCTCCCGGTTGGCGGCCAGCCAGTCGCGGCGTACGGCGGTGCCGTTGAGGAACAGCGGGCTGCTGTCGCCGGTGCCCGTGCGCCACAGTTCGTCGACGGAGGCGAGCTGCCGGTTTCCGGAGCCGACCAGGCGGGTGGCGTTGGGTTCGATGGCGATGATCGCGTCAAGGTCGCCGCGTTCGTACAGGGCGAGGTTGGCGATGGGCTGCCCGGTGAACAGCTTGAACTCGCGGTCAAAGCGGATGCCGTTGACGGCCGCGGCGAGGGCCGCCGCCCGGTAGGTGTCGCTGCTGGGTGGCTGCACGCCGACCTTCCTGCCCTTGAGGTCGGCGATGCTCTGGTACGGGCTGTCGGCCGGGACGATCCAGCGGCCGTGGTTCCACAGCGACGGCCCGACGATGACCACGTCGTGGCCGTTGGTGTTCACCTCGGTCGCGCCGAGCGGGCCGAAGGCGTAGATGTCGAGCACGCCGGTGAGCAGTTGTTCCTGTCCCGCGCCGGGGCCGCCGCCGGCCTTGCGGTCGAGGCGGAGCCCGTGCTTGCTCTCCAGGGCGAACTGCTCGGCCACGGAGTCGCGGATCGCCCCCGCCGTGCCGGGGCTGCGGGGCTGCACCTTGGCGCTACGGGTGCCGGCGGCGGCCGGCTCGTCGGCGCCGCAGGCGGTCAGCAGGGTGGCCGCGCCGGCGCCGCCGGCGAGGAGCCCGGCGGCACGCAGCAGGGATCGTCGGGTGAGGGGTGTCGTGGACACGGGGGTTCCTTCCAGGTGGTTCAGGGTGGGTGCCCGGCGCGCGGGTGATGGCGGCGGGCCGGTGGCCGCGCTGCGGGGTCGGGCGGGTTCAGGTGAGGGCGGCGACGATGCGGCGGTGCACGTCGAACAGTTCGGGGTCCTCGGGGCTTCGGGGGCGCGGGCGGTCGATGCGGTACTCCCCGACCACCTCGGCGGGGCGTCCGCCGAGCACCACCACCCGGTCGGCGAGGAACGCGGCCTCCAGCGCGTTGTGGGTGACCAGCAGGCCGGTGCGCGGGGTCCGCAGCCAGAGTTGTTGCAGCAGCAGCCGCAGGCGGCGGGCGGTCAGCTCGTCCAGGGCGCTGAACGGTTCGTCGAGCAGCAGCACCTCGGGTCGGACGACGAACGCGCGGGCCACGGCGACGCGTTGGCGTTGCCCGCCGGAGAGCACCGACGGGTACGACCGGGCGTAGTCGGTCAGGCCGACGGCGTCGAGGATCGGGGCGACCTCGGTGGTGTCGATGCCGGCTGCCGTCGCGGCGAGCCGTACGTTGGTCTCGACGGAGGTCCAGTCCAGCAGCCGGGGTTGTTGGAACACCATGCCGAGGCGGGGTCGGGTGCCGCCGGTGGAGACGGTGCCCCGGTCGGGGCGTTCCAGGCCGGCGATCAGGTGCATCAGGGTGGTCTTGCCGGTGCCGGAGCCGCCGACCACGGCGACCAGTTCGTCGGGGGCGAGGGTGAGGGAGAAGTCGCGGAAGATCTGTTGCCGTTCGCCGGTGCGCCGGTTGGTGAACGTCTTGTCGACGCCGTCGAGGCTGATCCGGGTGCTCATCGCAGGGCCACCCGCCGCCAGCGCACCGCGCGGCGTTCCAGGGTCTGTAGCAGCCCGTACTCGATGGCGGCCATGACCAGGGCGAAGGCGACGGTCCAGGCGAGTACGCCGGCCACGTTGTGTTGGGAGAACTCCAGGTTGAGCTGGTAGCCGACGCCGTCGGCGAGGCCGAAGATCTCCACCAGCACGATGACCTTCCAGGCCATGGCGATGCCCAGTCGGGCTCCGGTGAACAGGTCGGGGACGATGGCGGGCAGCCACAGGTATCGCAGCCGGGTCAGCGCGTCGAGCCGGTAGACGTGGGCCATCTCGCCCAGCGCCGGGTCGACCGCGCGGACGCCCTGGGCGATGTTGATGGTCAGCGCGGGTGCTGCCGCGAGCGCGACGGTGAGGACGGGGTTGACCAGGCTGACCCCGAACCAGATCACGCACAGCAGGGCTTTGACCAGGCCGGGGGTGGCCAGTCCGATGAGTACGGCGGGCTCCAGGAAGCGGCGGAGCCATTCGCTGCGGCCCATCGCGATGCCGGCGGCGACGGAGACGACGAATGCCGCGGCGAAGCCCAGGGTGACGCGGGTGAGGGTGACCCGGACGTTCTCCCCCAGCGCGCCGCTGGTGGTGATGTCGGCCAGGTTGCGGGCGATGTCGCCGAGGCCGGGGATCAGGGCGCTGTCGGAGGTGTGTGCCATGAGCTGCCAGCCGGCGGCGAGCAGGCCGACGAGCAGCAGGGCGGGTAGTGGTCGGGTGAGGCGTGCGGCGGTGCCGGTGGCGGGTGGGCGGTCCGGCGGTGCGGGCGACCGGCCGCCGCCGAGCACGACCTCCTCGGCACCGACGGGGTGCGTGACGGTCATCGACATCCCATCTTTCGGTACGTGGGGCGCGTCGTTCTCCACCCCGGCAGACCAATGACCAGCACGACAACGCCAGCCCTTTGATTTCCTATCCTGCCGATAGGATTAGTAGGCTTGCAATGCTGTCTCACCTGGCGGGAGAGTGCTTGTGGAGTAGTCACCCGTGAGCAACGAGTTACCGTCGCTTGCCCGCAGGGCACGGCCTCCTGCCGGGCCCCGGCCGCGCCGGTGCCCACGCGGGAGAGACCACCCGCCTGCGGGACGACACACCGGGCACCCCGGAAGGGGCCGGTCAGCGCGCCGGGCCGGTGCTCTCCCGCTCGATGAGGCGGAAGGAGGGCTGCACGTGCATCGGCGGACCCCCCTCCCCCTCGATGCGGGCCACCAACCGACGCACCGCCGACCGGCCGATCGCGCGTTTGTCCGGGGCGACGGTGGTCAGGGTGGGATTGCTGAAGCGTCCCTCCTCGATGTCGTCGATGCCGGCCACCGCCACGTCGTCGGGCACTCCCGCCCCGGACCGGGCGAGCGTTCGCAGGGCGCCGATGGCGGTCAGGTCGTTGTAGGCGAGCACGGCATCGGGAGGATGGTCCAGGCTCAGCAGGTGGTGCATCGCGTGCTCGCCGTCCGCTCGACCGAACTGCTCCGTGGGTACGACGAGACCGGGGTCGAACGGGATCCCGGCCGCGTCGAGCGCCTCCCGGTAGCCACGGATGCGCAGGTGCGCGGACTGCCGGTCGCCCCCCGGCGGTGCGCCGACGAACGCGATCCGCCGACGGCCCAGCGCGACCAGGTGCGCGGTCGCCGTCCGGCTCGCCGCGACGTTGTCGATCGCGACGTGGTCGTACGGCACGTCGTAGACCCCCTCCCCGATCAGGACCAACGGCATCCGGGCCCGCCGGGCCAGCACCTCCTCCCGACCGATCGCCACCGGGCTGAGGATGAGGCCGTCGATGAGGTGCCGCTGCGCCCCCTCCAGGAGGGCCAACTCGGCACCGCGCTCGGCGGCGGTGTTCTCCATCAGCAGCGTGTACCCGAGGCCGGCGGCCTCGCGGATGGCCACGTCCGCCAGTTCGGCGAAGTACGGATTGGTCAACTCGGGAACGGCCAGCGCGATCAACCCGGTGCGTCCACGGCGCAGGTGCCGGGCGCTCAGGTTGGGGGTGTAGCCCAGTTCGTCGATGGCCCGCTGCACCCGTTGCCGGGTGACCTCCCCCACCGGCCGGTAGCCGTTGACCACGTTGGAGACGGTGGCGAGGGAGACTCCCGCCCGCTCGGCGATGTCCTTCAGGCTGACACCCATCTGCCGTCCCCGCCTCCTGCACCGTCGACCGGTTGCCGGCACCGCCGCTCCGCGACCGCCGGAGCGACGCCGACGTCCACCGGGCACAGCGCGGCGGTGCGGAGATGAGGCTACCGATCCGGGTGGCGGACGCGCGGGCGGCAACGCATCGACGGATGGGGATTGACGCGTTGTCCGCCGGGGATCTATAACGTTATACACACCGCCCGGAAGTTCTGCCGACTGCCACCTGTCGCCCGGGACTTCCCCCGACGTCCGCGCCCGGCCTGGGGACCGGACGTGACCTGACCGGCCGCCCGACACCCACCGCCAGCCGCCGGCGGCGCAGTTCGGCCCTGACGGCCCGTCCGATGGAGACGGCATGACACGTCCCGATCCCGTCCGCCTCGCCGCCCCCCTGCTACTCGTCCTCACCCTGGTCGCCGGCCTGCTCGCCGCGCCGGCCACCCCGGCGCGCGCCGTACCGGCCAAGAACCCACCGCTGACCACCCCCTGGACCGCCCAGGCACTCGTCGGCACACCACTGCCGGAGTACCCACGACCGCAGATGACCCGGTCGGACTGGCTCAACCTCAACGGCGAATGGCAACTACGCCAGTCCGCCACCGACGACGCCCCGGCGTTCGGCACCGAACTGCCCGAGCGGATCAACGTGCCGTTCCCGGTGGAGAGCGCCCTGTCCGGGGTGCAGCGCGCCGCCGGCGACAACCGCAACTACCTGTTCTACCGGCGGGTGGTGACGGTGCCCGAGAGCTGGAACGGACGCCGGGTGCTGCTCCACTTCGGCGCGGTGGACTGGCAGACCACCGTCTGGGTCAACGGGGTGGCCGTCGGTGGTCACACCGGTGGCTACGACGCCTTCACCCTCGACGTCACCGCGCCGTTGCGCGGCGGCGCGAACGAGATCGTGGTGAAGGTGTGGGACCCGACGGACAGCCGGCAGAACGGCAGTCTGCCGCCGATCGGCAAGCAGACCAAGCAGCCCGGCGGGATCTTCTACACGCCCAGCTCGGGCATCTGGCAGACCGTGTGGCTGGAACCGGTGCCGACAGCCTCGATCAGCAGCGTCGACCTCACCCCGAGGCTGGCCGACGACACCCTGCGCGTGCGGGTCTTCACCCGGGGGGACGTCAGCGGTCACCGCGTCCTGGCCGAAGCGCTCGACGGCACCACCGTGGTCGGCTCCGCCACCGGCGGTTTCACCGAGTTCGCGGTGCCCGTGCCGAACGCCCGCCGCTGGTCGCCCGACGACCCGTTCCTCTACCACCTGCGCATCACCCTGCGTAATGCCGCGGGCGGTCAGGTCGACCGGACCACCCACTACTTCGGGATGCGCGAGATCAGCACCGGCGTGGTCAACGGTGTCCTACGGCCCAAGCTCAACGGCCAGTTCGTCTTCCAGGCCGGCACGCTGGACCAGGGCTTCTGGCCGGACGGGCTCTACACCGCGCCGACCGACGCCGCGCTCGCCTTCGACCTGCAAAAACACAAGGACCTGGGCTTCAACATGGTGCGCAAGCACATCAAGGTCGAGCCGCAGCGCTGGTTCTACCACGCCGACCGGCTCGGTCTGCTGGTGTGGCAGGACGTCCCGTCCCTGACCGCGCAGGACATCAACGCGACCGACGCGCAGCAGGCGCAGCTCGAAGCCGAGGCCCGCGAGATCGTGAACGAGCATCGCAGCTCGCCGGCCGTCGTCACCTACACCGTCTACAACGAGGGGTGGGGTGAGCGGGCGCTGGCCGACACCCGCCGGGTCGCCCAGGCCGTCAAGACCCAGGACCCGACCCGGCTGGTCAACGCGCACAGCGGCCACAACTGCTGCCAGTCGTTGGGCGATCCCGGCAACGGCGACATCGACGACTGGCACGTCTACCTGGGGCCGGGCTCACCGGTGCCGTCGGGCAGCCGGATCGCCGTGCTCGGTGAGTTCGGCGGCCTCGGCCTGCGCGCGCCCGGACACGAGTGGAGCCCGAACGGCAGCTTCTTCGCCTACGAGTGGCAGCCGAACGCGACCGCGTTGACCGACCGCTACGTCGGCCTGGTGCAGGGCACCCAGAACCTCATGATCGGCAAAGGGCTCAGCGCCTCGGTCTACACCGAGATCACCGACCAGGAGGGTGAGCTGAACGGATTCCTCACCTACGACCGGCAGGTGGTCAAGATGGACCAGGCCCGGGTGCGGGCCGCGAATCTGGCCCTCATCGCCGCGTCGAGGACGGTCGGCAGCTCGGCACCGGTGGCCCTGCCGCTGAACACCCGCCGTTCCCTACAGGTGACGACTCCCGGGTACACCAACCGGTTCCTGCGGCACCGGGACAGCCTCGCCTACACCGAGGTCGTGGACGCCAACAGCTCGGCGGTGCTCAGGAACGACGCGACGTACACGGTCCGGGCGGGTCTGGCCGACGCGGCGTGCTATTCATTCGAGTCGGTCAACTTCCCCGGGCAGTTCCTCCGGCACCAGGAGTCGCGCGTACGCAACTCACCGGACGACGGCTCGGCGCTGCTGCGCGCGGACGCCACCTGGTGTGCCCGGGTCGGGGTCGGCGGGGGCGGGGTCTCGTTGGAGTCCTACAACTTCCGGGGCAGGTACCTGCGGCACTTCAACTCGGAGGTCTGGCTGAGTGACGGCACGGGCGGCTCGGCGTGGAACACACCCGTGCTGTGGGCCGCGGACAGCACCTGGAACGTCACGACACCCTGGGCACCCTGAGGGAACGGTCCAGGGCGCCGGCACCGCGCCGACGCCCTGGACCGCACGTTTCAGCCGATGCGGAACTGGTCGCCGTAGACGGCGAAGACCAGTGGCGTGTTCAGGTCGAAGTTGCCGTTGTCGAGGAACACCCGCTGGGCGGTGTCGACGCGGGAGGTGTCCGAGTGGGCCTCCTCCTTCTTCATCTCGACGACCCGCTCGTCGAGGAACGCGTTGAGCCAGGTCCGCTCGTTGCCGCCCTGCGCCGGGGGCTTCGCCCGGGTGAGGGCGCGGCTGCGGATCTGCCGCATGCCCTCGTACCCGTGCATGACGGCCGCGTCGTAGTAGGCGAACTGGCCGAGTGCCCGGACCCCGTCGTTCTTCCCGTCGCGGACCGACGGGGTGAAGTAGACCCGGTCCCGTTCGGCCTCCTGGGCGGCGCGGAACACCGGGTCGTTGGCGGCGGTGCGCCAGTCGCGGGGGTAGTTCGGGTCGAGGCCCGCGTGCGACGCGGTGCCGTTGACGGCGCGCAGCGCCGGCAGGTAGCCGGCCAGCACGTTGCCGGGCTTGGTGTTCGTGTACGCCTGGACCAGTTCGAGCATGTCGCCGGTGCCGGAGCAGAAGCCGATGATGCCGGCGGTGTAGCCCCGACCGTCGCCGATGTCCTCGATGTAGGAGAACTGGGCGCGCCAGTCGAGCGAGGAGTTCTCGGCCGCCGAGACGAGCTGCATGGCGACGTCCTTCTTCGCCGGGTCGTCGAGGTTGGTGCCGGCCGGGGCGGTGGCGGTCGGGGTCGGGGTGGGGGTGCCGCCGCCGGGGAGGGTCCACTGCTGGTTGGCGGTGCCACCGCAGGTCCAGATCTGTAGTCGGGCGCCGTTGGCGGTGCTGTGGTCGGTCACGTCGAGACACTTGCCCGAGGCGGGGTTGACCAGGGCGCCGCCACCGGCGGCGGTCCATTTCTGGGCGCCGGTGCCGTTGCAGTCGTACAGCTGGATCTTGGTGCCGTTGGTGGTCGACGCGGCGGTGACGTCGAGGCACTTGCCGAGCGCGCGGATCGAGCTGTCGCTGTTGCCCACCGTCCACGTCTGGGCCGCCGTGCCGTTGCAGTCGTAGAGCTGCACCGCCGTGCCGTTGGCCGGGTTGGCACCGGCCACGTCGACGCACCTACCGGCCAGACCGGTGATCGGGCCGGCGGCCGCGGCGCTGGCCGACGGCAGGCCGTAGCCGACCGCCGCGATGCCGGTCAGCAGGGTGCCCACCGTGTAGGCGACTGTTCTTCTGCGCACCATGGCGTTCCTCGGGGGAAGGGCGGCAGGCCGCCGGCCGGTCGGTGCCCGGACGCGACGTTCGCCCAGGCGGGCACCGCAAGAATTAGGAAACTCTATTAACAACTAGCAGTACGTCCATCGGCTGTCAAACAGGGAGGAAGACCGCACGAGGCCGCAACGCCGGCCCGACCCGGCGCCCCCTCCCGCACGGCCCCGGGTCGTCCTGGCCGTACAGCCCCCAGGTTGCCCTGGCCGCACGGCCAGGGCAACCACGGTCAGCTACGCGACCATGACCTGGGCGCGCACTGTCGGCACGTCACGACCTGCACGACAGGCACAGCCGGCCCAGCCCGGGTCAGGCGCAGCCGGCCCAGCCCGGGTCAGGCGCAGCCGGCCGAGCCCGGGTCAGGCGCGGGGCGTCGGGACAGGGTGGGAGCGACCGTGAGCGCTTTCAGGCAGGCGTCTCACGGACCCGCTCAAGGCCGAGGTGCGGGCTGGTGACGAGGCGGTAGTCGGCCGACTCCGCATCGGAGAGCGGGTTGCCACGGACCGGGGTGAAGTCGGGCCCGACGGAGTCCGGTGCGCGCACGGCCCGCAGCTGCACCCGCACCGCCTCGTCCCGCAGTTGATCGGTGATGACACGGGTGGACGAGTTGGCCGCCTCACGCAGGTCGGACAGGCCACCGATGATCTCCGCGAAGGAACGGGAGGAGACACCTTCGTCCGCCTGCGCGGCCTGCTCGTCTCCGATCAACCGGTCGGACGTGCGGAAGAAGCCGTCCTTACCGAGATAGCGCTCGTACATGATGCTCACCAGCGCGAAGAGACGCATGTACGCACGACGGTAGGCAAATTCGAAGAACCTGAGGGCCTCCGCTTCACTGACCTCGCCACGGTCCATCGAAGCGACGCACGCCGCCGCGGTCAGAGCGCTGTAGAGCGCCAGATGCACGCCGGTGGACAGGAGCGGGTCCAGGAAGCACGCGGCGTCGCCCACGATCGCGTAACCCGGCCCGCAGAACTGATCCGCGATGTACGAGTAGTCGGTCTCGACCCTGGTGGTGCCCAGGAACGCCGCCCCGGCGGTCAGGTCCGCCACGGTCGGCGAGGCGGCGATCAGGTGCCGGTACAGGTCGTCCGACGACGGATGCTCGGAACGGTCACGGGCGAAGGCGTCCTTGGTGGTGACGTAACCGATACTCATCCGTCCGCCGGCCATGGGGATCACCCAGTACCAACCCTCTGGCGAGGAAATGATGTTGATTCCTCCGGTCGGCGTTTCGGGCAGCAGCCTGGCGCCGGTCCAGTAGCCCCAGATGCCGACGTTCCGCAGGTTGCTCAGCGGCTCACGGTTGCCGAAGTGACGGGTGCTGAGCAGCCCGTTACGGCCGGTGGCGTCGACCAGAAAGTCGAAATCATCCAGGGTGAACGATTCACCGTGCTCCGAGGAGCACTCCACGGCCACGGGCCGGCCGTCGGCGAACCGCACTGAACGACCGGTGACGCCGGTGGTGACGGCAACCCCGTTCTGGCGGGCGTGTTCCAGCAGCAGCGCGTCGAACTCGCTGCGATCCACCTGCCACGACTGCACTCCGGACTGTTCTTGCCAGTCGAACGCCCACTGGTCGTCATCCCAGTGGATGACGCCGCCGTTCTTCTTCACGAAACCATAGTCGTCGATGACTTTCGACATGCCGATGACGTCCAGCACCACCCGGCACGACGGCGTGAGCGACTCACCCACGTGGTATCGCGGAAAGTGGGCGCTCTCGATGAGCTGCACGTCGAGTCCGGACTGGGCCATCGCTGTCGCCGCGGTGCTACCAGCCGGGCCACCGCCGATTACGAGAACCTTCATGTCACTGCCACCTCGCCGTTCTGGCCATGGATGGGGTCGCCGACGATGCGAAGACGACGTCTTTCCCCAGGAGTCGAACTGCGGCTCAGCCAGCCGCCACAGCCGGACACCGGCGGCACGCTTCCATTGGTGCGACCAGGGCCGCAGCCGACATCAGGGGTGGCATCGGCCATGCAGCACGGAAGATCCCCGTCCTCGTACGTCAGCGATAGACGATCGTACATGAATACATCGACGATCGTCTCGATTACGCGATAAACCGAGAACCGGGTTAACTCCGGTATTCCAATGCTGTGAACAAACTGCCGCCCGCCGCGGTCGACGGGGACGCGCCATCGGGCCGGACGCGATCCCGCCCGGGTCGACCGGGGCATGACCCGGGCGGACGCACCGTGCTCAGCGCGCGCACCGGCACCGGTGGTGCACCGGATCACCCGCCCCTACGGCGGCCGGTGTGGCCGCGTCCCGAGACGGGATGCGGCCACACCGGCCGGTTCGCTGGTCAGGTCAGGAGATGGCGCAGCTGATGCCGTTGAGGGTGAAGGAGTCGGGCTCGCCGGTGTTGCCGGTGTGGGTGGCCTGGAAGCCGATGTCGGTGGACCCGCCCGCTGCCAGCGTCGCGTTGTACGAGACGTTGCGGGCGGAGACCTGACCGCTGGAACCGGTGTAGGTGGCGTTCCAGCCGTTGGTGACGGATTGCCCGTTGGGCAGGGTGAACGCCAGGGTCCAGCCGTCGATCGCCGAGGTGCCCCGGTTGGTGATGCGGATGCTGGCGGTGAACCCGTCGCTCCAGGAGTTCATCGTGTAGCCCACCTCGCAGGCGCCGGGCTGGCTCGGCGGCGGCGTGGTGGTCGGGGGCGGCGTGGTGGTCGGCGGAGTGGTCGGGGGCGGCGTGGTCGGCGGAGGCGTGGTGGGCGGCGGAGTGGTCGGGGGCGGCGTGGTCGGCGGAGGCGTGGTGGGCGGCGGGGTCGTCGGCGGCGGCGTGGTCGGGGGGGTCGTGGAGAAGGTGATGTTCGAGACATAGGCGTTGATGTTCCAGGTCGCGTCCGAGTCGGTCTGGCTGGTGACCGGCCTGCCCTGGACGGTGAAGTTGCTGAAGTGCACGCCGCTGATGTTGACGCTCGACGAGCGTCCGTGCAGGTTGACGATCTTCTTCACGTCCGAGGAGACGTTCGTGAAGTAGGCGTTGCGGATCGTCGAGGTGTTCTTCACCGTTCGCCAGGACGGTGGCCGGTCTTCCTGGAGGTCGATCAGACTGTCGGTCTGTTCGACCCTGACGTCCTCCCACCGGGTGTTCGACACGACGGCGGTGTCGACCGCGTCGATCACCATCGAGCGTCCCGCCTTCACCACGTCGATGTCGCGGAAGACGACACCGTCCATGGACGTTCCCTCGGTCTTGGTGCCGATCTTCGCGCAGGCGGAGTTGCTGTAGCAGACGATGTGCTCGTGGACGACGTTTTTGGTGTTGACCGTGCCGCTGTTGGCGAACTCGTTCTTGGTCGCCATGTTGTCGTCACCGGTGTAGAGGAACGCGTTGGACAGCAGGCTGTTGGTCGACTCGTCGAAGTCCACGCCGTCGGTGTTGTTGTAGCCCGTCGTGGGCCGGCAGTTGATGAGTTTGTAGTTCCTGATGGTGACCCGGTCGCTGCGGTAGACGAGCGTGTTCCAGTAGCTGGAGTCGCGGACGGTGATGCCGTCGACCAGGATGTCGGAACTCTCTTCGATCTTCAGCAGGGCCAGGTTGATGCCCTGGGCCCGCAGGTACTTCCCGTTGCCGTCGATGACCCCGCCACCCAGCAGCTTGGCGTTCCGCACCTGGAACATCCGGAGCGAGGCGTGCTGCATGCCCTCGATGTTCACCCCACCGCTGCCGGTGTTGAAGTCCGCCTTCTGGTTCGAGCCGTAGAGGACCGCACCGGTTGCCAGGTACAGGGTCATGTTGCTCTTCATCCACAGCTCACCGACCAGGTACCGGCCCGGCGGCACGTAGAGGACGTTGCGGGTCGCCCCGGACGCGGCGTTGATGGCACTTTGGATCTTGGAGGTGACCAGCGTCGCCCCGGTGTTGTCGACGCCGTAGTCGGCGAGGTTCTTGACGTTGGCGTCCCCCACCTGGGGTGCGTTCGTTTCGGGCGCGTCGATCAGGACGAACAGCAGTTCCTTGGTGTCGAACTGGACGATCAGGTAGTTCGGCCCGCTGGTGAAGGTGATGGTGTTGCCGCTGCGGGTGACGGCGAGCTTCCGGCTCTTGGGGCTGACGGTGTACGAGCTGAAGCCCTCGCCGACGGTGACCGAGAAGGTGGCCGTTCCCGCCCCCGCCATGGAGCAGTGGGCGTAGTGCACCTGCATCTCGGGGGCGTACTTGGTCATCTTCTCCACGAACAGCGGCGTGGCGTCCGCCGTCACGGTGTAGAGCGGACTCTTCGTGGCGCCGCGCAGGGCGGGATCAGCGACGCAGCCGCCGGCGGCCAGGCCGGACGCACCGGCCTCGGCCGCGGTGGTCGCACCGTAGACCGGCGCCACCAGGGCACCCACCCCGACAACGCCGAGGGACAGGGCAGCGATCGTTGCCCAGAGTGCGAGACGTTTGTTCCTCATAGGGACCCTTCTCGGGGACGGGGCGGGACGGGTGCGTGCCCGGTCGCGCAGGCGACTGGCCGCCAGGGTGTTCGGGTGGTGGCTTGCCGGCCGACTCGGTGCCGCGGGGCCACGGTGTCGCCTGGTCAGGGCGATCGGGCCGTGGCCGAGGTTCGACACCGCGCTCCATCCGTCGGCGGCCCGCAGCCGCGGTGCCGTTGCGCACCTGGATGACGCGCCACCCCCGGGGCGACCGGCGGCGGCACACGCACCGGGCATCGGGGCGGCGTGAGCCCTGACCGCGGTGATCGGCCGAGCAGTCGGCATCGCGGCCAAGCCTCCCGCGACCAACGGCGCTCCGGATCGGGCCTTTCGGTTTCTCTCCGCCCATCGCTGCTTTTCCTCGCGGCCAGGGAGGCGAAGCCGAGGCAGAGAGCCTCCTCAAGAAACTCTTTCGGAACCGACGCTAACGCCTGACATGGACATTCGTCAATGAGATGCAAGGTGACGACTGGAAAATATCGGAGAAAGGTCTGAAACTTTCCGCCCGCTCGCCGGTGACTCCAACACGGTGCAGGGAATCCTGGTGACCAGCTGGTGCTGGGGTTCGTCGTCGCGGTCGTGCTCATCACGGTGATCACGATGATCCTGCGTTGCCGTGGCGGCAGCCGGGACCTGCTGGGCTCCCGGTACGCGAGCTGCAGGCCCGGGCCGCTGCCGCCGCGTCCCCTGGCGCGGACACCCGCCAGTGGGACGCGGCCACCCGGATCGCCGACGCCCGCAGACACGAAGCCGCCGCCCGGGCCACCGCCGCTGACGACGTCCCGTCCGACCCGCCGACTGCTGCCGCGTCCACCGCGGACACGGCCTCCCCCGCCACCGTGGATCATCCGGCGGCGGACCGGTCGACTCAGGACCCCACCGCCCCGCTGGACGGGCGATCCCCGACACCCGACGCGATGGTCGACGCGTTCGCCTGGCTGCGGATCGCGGCACTCGTGGCGGCCGGGCAGCATGAGCAGGCCGTCGACCTGCTCAGCACCACGATGGCCATCTCGACCGACGAGGCGCAGCTGCTCGTCGACGGCCTGGCCGACGCCGGGGGTGAGCGTCGTCCCGACTGACCCGCGTGAGCGCTGCGGGCCCGGCCCGGTTCGCTGGTGTGCTACCGGTGGGCGTAGGCGCCCGCGCGGGCGGCGGTGGCGACGCTGCGGGCGACGCGTTCGGGAAGGTCGGCGTCGCTGGCCGCCCGCAGGAGGAGGAGTTCGTGGTACAGCGGGGCGGTTGCGGCGACGAGCAGTTGACGGCTGTCGGTGCCCGCCGGGATCTCACCGCGTTCGACGGCACGTCGGATGATGTCGGCGCAGCGGTCGTAGCGGTCGACCCAGAAGGCGCGTAGGGCCTCGGCGGCCTGGTCGGACCGGAAGGACGCGCCGATGAGCGCGACGGTCACCGGGTCGGTGGTCAGTGCCGCGTACACCTCGTGGTTGGCCGCGACGAGGTCACCTTCGAGTGAGCCGGTGTCGGGTGGGCGCCAGGCGTCGACGCTCGCCTCGTTCAGGACGTCGGCCAGCAGGCCACCGACGTCCCGCCAACGTCGGTAGACCGTCGTGCGGTGGACACCCGAGCGCTCGGCCACCACGTCGATGCTCAGGGAGTCGTAGCCGTGCTGCACCAACTGGGCGAGCGCGGCGTCGAGTACGCGCCGGCGGACCGCTGCGCTGCGTCCGCCGGGTCGGCGCGCGCGGTCGGTCACCGCCTCGGCGGGATGATCACTTGTCGGTCGTGGCGACGCCATGCCACGATGCTATCGCTACAGCCGTAGCCTTAACGAGCGAGGTCCGCCATGACGCCCGACCCGACGACCCTCCACCCGGTGGCGACGCATCCCCGGGTGGTGTTCCTCAAGCCGCTGGTCACCTCCCCCAAGATCACCATCGGGGACTACACGTACTACGACGATCCCGACGACGCGACCGGCTTCGAGCAGCGCAACGTGCTCTACCACTTCGGACCGGAACAGCTGGTCATCGGCAGGTTCTGCGCGATAGCGGCAGGCACCCGGTTCCTGATGGCCGGGGGCGACCACCCGGTCACGGGTCCGTCGACCTTCCCGTTCACCCTCTTCGGCGGCGAATGGGCCGAGCGGACCCTCGACGTCGTGACCGCCATGCCCAGCCGGGGTGACACCGTCATCGGCAACGACGTGTGGTTCGGCTACCGGGCGACGGTCATGCCGGGCGTACGCATCGGCGACGGGGCGATCATCGCTGCCGGTGCGGTGGTCACCACCGACGTGCCGGCCTACACGATCGTCGGCGGTAACCCGACGCGGCCGATCCGGCAGCGCTTCGACGACGACGACATCCACCGGCTGCGACGGGCTGCGTGGTGGGACTGGCCCGCCGACCTGGTCAACCGGCACTGCCGCGCCCTGATGACGGGCACACCCGCCGAGATCGAACGCATCGCCGTCGAGAACGGGTTGGCACCGGCCCGGTGAAGTCCGCACCCTGCGGGAATGCGCCGGGGCCGGCACCGACGGCGGTCCGCACGCCTGTCCTTGCGGCGGTACCGGGGCGGCCACCAGCTCGTCGTCCAACAGCCGTCGCTGTTCTGGCACTTCCGCAGGAAGGAGGATCTCCTGGCGGACGCCCAGATGGTGATGCTCGCCGCGAGCCGCTTCACGGTCGGCTGCGTCCCGGACGAACAGGCCGACGACGGAGAGCAGGGCAGCGCGGGCCTGCCGCCCATCGGCCACGAAACCGCCTTCGAGGCGGGGCTCGCCCTCATCCTCCGCGGTCTCGCCGCCGGAGCACCGACCACCGGCCGCTGGCCGAACGTCGCCCGCCGCCCCGGCTGTATTCCACCGGTGGCGGTGACCCTAGACAATGGAACGATGACCCGTCGTAACACGAAGATCGCCGGGTGGGCGGCCGGCACGCTCTGCTCGCTGGGCCTGGTCGGCCTCGGCGTGGCGTTCGTCCGGGTCGGCGTGACGGAGGCCGACAAGTGGGCCAGCACGCTGGGGATCTTCGCCACCGTGCTGGGGTTGGCGCTGACGGCCTACACCGCGGCGGCGACCCGCAGGGCCACGCCGCAGGCCGGGGCCGGGCCGGCCGGTCGGGTCGACAACACGATCCAGGGTGGCGAGTTCGCCCAGTCGGTCATCCAGGCCCGTGACCTGACGCTCGGGGTCCCGCCCGCCCCGGCATCCCGGGCGGCCGCCGACGGTGCGGTGACCAACACGATCACGGCCGGCACGTACCGAGGCCCGGTCATCCAGGCCCGTGACGTCGTCCGGCAGCCAGCAGACCCGCCGGCTGCCGACGACGGTGCCGACCCGTCCCGGGCAGGGTGACGTGAAGGGCGACGGGTTCGGACGCCGGCTCTTCGGCCGGCGGACGGACGGAGCGACCTCGAACACGATCACGGGTGGGGTGTTCCTCAACGTGGTGATTCAGGGTCACACCATCAACGTGACCCTGCCGCCGCAGGTCACCCCCGCCGGGCTCCCCCGGGCCACGACGTCCTTCACCGGTCGGGAAACCGAGGTCGAGCTGCTGCTCAGGGAGCTGGCTCCCGGCGGGAGCACCGGAGCGGGACCGGTCTCGGCGGTGGCCGGTCTGGCCGGGGTCGGCAAGACCGAGCTGGTCGTGCAGGCCGCCACCCGGGCCCGACGACAGCCGGGGTGGTTCCCGGGCGGAGTGCTGTTCGTGGACCTGTCCGGCTACGACCCGCAACGGAGCCTGTCGCCCGGCGCGGCACTGCTCGGCCTGTTGCAGGCACTGGGGCTGCCCGGCGAGTACATCCCCGCTGGCGAGCAGGACCGCAGTGCGTTGTTCCGCAGCGTGCTGGCCGCCTATGCCGCACAGGACCGGCGGCTGCTGCTGGTGATCGACAATGCGGCCACCGCCGCCCAGGTGACCCCGCTGCTGCCGAGCGACGACAGCACCGCCACATTGATCACCTCCCGACACACCCTGGCGGTCGGGGCCCGACTGCACGACCTCGACGTGTTGGACGTCGAGACGTCCGTTCGGCTCCTGGTCGACCAGTTGGGACAGCTGCGCGGCCCGGCCGACAGCAGGGGGCACGACGAGCCGCAGGCCGCTGCCGAGATCGCCGGACTGTGCGCGGGCCTGCCCCTGGCGCTGCACATCGCCGCCGGTCTGCTGGCCGATCCCGGCACCCGTACGCTGGCCTCCCTCGCGGGGGCGTTGCGCGCCGCACACACCCGGCTGGACCGGCTGACCCGGGAGGACCGTGCGGTGCGCGCCGCGTTCGACCTCTCCTACCGGCAGCTGAACCCCACCCAGGCCCGCCTGTTTCGACTGCTGCCGGTCAACCCCGGCCCCGAGGTCGGCACGGAGGCCGCCGCATGCCTGGTCGACACCGATGCGCAGCGGGCCGAGACGCTGCTGGCGGACCTGGCCCGGGCCCACCTCGTCGAGGCCGGCCCCAGCTGGGGGCGATGGCGGATGCACGACCTGGTCCGCCTCTACGCCGAGGAGCAGTCGGACTCGGCCGCCGGGGCCGATACTCCGGATGCCGCCCGTGCCCGGCTGTTCACCTACTACGTCGCGACCACCGCCGCCGCCAGTGTCCAGCTGGAGCCTCCGTCGGTCGCCGCCGCGCTCGCCGCGCGCTCCGTCCCGGAGGACGCTCTGGCCCGGATCGAGACCACCTACGCCGCCGCCGGGCAGATGCAGCCGCCCCCGGTCACGGTCACCTTTTCCACGCGGGCACAGGCGTTGGCCTGGTTGGAGATCGAACGGCCCAATCTGATTGCCGTCTGTACGACCGCGGCGACGCACGGGCACCGCACGGCCAGCATCGGACTGGCGTCGCTCCTGTACACGTTCCTGTCGTTCCGTCGGTATCTGTCGGAGCTGATCACGGTCACCGACAGCTTCCGTGCCCTCTGCCGGGAGGCCGGGGACCGGCACGGCGAAGGCATGGCGCTGAGCCACCTCGGCGCGGCCCTCAACGAGGCGGGCCGGTCCGACGAGGCCGTCACCGCCCACACCCGGGCGGTCGAGCTCATCGGGGAGACCGGTGACCGGCACGACGTCGGCGTGGCGCTGAACAATCTCGGCCTGGCACTGCGGGCGGTGGAGCGGTTCGACGAGGCGATCGCCGCCCATACCCGGGCGTTGGACATCTATCGTGAGATCGACGCCCGGCACAGCGAGGGCACGGCGCTGAACAATATCGGCCAGGCGCTGCGGGCGGTGGGGCGGTTCGACGAGGCGGTCACCGCCCACACCCGGGCCGCCGGGATCTGTCGCGAGACCGGGGATCGGCAGGGTGAGGCTCTCGCCTTGAACAACCTCGGCGCGGACCTGCAGGGGATGCAGCAGCACGAGCGGGCCATCGCCGTGCACACCCGAGCCGCTGACATCTTCAGCGAGCTCGACGACCGGCACCACGAAGCTGAGGCACGGCACCATCTGGGCTCGGCGCTGCGGGCGGTGCGGCGGTTCGACGAGGCGGTCGTCGCACACACCCGGGCCGTCGAGCTCTTCGGGGACAGCGGTGACCGGGACGACGAAGGCTTGGCGTTGACCGGCCTCGGCCTGACTCTGCGCAGAGGTGGACGGTGTGCCGAGGCGGCAGCCGCCCACACCCGGGCGGCGCAGGCGTACCGCGAGGCCGGCGACCGGCGCAGCGAGGGCATCGCGCTGAGCAACCTCGGTGTGGCCCTGCAGGACGCGGAACGGTTCGACGATGCCGCCGAGGCCTACGAACAGGCAGTGGAGGCGTGTCACGAGACTGGTGACCGGCAGGGCGAGGGTGTCGCCTCGAACAACCTCGGCAACAATCTGCGGGCGGCGGGGCGGTGCGGGGACGCGGCCGTCGCCCATTCCCGGGCCGCCGGCATCTTCCGGACGGTCGGCGACCGGTACCGCGAAGGCAAAGCGCTGCTCGGCCTCTGCCTGGCCCTGCTCGACACGGGGCCGGTCGACGAGGTTCGACGCCCCTATGAACGGGCGGTCGAGGTGTTCGCCGGCGTCGACGAACACGAGAGCGCCGCGCTGGTGCAGCGGTGGCTCGGCAATCTTCACCCAGGAACGATCCCGCCGGGGATCTTCCCGCCGGAGTTCCATCAGGCGGCGTTCGTCGTTCTGATGGGGCTCATGTTCGCCGATGCCCGGTCGGGCAGGTCGCTGCGGGGCGGTCCCGGCGTGCCGGACGGCACGTAGGCGGGGTAGCCGAGCTCCTGGGCCGTTTCTGCGAAGGATGTTGTGGCTGGTCGCGCCACCCTCGGCCTGGCTCGGGTGAGGTGTCTGCTCCGGAGCCGGGTCGTTCAGGTGGGCGATGTCAGGGAGGGCGACAGGTGGGCGCGTTCGCCCTGGGCGCTGAAGAGGGTGAGCAGCTCTGCGGCCTGAGCGTCGGCGCTGCCGATCTGGTGCGGGATGCGGGTGTCGAACTCTGCGGCTTCGCCGGGGCCCAGCTGGTATTCCTGGTCACCGAGGACGAGCCTGACATGCCCGTTGAGTACGTAGAACCATTCGTACCCCTCGTGGGTCTGCAGTGTCGTCGTGGCCGATCTGCCGGCCGGTGGATAGATCACCTTGTAGGCCTGGATGCCTCCGGGACGTCTGGTCAGCGGCACGACGGTGAAGCCGGACCGCCGTACCGGCCGCAGGTGGATGCGTGGATCGCCGGTGGGCGGGGCCGCGACCAGTTCGTCGAGCGGGACGCCGTGCGCCCGCGCCAGCGGCAGGAGTTGCTCCAGCGTCGGGCGCAGTTTCCCGTTCTCGAGACGCGACAGCGTGCTTGCGGTCAGGCCGGTCTCTGCCGCCAGGGCGGCCAGGGAGATGTTCCGGGCCTTGCGTAGTGCGTGCAGGCGTGGGCCGACGCCCGCGAGGACGTCGTGCGACGTGACGTTCATGGACCCATGATGCGGATCCGCAACGTTTCTCGCAAATAGGCAACACTGCTGGTCATGCTGGCAGCGGAGGTAGACAACCGATGCTCACATCAGCAGCAACTGCGAGACCAGCAACACGGTGGTCGCGCACCGTCGCGGCCGCCACGGCCGCGCTCGTCCTGGCGACAGCGTGCACGACCACCGGAGGCAGTGCGCAGAACACGACGGCACAGCAGGCGCGCACCACCATCGCGGCAGGTCACGACGCGGCCACCCGGGATGACGCCCCGTTCAACCGTCAATTCACCCACGAGACAGCCGATGTCGACGGCGTGACGATGCACTACGTCACCGGCGGCACGGGCGAGCCGCTCGTCCTCCTGCATGGCTGGCCCCAGTCGTGGTACTCGTGGCGCGAGATCATGCCGGCGCTCGCCGAGAAGTACACCGTGTATGCGCTTGACCTGCCGGGACTCGGCGACAGCGAGGGTGCGCCGTCCAGTTACGACAAGGCGACCCTGGCCCGCTACGTCCACCGGCTGCTCGTCGACAAGCTGGGGCTGAAGAAGATCAACCTGGCCGGCCATGATCTCGGTGCCGGTGTGGCGTTCCAGTACGCCACACAGTTCCCGGACGAGGTCGTCAAGTACGCCCACCTCGACTATCCGATGCCCGGCCCCGCCCTCAGCGCGAGCGCCTACCGGCAGGCGAGCTGGCACATGTCGTTCCACCACCAGGACGGGTTCCCCGGATTGCTGGTCGACGACGACGTCCGAGGCTATCTGTCTCTTTTCTACGGGTATGTTGCCTACGGTGGGGTCAGCTTCGGCGGGCCGGGCGCGAAGGCTCCCTTCACCGCACAACAGATCGACGAGTACGCCCGCACGTACCAGCGCCCGCAGGTCCTGACCGGTGGGTTTGAGCTTTACCGCACCCTGGACCAGGACGAACGGGACAACAAGGCCGCGAAGCCGATCACCATGCCGGTGATGCTGCTGACGGCCGAAGGCACGCTCGACTTCACCCGCTCGACGGTCCGGCCCCTCATGTCCACCATCACCCGCGCCGTGGAGGTGCCCAGGGCCGGGCACTGGCTGATCCAGGAGAACCCGGAATTCGTCACCACCGAACTGGTGACGTTCTTCGCGAGGGGGGCGGACCGGTGACCGGCGCACTCGATGCCGAGCCGTTCTGGGAACAGCACCACCGCGCCCGGCGCGGCGGCGGCGTCGGGCACCCCAACCCGGTGCTGGAGGAGACAGCCGGGGCACTGCCTCCCGGCGATGCCCTCGACCTGGGATGTGGCGCCGGCGGCGACACCATCTGGCTTGCCCGGCATGGCTGGCAGGTCACCGCCGTGGACATCTCAACCGCCGCCGTGGAACGGGTGCGTGCACGCGCCCGGCAACTCGGCGTCGACGGCCGGGTGACCGGCGAACAGCACGATCTGGCCCGGAGCTTCCCTGACGGGCAGTTCGACCTGATCTCCGCGCAGTACCTGCACACCCCCTTCGCGCTGGATCGCGCGCGGGTACTGCGTACCGCGGCGCACGCGCTGCGCCCCGGCGGTCGTCTCCTGATCGTCGACCACGGCTCGACCGCGCCCTGGTCGTGGAACAGAGATCCCGACACGCACTACCCCTCACCCGGCGAGACCGCAGCCGAGCTGGCCCTCGACCCGACCCGGTGGTCCGTCGTACGCGCCGACATGCCGCGCCGCCGGGCCACCGGACCGGGAGGCCGCAGCGCCACCGTCACCGACAACGTTCTGCTCATCCACCGACATGATCGGAGAAGCTGATGCTGCCGACCACCCGAACCAGGAAACGCAAGGACACCGGGCCCGGATGGACCGCCCCCGGGGAGAAGGACACCCTGGTCGGCTTCATCGACTACCTCCGCAATGCGATCATGGACAAGGTCGCCGGCGTCCCGGAGCCCGAGGTCCGCACCGCCGGCGTGCCCTCCGGCACCAACCTCCTCGGGTTGATCAAACACATGACCGCCGTCGAGCGGTTCTACTTCCTCGAAGAACCGATCACCAACATGCGCCGCACTTTCCAGCCCACTCGTGACGACACCGTCGACGGCCTGCTCGCCGGCTACCGGGCAACGATCGCGCAGGCGAACCAGGTCATCGAAACCTGGACCGATCTGACCCAGCCGGCACCCCGGCCGCCCGGCCGCAGCGCCCTGCCGCCGTCGCAGCGATGGGTGCTGGTCCACATGATCGAGGAGATCGGACGCCACGCGGGGCACGCGGACATCATCCGCGAGAGGATCGACGGATCCACCGGCCGCTGACAGTCACTGCAGGAAACTCCCAGCTCCCTCAGCCAGCCCGAAAGCGCCGACAATTGGCGGCCGGGCGGCAAATTGCCCGTCAAATGTCTTCGGCAGCCGCTCGGAAAGACACGGACCTGAACGGCGACGGCCGCGACGACTACCTAACGTCCTGCCGCTCTGCGTCGCGAACCGGTGCCCGCACTGACGGGCTGACCCGTCGGGGAGGCGCGGCGACCTCCGCGCCTCCCCGACCGTCCGGCCCGCCTCCGCAGGATCGCGTCGCCTTCGGCGTGATCCCGTTCGGCCCGCCACGGCTCCGGGTCGGTCACTGCTCGATGCTGGTGTACTCACAGACCGCCGCCGGAAAACCGCCCGGGCCGAAGCGCAGCTCGACGACGTGCCCGCGTTCGGTCCTGGTGACCGCTGGTGTGATCGACTGACCGGCCCGCGCCGGTCGCAGGTACCAGCACCGGCTGGTGTCGGTACGGCCGGGCGGCACCCCCGCGTCGGCCAGCGCGTTCTCGCCGCGCTCCAGATAGCACGCGAAGAAGACGTGGTCGTTCAGATCCGTCTCGCGGTCGCTGAAGGTGAAGCCCGCCGTCTCGGCTCCACCGCTGCGGGGTCGTCGCGGCGACTCCGGCAGCAGCGGCGACTCGCCGCCGAAGCCCGGGGGTGCCTCGGTGCGCGGTGTGGGTCGTGCCCCGGTGCCGCTGTCCAACCAGGTCCATCTGCTGGTCCACACCGCTACCACGGTGCCGTCGGCGGCGCGCAGGGTCAGCTCGTCGTGCCCGCCGTACCAGCCACGCCGGTCAGGACCGAGGGTGACGGCCAGTTCGGCGTCGAGCGGCGCTCCGGGGAGCACCCGCACCGGCGGGGTGTACGCCTCCACGTACCGCACCACGGCACGGACCCGGTGCCGTTCGAAGTAGGACCAGCGGTCGAGGCCGGCCATCTCCTGCCACCAGCCGGCGGAGACCTCGTCGAGGAGGTGCACCAGCTGGGTCGGTTTCAGGGTGCCCCGTTGGGTGATGGCCGGATAGCGCGCCTCGGTGCCCGCGCGGTACACCCTGGACCCGACGGTCACGGCAGCTGCCCCTGCGGTCGGCCGGGCCGCCGCGGCTTGATGGTGGTGCTCACCGCGACCGGACGGGTCCGACCCCCGCAGTGGTGTACCGCCATCGGGCCCTCCGCCCGGCAGGCGCAGGGCAACACCCGGTTGAGGCTGGAACCGATGCAGAAATCCTCGTAGGCGGTCCGGTCGCCGGGAAGCAGGCGGGCCAGCAGCGCCATCACCGGGTCCACCGCCTTGACCCGGCCGTCGTCGTCGCGCACTTCCAGCCAGGCGTGGTCGAGGTCCATCATCCCGATCAGCCAACCCCGCCGGGCGTACGCCTCGTAGCCCATGGCCCGGCACTCCCGTTCGAGATACAGGCTGGCGGAGACGCAGTTGACCACCCCGTTGGCGAGCGTGTCGTCCGGGTCGACCTGCCAACTGGACGGCAGCATCTGGAAACGCGGTCCGCCGTGGCGGATACCGGCGAAGAGCCGGGCCAACCGGGGGGAGACGATCCGGTCCGCCCGGCCGGCGGTGACCAGGTCCAGTTCGACGGCGACCAGGTCGGGTACGGCCGGGAGCCGTACCTCGTCGTCGGTCAGGGTCACGGGCCCGGCGGCGCTGGTCCAGCCGGAGGCCGTGCCACCGCTGCGCTCGGGCACCGGTCGGTGCAGCAGCCAGCCGGGGTCCGCGCCGCATCCGCCGTCCGGACACCGCATCGTCGCGGTCATCCGCCAGGACCTCGGTTCCGTCCAGGTGGCGGCGGGCTTCAGGGAGAACCGGAACGCGAACTCCCAGCCGATCTCCGGGAGGCTGTTCCCGCTGCCCGAGTAGAGGCCCAGATTGATCAGGTCGTAGTGGCAGAATCGCCGTTCGTCGCCCGCGCCGGTGACCGGTAGCCCGGCTTCGACCAGCAGCTCCAGCGTCTCGGCGGAGCAACGCAGCAGCCCCAGCGCGCCCGCCTGGTCGACGGTGGCCTCGCGGTGGGCCGGCGGGACGAGGGTGATGCGGCGCAGCGCGGCGAGCCACCTGTCGGTCTCCGCCACGGTGACCGCGCTCACCGCGGCCACGCCCCGGGCTCGGCGGAGTCGTAGAGCACCTCGCCGGGGAGGGAGCCGTCCGTGGCGGCCCGGAACATGGGCCGCCGTCGTGGTTTGCCGCTGGTGGTACGCGCCACCGCGGGCGCGGGCACGCTGAGCACCCGGACCCGTACGCCGGGGCCGCCCTCCCGGCCGAGTATCCGCGCGACCTCCGCGGCCCACGGACCCGGCCGCTGCCGGATCAGCGCGTGCAGTACGGGTGTGTGGCCGGCGGAACCGGCCAGGACCACGACGCGTTCCGGGGAGAGGCCGTCGACGCCGGCGAGGCGGGCCTCCAGGTCCTCCGCGTAGAGGTTGCGTCCGCGTACCTTGAGGCTGTCGCCGGCCCGGCCGAGGACGAACAGTTGGCCGTCGTGGAGGAAGCCGTGGTCGCCGGTGTGCAGCCGGCCCCCGACGAAGGCGGCGTCGGGGGCGTCGGCCCCGTGGTATCCGGCGGCCATCGACCGGCCGGTCAGTGCGATCTCCCCGACGACGTCGGGCGGCAGCGGTCGGCCCTCGTCGTCGACGACGGTCACCGCGACACCGTCGCGGGCATCGCCGCAGCCGACCAACCAGTCGTCGTCGGCCGACGGCTCCGTCCCGACCTCCTCGACGGCGGTCACCTCGACCGGCTCGCCGGGGCGCAGCTCGCCGGCGACCCGCAGCGCCACCGGTGGTGGCGCCAGGTGCAGGCCGGTCGCGACGAGGGTGTTCTCGGCCAGCCCGTACGCGGGTAGGAAGGCCCGGGTGCGGAACCCGTGCGGGCCGAGCAGCGCCGCGAACGACTCCAGGGTGCGTCGGCTGACCCGTTCGGCTCCGACGATCGCGGCCCGCCAGCCGCTGAAGTCCATCCCGGTCAGCTCGGCCGGGCCGATCCGCCGGGCGGCGTAGGCGTAGCCGAAGGTGGGTGCGGCGGTCAGCGTCGCACCCTGCTCGCCGAAGCAGGACAGCCAGCGTCGGGGTGAGCGGATGAACTGGTCCGGTCGCATGGCCAGGATGTCGCTCTGGTTGAGCACCGGAGCGAGGGTGCAGCCGATCAGCCCCATGTCGTGGTAGGTCGGCAGCCAGGTGGCGGTCACGTCGGCTGCACCCATGTCGAGCCAGCGGCGGATGGCGGTGACGTTGGCCAGGAGGTTGTCGGCGCGGATGGCGACCGCCCGGGGGTGGCCCGACGATCCGGAGGTGAACTGGACCAGCGCCACCTCGTCCCCGGCCGGTGGCCGCGGATCGTCGGCGGCAGACGCGACGGGCCGGCCCGGCCCCGCGTCGCCCGGCTGGTCCGGGCCCGCGACGGTCAGCACGGTCACCGCCAGTCCGGCGGCGGCTGCGGCGCTGCGGGCGGTCCCGGCCAGGTGCGGGTCGACGAGCACGGTGTGGGTGCCGGCGACCCGCATCAGGTGGGTCAGTTGCTCCGGGTACGCCGCACCCGTGCCGAGCCCGGCGGGCGGTGGCATCGGGTTGACCACACCACCGGCTGCCAGCACCCCGAAGAAGCCGGCCAGGAATGTCTCCGGTGACACCAGCAGGAGCGAGACCACCTCACCCCGGCGCAGTCCCGTGTCGCGCAGCAGTCCGGCCACGGTCAGTGCGGCGGCGGCGAGCGAGGGGAAGTCGTGCCGGGCCCAACCGGCGTCGTCGGTGGCCACCCGCAGCCCGTGGCCGGTGCGCGGCTCGGTGAGCCAGCCGGTCAGGCTCATGGTGTCGTCATTCGGTTGCCTGGCTGACCAGCGCCACCACGTCGGCGACCGTGACGACGTCCATCGCCTCGTCGTCGGAGATCGGTGCCAGGTCGAATCTTCTCTCCAACGCGACCGCCAGTTCGATCAGTGCGAGCGAGTCGAAGTGCAGGTCGTCGACGAGTCGTTGGCCGTCGGTGACGTCCCCGCCCGGGTGGGGTGCCATGCTGGCCACCAGTTGGCGGACCGTCACCTCGACGGGCTCTGCCATCGGACTTTCTCCCTTTTTCCTCAGTTCGGGCTCCGGTTTCCTCAGCTCGGGCTCCGGTTTCCTCAGTTCAGGCTCCGGATCGGATGTGGCACGCCGTGCCGGTCCTCGTAGTCGGCGACGGCCCGCTCCTCGGCGGCGTGCCACACCTCGGTAACCTGTGCGTCGACGTCGTCGAGACCGGCGGCGCGCACGCGGCGCAGCAGCGCGTCCCGGGCGGTGTCCCACTGGTCGCGTAGTTGCCGGCCGCGGGCCCGCACCACCATCGGCAGCGCCGACGGGTTGCGCCGCTCCGGTCCGACCAGCACGTGGACCACGTACGGGACGGCGTCGAGGACCTGGTCGCCGACGAGCCGGCGGCGACCGTCGACCACCGCGTGGCGCATCGCCCAGACGCCGAAACCGACGTGCCGGGACTCGTCGCGGATCACGTTGCGCAGTCCCTCGGCCAGCGCGGGCAGCTGCCCGCAACGGCGGACCGCTTCGGCCACCGAGCGGAGCACGACCAACGCGAGGGCCCCCTCGGCCACCACGTGGTAGGTGGTCACCGCGGCGTACCAGGCGTCGAGGTCGTCCGGGTCGCGGCGTACCCGTTCGGTCTGTTCCAGCAGGTACGCGTCGAACAGCTCCGCGGTGGCGGCGGAGGCGTCCGCCCGGCACCGTCGCGCGTACGCGTGGGGTGGTTCGGTGGATCCCTCCACCGCCTGGAGGTAGCCGAGGAAGAAGATGCTGTGGCGGCTCTCGTCCACGAGCTGGCTGGAGAGGTAGAACTGGGCGGCCTGGGTGGGGGCCGCGTACACCAGGGGGGTCAGTAGTCGGGCGACGGCGACCTCACCGACGGCGAGTTCGACGAGAGCGGCCCTGAGTTCCTGGTGGAGGAAGGGCCGCAGCGCCTGCCACGCCGGTCGGTCGGCGGCCATCGCCAGGTCCTGGGTGGACCAGTTCTGCCGCTCCCAGCGCAGGTACAGGCTTTCGGGAGTGGTCTCCCGGTCGTCGATGAGCTGTTCGTCGAGAACGGCCGTCACCGTGGGACTCCTTTCCCGTGGCCGCCCTGCGTCACGGGGCCGCACCGGTGGCAGCCGGCAGTGGGATCGACCGGAGGATCGACATCGACCAGTGATCACCTAGAGAATCGGCGAGCGGGTGCCGGGTGTCAAGCAGGGTCTCGGACACTGCTTGAACAGGAGCTCGGGCAGCGAGTTCGCTGTGCTCCGACCGTGCGTCGCCGTGTCCTCTGTGGAAATGTTCGTGTGGTAGAAAGGCAGGAATTTTCGTCGGTGTCACCGACTACGAGGTCCGGAGGGGAGGCCCGCCATGGGGATACCGGCCGTGGCACGTGGCAGCCTCGTCGACCTGGTCCGCGAACAGGCCGAGCGTGATGCGTCGAGTGTGGCGGTGGCCGACGAGGGCGGTGTGCTGACCTACGGCGACCTGGAGCGGGAGAGCAGCCGTCTCGCCCACGTCCTGGCGGCCCGTGGACTCCGGCCGGGTGACCGGGTCGTCCTCCTGCTCCCCCGGTCCGCCGCGGCGATCTGCGCCATCTTCGCGGTGTTGAAGTGCCGTGGCGTCTACGTTCCGTTGGACACCGCCGGTCCGCCGGCCCGGCTGCGGCCCCGGATCGTCGCGGCCGAGCCACGGTTGACCATCGGCGATGCCTCCACCCACCGCCTGCTCCGGCAGTGCTGGGACGGTCCGTCGGCCGTGACGGTCTGGCTCACCGATCCGCCGCCGGAGGCCCGGCGACCGCAGGACGTCGTGGCGGCCGAGATCGCCGCCGCACCGGCCACGCCACCGGCCACCGAACCGACCGCCACCGACCTCGCGTACCTGCTCTTCACCTCAGGTTCGACAGGGGTGCCGAAGGGAGTGCCGATCACGCACGAGAGCGTGCTGTGGCTGGCTTCCTGGGCGCGGGAACACTTCGGACTGACCAGCGTGGACCGGCTCTCCTGCCACTCGGCCCTGTCGTTCGACTTCTCCGTACTCGACATCTACTCGGCCGTGGCGGCCGGCGCGTCGCTGCACCTGGTCCCGGCGCACTACAACCTCGTACCTGATCTGCTGGCACGGTTCATCCGTGAGTCGCGGCTGACCCAGTGGTCGTCCGTGCCGTCGGTTCTCATGGCGATGGCCAACCGTGGGGTGGTACGGGACATGCCGGAGCTTCGCCGGTTGATCTGGTGCGGGGACGCCTTTCCGGTCGACGGCCTGCGCCACTGGATGGCGAACCTGCCGCACGTGCGGTTCACCAACCTCTACGGGCCCACCGAGACCACTGTCGCGAGCAGTTGGTACGAGGTCGGGTCGATGCCGACACCGGGTGCCGACGTGCCGATCGGCACCGCGTTGCCCGGTGAGCGCCTGGGGGTGTTCGACGAACACCGCCGGCCGCTGCCGACCGGCATGGTCGGTGACCTCCACATTGCCGGGGTCGGACTCAGCCCGGGGTACTGGCGGAGCCCGGCGGAGACGGCGGCGGCGTTCGGCACCGTCGAGGGTGACGACTCCACCCGCTGGTACCGCACCGGGGACCGGGCCAGCATCGACGAGCAGGGGCTCGCCCACTTCCACGGTCGTGGTGACCGGCAGATCAAGTCCCGCGGTTACCGGGTCGAACTGGACGAGATCGCGCGGGTGGCGCGGCAACTGCCGGAGTTCGCCGACGTGGCGATCGTGGCGGTGGACTCCCCCGAGGCCGCCGGACGCGAGATCGGCCTCGCCTACGTGGCCGCCGGCGACCGGCCGCCGGACCACGCGGCGGTACGGTCCGCACTGGCCCGGACGTTGCCCCCGTACATGTTGCCGACGCGGTGGCTCGCGGTGGACGCGATCGACACGAACAGCAACGGCAAGATCGACTATCCGGCGCTGACCCGACGGTTCCTCGACCATGCCGATGCGGCCCCGCCCAGGACGGAGACCTAGATGTCGTCACCCACCACCTGGCCGGCGCCGTTCGAGGCGATCCTGCGCCGTTACCTGGCGGCGCTCTCCGCGGATCAGGACATCCCGGCGGAGCCGCTCGTCGACCTCGGCCTGGACTCGTTGCGGGCGACAGCGCTCCTGGCGGAGTTGGAGAAGGAGTTCGGTGTCGACTTCGGCGACGAGGTGCTCGACCCCGCGTTGTTCTCCGGTGCCGGCCACCTGTGGGCCGTGGTCCAGGACCTGATGGGCGATCCCTCCCCACGTACCGGGCAGACCGTGGGTTGATCCGGTCGCGCCGGACAGCGCCGGTGGAGTCGACCTCGTCCGGGCGCGCCTGCACCGACCATCCACGGTCGACCCTCGCCGACCAGCGGGCGGCGCTGCGGCGGACCGCACTTCGGCGCTGTCTCGACGTGCATGTCGTGGCCGGACCGCGCCGTCAGCGGGGTTAGACTCGCCGGCCATGGGACTGCTCACCTTCAGCATCAACGTCACCCTGGACGGTTGCGTCGACCACCAGGAGGGGATCGTCGACGACGAGACACACGCGCTCTTCACCCGACTTCTGGACGAGAACGGGGCGATGCTGTGGGGCCGCGTCACCTACGAGATGATGGAGAGCTTCTGGCCGGCCGTCGCCCGTGGTGACCTGGAAGCCCCACCGACGACGACGGAGTGGGCGGTCACGCTGGAGTCCAAACCGAAGTACGTGGTGTCGACGACGCGCACCGACTTCCCCTGGACCAACAGTCACCACATCACCGGCGACCTGCGCGAAGGCATACAGAAGATCAAGGACGCGACCCCGGCCGGGATTCTCCTCGGCAGCGTCGGTCTCGCGGCCGAGCTGGACCGGCTGGACCTGATCGACGAGTACCGGATGCTCGTCCACCCCCGGATCGCCGGCCACGGCCCGACGCTGTACGAGAGCGGGCTGCCCGGCACGCGCCGGCTCGAGTTGATCTCGGCGCAGCCGCTCCGCAACGGCGCGGTGGCCATGCACTACCGCCGCGCCGGCTGATCACCGCAGTCCACGGGACCGTCCACGGCCACCGTCGCGTGGACGGCTCTCCTTGCGCCCCCGTCGTCTCGGCCCCGCGCCGCGACGACGGGGGCTTTTCGCGGTTCGAGCGAAAGTCCGCTGTGGTTCGACAGAAGGCATGGACAGCGGGATCGAAACAGCTTAATGTCTTCGCCATCACGGAAGTGTTTCAGCGAGGTGAACCGGCGGCGCGGTGACCCATCGCCCCCTCCCCCGCTACGGCATCCGGCGCGACGGCGCGCGCCCCGCCCTGGCAAACGCAGGTCAGGAAGGGACGGACAGCCAGTGTCCGCACACGATGGCGCAATCGGCCGGCGAACGGCGTCGGTCAGCTCCGCACTACTACTCGTGGCCACCGCCGGGCTGATCGCCCTCGGCAGCCCGACCCCCGCCCAGGCCCACATCATCAACCCCACCGACTTCCAGCAGGTCACTCTCGCCAAGGGCGAGCCCGAGGTCGGCGAGCCGATGACCATCGCGGTGCTGCCCGACCGGTCGGTGCTGCACACCGCCCGCAACGGCACGCTGCGGCGCACCGACGCCGCCGGCACCACCACCGTGGTGGGCACGATCCCCGTCTACACCCACGACGAGGAGGGCCTCCAAGGCGTCGGGGTGGACCCGAACTTCACCACCAACCGGCACGTCTACCTGTACTACGCCCCGCCGCTGTCCACCCCCGCCGGGGACGCCCCGGCCACCGGCACGGACTTCTCCGCCTGGCAGGGCGTGAACCGGCTGTCCCGGTTCACCCTCAACGCCAACTGGACGCTGAACACGTCCAGCCAGGTCACCATCCTGGACGTGCCGGCCGACCGGGGCATCTGCTGCCACGTCGGCGGGGACATCGACTTCGACGCGGCCGGGAACCTGTACCTGTCGACCGGCGACGACAGCAACCCGTTCGACTCCGCCGGGTACGCGCCGATCGACGAACGGACCAACCGTAACCCCGCGTACGACGCGCAGCGCAGCGCGGCCAACAGCAACGACCTGCGCGGCAAGATCCTGCGGATCAAAGTGAACGCGGACGGCAGCTACTCGGTCCCGGCCGGGAACATGTTCACCCCGGGCACCGCGCGGACCCGCCCGGAGATCTACGCGATGGGGTTCCGCAACCCGTTCCGGATGAGCGTGGACAGGGCCACCGGGGTCGTCTACGTCGGCGACTACGGCCCGGACGCCGGCACCACCGGCGCGCGCGGCCCCAGCGGGCAGGTCGAGTTCAACCGGGTGACCGGGCCGGGCAACTACGGCTGGCCGTACTGCACCGGCACCAACACCGCCGCCGAGACGTACGCGGAGTGGGACTTCGCCGCCGGCACCGCAGGGGCCAAGTACAACTGCACCGGCGGGCCGACCAACAACTCGTTCCGCAACACCGGCCTGCCCACCCTGCCAGGGGCGCAGCCGGCCTGGATCCGGTACGCCGGTGACGCCGGCACCCCGGCGGAGTTCGGCGGCGGCTCCGAGTCGCCGATGGCCGGTCCGGTCTACCGCTACAGCGCGTCGAACCCGTCCACCACGAAGTTCCCGCAGTCCTTCGACGGCCAGTTCTTCGCCACCGAGCTGGGCCGGGGCTGGATCAAACCGATCCACGTCAACGCCGACGGCTCCCGGGGCGCCATCGACGCCTCGTTCCCCTGGAACGGCAAGCAGGTCATGGACTCCGCGTTCGGCCCGGACGGCGCGCTGTACGTCCTCGACTACGGCACCGGCTACTTCAACGGTGACGCCAACTCGGCCCTGTACCGGTACGACTACGTCGGCGGTGGCAACCGCGCGCCGACGGCCGTCGCCGCCGCCGACCGGACCTCCGGGGCGGCCCCGTTGGCGGTGAACTTCTCGTCGGCCGGGTCCTCGGACCCGGAGGGCGGGGCGTTGAGCTACTCGTGGGCGTTCGGTGACGGCACCACCTCCACGGCGGCCAACCCCAGCAAGACGTTCACCGCCAACGGCACCTACAACGTCACCCTGACCGTCCGGGACCCGCAGGGCGCGACCGGCACGGCCAGCGTGCAGATCGGCGTCGGCAACACCGCCCCGACGGTCACCATCACCGGCCCGGCGAACGGTTCGCTGTTCTCCTACGGCGACACGGTGCCGTTCAGCATCACCGTCACCGATCCCGAGGACGGCACCATCGACTGCGCCAGGGTCAGGATGACCTACGTGCTCGGCCACGACCAGCACGGTCACCAGATCACCGCGAAGAACGGCTGCTCCGGCACGATCACCATCCCGGTCGACGGCGAGCACGACGACGCGGCGAACATCTTCGCGGTCTTCGACGCCGAGTACACCGACGCCGGTGGGCTGACCACCCACCGGCAGCACACCCTCCAGCCGCGCAAGCGCCAGGCCGAGCACTTCAAGACCTCGTCCGGGATCACCGTCTACGACAAGACCCCCGCCGAGGGCGGCCGGACCGTCGGCAGCATCGACAACGGCGACTGGATCGCGTTCGAGCCGTACCGGCTGGACAAGGCCACCTCGTTCAGCGCCCGGGTCTCCTCCAACGGTGTCGGCGGCACCGTTCAGGTGCGGACGGGTTCGCCCACCGGCACGGTGCTGGGTCAGGCGACCGTCCCGGTCACCGGCGGCTGGGAGACCTTCACCACCGTCACCGGCACCCTCTCCGGTGCACCGGCCAGCACCGGCACGCTCTATCTCACCTTCGCCGGGGGCACCGGGGCGCTGTTCGACCTCGACACGTTCACGTTCGTCACCGGCGGCACCCCCGGTACCGGCCCGATCGTCGGGCTCGGCGGCAAGTGCCTGGACGTCCGCAACGCCGCCACCGCCGACGGCACCCAGATCCAGATCTACACCTGCAACGGCACCGCCGCCCAGACCTGGTCGGTCACCCCGAACAGCACCGTCAAGGCACTGGGCAAGTGCCTGGACATCTCCGGCGGGGGCACCGCCGACGGCACCAAGATCCAACTCTGGACCTGCAACGGCACCGCGGCACAGAACTGGTCGGCGCAGGCCGACGGCACGCTGCGCAACCCGCAGTCGGGCAAGTGCCTGGACGTGTCCGACAACAGCGCCACCGACGGCCAGGCCGTCCACCTGTGGACCTGCCTGGCCGCCGCCAACCAGAAGTGGACCCTGCCGTAACACCGCCCGCCGGGGCACCTCACGGGGTGCCCCGGCACCACCCTCCACCCCCGTCCGGGAGAGTGACATGCGCAGACTCCTTCGATCCGTCCTCGGCGCGGTGACCGCCGCCGCCGCAGTGCTTGCCGTCCCGACGTCGGCCGGCGCGGCCGACGCCCCGTACGACGTGCTGGTGTTCTCCAAGACCGCCGGGTTCCGGCACGACTCGATCGCCGTCGGCACCCAGGCGATCCGGGAACTCGGTACGGCGAACGGTTTCACCGTGACCGCGACCGAGGACGCGTCCCGGTTCACCACTGCGAACCTGGCCCAGTACGAGGCGGTGGTCTTCCTCAACACCACCGGTGACGTCCTGGACGCCGCGCAGCAGTCCGCCTTCGAGTCGTACGTCAACGGCGGCGGCGGGTACGTCGGCGTCCACGCCGCCGCCGACACCGAGTACGGCTGGTCCTACTACGGCAGCCTGGTGGGCGGCTATTTCGCCTCCCACCCGGCCATCCAGCAGGCGAGCGTCCGCGTCGAGAACCGGGCCCACCCGGCTACCGGGCACCTGCCGCAGACCTGGACCCGCACCGACGAGTGGTACAACTACCAGACCAACCCGCGCGCGGGTGCCCGGGTCCTCGCCACCCTGGACGAGTCGTCGTACTCGGGCGGCTCGATGGGCGGTGACCATCCGATCTCCTGGTGCAAGACGGTCAACTCCGGCCGGTCGTTCTACACCGGCCTGGGGCACACCCAGGGGTCGTACGCGGAGGCGGCGTTCCGCAGCCACCTGCTCGGCGGCATCCGCTACGCGGCCGGTCGGGCGAAGGCCGACTGCCGTCCGGAGACCGGCTACGTCACCCTCTACGACGGGTCCACCACCGGCTGGTCGCAGGCCGGTCCGGGCAGCTTCGGCAACGCCGACGCGACTCTCACCTCCGTCGGCGGCATGGGCCTGTACTGGTACAGCGCCAAGCAGTTCACCAACTACTCGCTGAAGCTGGACTGGCGGATGGCCGGCGACGACAACTCGGGCGTCTTCATCGGCTTCCCGCCGTCGACCGACCCCTGGTCGGCGGTGGACAACGGGTACGAGATCCAGATCGACGCCACCGACGCCACCGACCGCACCACCGGCGCGGTCTACACCTTCCAGTCCGCCGACCTGGCCGCCCGCGACGCCGCCCTGAACCCGCCGGGAGAGTGGAACACCTACGAGTTGCTGGTCGAGGGGGAACGCCTCCAGGTATTCCTCAACGGGCGGAGGATCAACGACTTCACCAACACCGACCCGGCCCGCTCCCTCGCCGGCCACGTCGGGCTCCAGAACCACGGTACGGGCGACGACGTGTCGTTCCGCAACGTCCGGATCAAGGAGTTGGGCGGTACCCCGGGCGGCATCACCACCGTGCAGGCCGAGGCGTTCGGTTCGGCCAGCGGGGTCAGCGCGTTCACCAAGGCCGGGGCCAACGGGGGGCAGACCCTCGGCTACGTCGACCCGGGTGACTGGGCCGCGTACCCGGGGCTGGACCTGACCGGGGTCACCTCGCTGCGGGCCCGGGTGGTCTCCGGTGGCTCGGGCGGCACCATCGGCATCCGGACCGGCTCGGCCACCGGCCCGCTGCTCGGCCAGGTGGCGGTGCCCAACACCGGTGGCTGGACCACGTACGCCGACGTGAGCACCGCCCTGGCCGGGGTGCCCACCGGTGCGCAGACCGTGTACCTGACCTTCACCGGTTCCGGGGCCGGGTTGTTCGACGTGGACGACTTCACCCTGGTCCGGGGCGGCGGCACCCCCGGCACCCCGGGCACCGGGCCGATCGTCGGGCTGGCCGGCAAGTGCCTGGACGTCCGCAACGCGGCCACCGCCGACGGTACGCAGATCCAGATCTGGACCTGCAACGGCAGCGCCGCCCAGACCTGGTCGGTCACCCCGAACAGCACCGTGAAGGCACTGGGCAAGTGCCTGGACGTCTCCGGCGGAGGTTCCGCCGACGGCACCAAGATCCAACTCTGGACCTGCAACGGCAGCGGCGCACAGAACTGGTCCGCCCAGGCCGACGGCACCCTGCGCAACCCCCAGTCCGGCAAGTGCCTCGACGTGTCCAACAACAGCGCCACCGACGGCCAGGCCGTCCACCTCTGGACCTGCCTGGCCGCCGCCAACCAGAAGTGGACCCTCCCGTGACCCGGTAGACGTCCACCCGTGCCCCCGCTGCCGGTCCGGCAGCGGGGGCACGTCAGGTCCGACGGTGGCGTTCACCGCCGCCGCGATTCGCGGACACCCCGTGGTTCCCGGGTGACGGCCGGCCCCGCGCCACGGACCTGCACCGCGACGCGGATGGCCGGCCGCTCGCGTCGGGCCGACGAGACAGGAATCTCCGCCAGCACCCTGTCCCGGCTCGAAGCGGGCCTACGACGCCCCACCCTCGAACAGCTGCTCCCGCTCGCCCGCGCGCCAGCAGCTCCGGGCCTGTCGAGTTCCTCAGCCTCGTCGGCAGACAGGGCGAACGCGCCCACGTACGCGCCGTACCCCGGTCGGGCACGCCGCAGTGAGAACGACGGCACTCAGGCCACGACCGGGACCGCCGGCGAGAGTCGAGGGGAGCACGGGGGCTGAATACCAGATCCTCCGCTTGCGCGGAGTTCCCGAATCGAACGGAATAGCAGGAAGCACCCGCATGGCCTCGACTTCGCCGCTCACTCAGGGATCAACTCGCTGAGTCGGTCGAGAGTATATGTCTCCGATCCGTCCGGCAGACCCTCCGGTGCGTCGATGCCGACGAAGGTGACCGGCTGGTCCGGCAGTCGGCCGTCCCACGCCGTCACCTCGGCTCGCGCGCGCCACCGGTCCACGAGGTAGGACACGGTGAGGTACCGCCGCTCCATCAGCGCTCGTACCCGATCGGCCGTGGTGAAGGTGTTCCCCTCCACCCGGTTGAACGACGGCCATCCCCGCAGGTACAGGTGCAGCCACACCGCCTGCCAGCCACGCTCGTTCCTGGCGAACACCATCGGCAGCGCGACCCGCCCCTGGCCGCGCAGGTGCGAGCGCGCCCGGACGGTCCGGGCGTCGAACGGCGCACCGCCCTGGTCCCGCGCCCGGGTCTGGTACCCGAACATCGACTCGGCGACCTCCTCGAACGACTCACCCGCATAGATGTTGACCTGCGGAACCACGTAGTGCCCGGCGGCCGTCAGGGGCACGTCGACGAACTCGGTCGCACCGTCCTTCGCGTCGGTGACGTCACCGGAGTGCACCACGCCGTCGTGCCGGTAGTTGGTCCACGACACCTGACCCGCACCGTGGAACTCGTCGTCGAGCAGCAGCACCGACAGGTCGTAGTCGGTGCGGCGGCTGGTCTGACGCCAGTAGGTGAAAAAGCGCAGCAACTCACCGGACACCGACGCCCGCGAACCCCTCGGCATGACCGCGAAACCGGCCTCGGTCGCCTTGCCGGACAACGGCAGTGCGACGTCGAGCACCTCCGGATCCACCACCAGCGGCCGGTGCGACGCCGGCAGGCGAGCGCTGATCTCGGCGTCGAGTAGCGACGACAACTCGGCCACCAGGCCCGCCGGCAGCGGCGGCCGCTCGTCGGGACCGACCCACGCGGTACGTGAGCGGCTGGCATACATCCGGGCCGAGGCGGGCGTCAACCGGTTGTCGATGTGTTCCCGCAGCGAGAGCAGCACCCGGCCCGACGCCGAGCCGAGCGCACCCGTGACCGCGTCGACGACGGTGGTGCGTTCCGACGGTGACGCCAGCCGCAGCAGCCGGTCGGCAGATCGCAGGAGCAGGCCCGGCGCAGCCGACAGCACCGATGCGGCCGGACCGACGGCACCCGCGCGGATCGCCGCCTCCGCACGGCCGGCGAGGTTGGGCACCCGCCGCTCACCACGGGCGACCGTGAACACCTCCTGCGCGTGCGGCCACTGGGCGTACTCGTGCGGGTGCAGTCGTTCCCCGAGCCGCTTCCAGCGCTCCGCGTAGCGTCCGACGTCACCGAGCTTGCCCGCGTTGGCGGCGACGACCTCGTTCAGCGCGGCCATCAGCATCCGCCGCTCGGGACGTCGGAAGGCACGGAAGCGGGTGGGTGCGGCCAGCGAGACGTCCCCGCCGGAAACCTGGCAGGCGAGGCGTAGCACGTCGGTCGTCGTGTCGACGCCGACCAGCGGCCGGCCGAGGACGAGTCGGATCCCGTTGAGGACGGCACGGTTCTCCCGTACCGGGATCTCGGCCGGCTGCGCGCCGTCCGCGCAGGCCACCGCCAGCTCGCTGAGGATCATGAGGTCGGTCTCGCCGTGCGGCGTCGGGCTGCCGGCCAGGGCCAGATAGAGCCGTGCCGCCTCCACGTCGGTGGTGTCCCCGAGGTGCAGCAGGGTCACCCGGTCACCGGACCCGGTGACCAGCGTGTCGTGCGCGGCCAGCAGCTCCGCGTAGGTGTGCTGGTAGGTGCCGTAGCCCGGCAGGTCGAGCAGGTTCACCCCACCCGGGGCGACCGTGGCCCGCAGCTGCGCGTCGGTCGCCGTGCCCCCGCCGGGGAACACGGCCGCCCGCAGCCGGTCGGCCCAGAACTCGACGGTGTCCGGCACGTCGTGCGGGAATCCGATGAAGTAGGCGTTGTGCCGGACGTGGTCCCCGACCAGTTCGCGCACCGCCGAGACGACGGTGGCGGCGAGATCCGTCGCCGGCGCGGGAGCCAGGGCACCGATGTGCTCCAGCAGGGCCCGCGAAGCCGAGAATCCGACGTCGAGCAGCGCCGCGTCCAACTGCCGGGCCACCGAGGTGCCGTCACCGGGCGCGGCGGTGCTCGCCGGCACGCGCAGGGTCCTCTGGATGATCAGCTGTTCGAGCACGTGTTCCTCCGTTCCGGGCACCTCGGACGAGATTGGCGGCCTGTCGCCGTAGCACGGTGGGTCGCCGGGGACTCGAACCCCGAACCTTCCGATCCAACAGGGAGAAGGAAGCGCATCCATCGCCGCGCGAGCGGAGGGCGGACGCGCTACCAGTCGGATGCTCTAGCCAGTTGAGCTAGCGACCCAGATGTCGATCATCCATCAGCAGGGTCGCCACGGCTACCGGGATTCGCCGGCACCACCGGTGGGCGGGGATGGGCCGTCCGCCCACGCTGCCGTCGGCCCGGAGGCCGCCACGCTGCGGTCTCGGGGTGGCCGCCCGGTTGCCGGGTGGGGGTCGAGGAGCCCGGCGCGGCGGTGGTGATCCGCCGGCCCCCGGTCACCGGGTCGCGGCCGGCTCGGGGAGTTCCGTCAGGTGCAGGATCCGGCGCGGGAAGAACACGACGAACGCCAGGATCGACGCCCCCGCCGCCACCCACAGGGCGGGGCGTAGACCGATGACGGTGGCCAGTCCGCCTCCGACGGGGCCACCGAGCGCGGCGACGCCGAGCATCAGCATGCGCATGACCGCGTTCATCCGGGCCATCAGCGTGTCGGGGGTCAAGGTCTGCCGAAGGCTGACGACGATGACGTTCGTCGCCCCCATCGCCACCGCGGAGAGCAGGAACACCGCCACCAGCACGGCGGTGAGCACCACCGTCGGTCCGCCGGCTGCCGGGACCACGATCCAGCTGGAGAAGGACACGCTCGCGCAGGCCACGTACACCCGGCCGACGCCGAACCGCCGCGCTGCGGCCTGCGCCGACGCGGCGCCGATCAGGCCACCGACGGCGCCTGACGACAGGATGCCGCCGATGACGGCGGTGCTCAGGGACAGCTCCCGGACGGCATACACCAGGAACACCGTCTGGATGAACATGAGGAAGAAGTTGTAGCAGGCACCCAGGATCGCGAGGATGCGCAGCAGTGGGTTACCGAACACCCAGCGCAGTCCCTCGCCCAGTTCGGTCCGCAGGTTGCGGGGCGTGTCGCTCCGTTCCGGTTTCACCTCGCGGGCCCTGATCTGCAGCAGCATGGCGATCGAGACCGCGTACGAGGCGGCGTTCACGACGAGCGCGATGGGGGCGGTGAGGATGTTCACCAGTACACCGGCAAGGCCGGGCCCACCGATGTGGGCGGCGGCGTCCGCCGCGCCGATGCGGCTGTTCGCCTCGATGAGTCGGGTGTGGTCGGCGACGATGGTGGGCACGTAGGACACCCAGCACACGTCGAACATCACCGCGGCGACACCCACCCCTGCGGTGACGACGTAGAGCCAGCCGAGACTCAACTGCCCGGTGACGGCGAGGATCGGCACGAGGCCGATCAGCACGAGCCGGACCGCATTCGCCCCGACCATGAGCGGCCGTCGCGGCATCCGGTCGGCGAGGGCACCGAAGAGCAACGAGAGCAGCAGGTACGGCAGGAGCTGGGCCATCCGCAGCAGACCCACCTGCTCGGTACTGCTGTCGAGCACGAGGATCGCCGTCAGCGGCAACGCGAGTGCGGTGACCTGGGTCCCGACCATCGACACCGTCTCGCCTATCCAGAACAGGCGGAAGTCCCGGTTCTGCCACCACAGGCCCGTTCTGCTCCGCCGTTCACGCACTGGCAGTCGCTGGAACACGCTCACTCTCCCGCTGCGGCGAGGAGGGTGTCGATGACCGCCGCGAGTACGGGGCGGTGCTCGCCGGACCACATCGAGTGGTGCGTGCCGGGGGCGCGGTACTCGCGTACCGTGGCCGCCAGCGGGGCCCACTGCCCGGCCGGTACCGACCCCGGGGTTCTGAGCACGGAGAGCCGGCCGGGGTAGGTCCAGGTGGGCCGGTAGCGGAAGGTGGCCCGCACGCTGGCCCGGTAGACGGACAGGCGGCAACCGAGTTGATCCGGCCCGATCTCCGCCGGTAGCACCGTGTCCCGCAGGAGCGCGTACAGCGCGTCGAACTGGTCGGGAAGGCCCTGGTAGCCCGGGGGGAGTTCGGGGGCGTCCCGACCGGCCACGGCCGCGATGTCGGCGACGAACTGTTCGACGGTGCGCCGGTCGTCGGGTGTCCGGGACGGGTCCGGCAGCGGGGTGTCGACGACGGTCAGGAACGGCACCGGCGCACCGGCCTCCGTGAGCTGCCGCGCCATCTCGAACGCGACCAACCCACCCATCGACCAGCCGAGCAGATGGTACGGGCCCGTCGGCTGCCGTTCCCGGATCGCCGCTACGAAACGGCCGGCCAACGCCACCACGTCGGGCAGTGCGTGCTGACCCGGCTCCAGCCCCGGCGCTTCGAGACCGATGATCGTCCGTTCCGGGCTCAGTCGGCGGGCGACTCCGGCGAAGATGGACGGGGAGCCGGACGCGCCGGGGACGCAGAACAGCGGCGGGTATGTGCCGTCGTTGGGTGCGGCGGCCAGGGTCACCAGCGGCGACCAGGTGTCGGCCTGCTGGTCGGCGGCCCGTCGCGCCTGCACCGCTGCGGCGAGGACGACGGGCGTGTACAGGTCCCGGGCCGTGATCCGGGTGCCCAGGCGTTGCTCGATCAGCTGGAGCAGCTTCGCCGCGTGCTCCTCGTCGGCGCCGAGTGCGAACAGGTTGTCGGTGACGGCGGCCGGGGTGGCCGGTGACACCAGGACGTCGGTCATGGCCAGCGCGATCGTCTGCGCCAGGCTCAGCGCATCGGCGGGCGGGCCCGCCTGCTGGTGGGGCGGTTCGGCGGCCGGATCGGCGGCCGGTGGTGCGACGGCCTGCAGGTGCACCTGCTGGGCGAAGTCGCGCAGGTTGGGCGAGCCGTACAGGGTCCGGACGCCGAGTTTCGCGCTGAACGCCTGGTTGACCCGGCTGATGACCCGCATCGCCTGCAGCGAGTTGCCACCCAGTTCGAAGAAGTCGTCGTCGGCGCTGAGTCGCCAGGCGGCCATGCCGAGGACGTCGGCGAAGACGGCGGCGACCTGCCGTTCGGTCGGGGTGGCCAGCGCGACGACCGCCCGGTCGGCCTGGACGTACGCCGCCGGTGCGGGCAGTGCCCTCCGGTTGAGCTTGCCGCTGAGCGACATCGGCAGGCTCTCCAGCACCCGCCAGGCCTGCGGGACCATGTATGACGGCAGGAACTGGGCGGCGTGCCGGCGCAGTTCGGCGACCGATGGTTCCGTCGACCCGGTCAGGGTCACGTAGCCGGCGAGGATCTGCTGGCCCCGTGCGTCCTCGGCCAGCTTCACCGCCGCCGTGTCGACTGCGGGATGGGTACGCAGCACCGCTTCGATCTCCTCGACCTCGATCCGTAGGCCCCGCAGCTTGATCTGCGTGTCGATCCGGCCCAGGAACTCCAGGTGGCCCTCGCGGTTCCAGCGGACGAGGTCGCCGGTGCGGTACACCCGTCCGGTGGACCGGAACGGGTCCGGGATGAACTTCTCGCTGTGCAGGTCGGGGCGGTTGAGGTAGCCGCGGGCAAGCCCCTCGTCGCCACCGATCAGCAGTTCACCCGGCACCCCGACCGGCACCAGCGTCAACTGCTCGTCGACGACGTAGAAGCGACGTCGGGTGATGGGCCCGCCGATGGGCGGCGAGGTCCGGTATTCCCCGCGGGGTACGACGTGCAGCGTCACGCCGATCGCCGCCTCGGTGGGGCCGTAGCCGTTGACGAACGTCCGACCCGCGACGTTCCACCGGTTGGCCAGTTCGGCCGGGCACGCCTCACCTCCGGTGAACACGTGGCGCAGGTGCGGGTACGGGCCGTCGTCGAGCAGCGCCAGCAGCGTCGGAGGTGCGCCGACGAAGGTGATGTGCTCGTCGCGGATCAGCGCGGACAGCGACTCCGTCGAGTGCAGGGTCTCCCGGCGGGCACACACGAGCGTGGCGCCGCTGATGAGCGCGGTGTAGACCTCTGCCTGGCACAGGTCGAAGGCGAGTGACGCGAACTGCAGGATCCGGTCGCCGGGGCCGAACTTGAAGGTCTCGGCGAACGGGACCAGGTAGGACACCAGCGCCCGGTGCTCGGTCAGCACCCCCTTGGGGCGGCCCGTCGAACCGGAGGTGTAGATCACGCTGACCAACGAGTCCCCGGTGCTCACCTCGTCGAGCGGGTCGCCTGCTCCCCCGGCCCCGGCGGACTCGATGTCCGGCCAGTCGCGGTCCAGGCACAGGTAACGACGTGATCGGGGCTCGGGAAGGCTGGCGAGCAGGTCGCTCGTGGTCAGCACCACGTGTGCGTCGGTGTCGTCGAGAATGAACTCCAGGCGGCCGACCGGGTGGTCGATGTCGAGGATCACGTACGCGGCGCCCGCCTTGGCGACACCGAGGAACGCCACGAGGACGTCCAGGCCGCGGTCCATCGCGACCCCCACCAACTCTTCGTGTCTGACCCCGCACCGGTGCCTCAGGTGGGCGGCGAGGACGGCGGCACGTCGGTCCAGTTCCCCGTAGGTCAGCTCGACGCCCTCGAAGACCGCCGCGACGGAGTCGGGTGCCGCTGCGGCCCGTTCCGCGACGAGGACGTGCACGGGATCGGAGCGGACGGCGTCGTCCGGACCGCGACCCAGCCGCATCAGCTCGGCCCGGTCGTCGGCGGACAGCAGGTCGATCTCGGACACCCTGATGCCGGGGTCGGCGGCCGCACCGGTCAGGACGCGTTCGATGTGGGTGAGTAGTTGTTCGATGCGCCACCGGGCGAACAGCTCCGTCGAATACTCCGCCGACACCCGCAGCTCGGTCGCCGACTCGGCGAAGGTCAGCGACAGGTCGAACCGGGAGTGCATCGTCTGCTGGTCGACCACACTGATGGTGGCTCCGGGCAGGTCGAGGGAGCCGCTGCCGGTCTCCTCGCTGAGCACCTGGAGAAGGACGTCGAACAACGGATTGCGGCTGGGGTCGCGGGGGACGGCAAGGCGGTCGACCACCCGCTCGAACGGCACGTCCTGAAGCTCGTAGGCCCGCAGGGAGGTGTCCTTGACCCGATCGAGCAGCTCGGCGAAGGTGGGCTTTCCGGACAGGTCCAGCCGCAGCACCACCGCGTTGACGAAGATGCCGACGACCTGTTCCAGGTCGGGATCGGACCGGCCGAGTGCGGTGGTGCCGACGGCGAGGTCCTCCTCACCGGTGTAACGGGACAGGACCACCCCGAGGGCCGCGGTCAGGAGCATCGACAGCGAGACCTTCTGCGACCGGGCGAGGCGGCGCGCGGTGGCACCGGTCGATGCCGGAAAGACCCGGCTGAGGTGTTCGCCGCGGTGGACGGTGTACGGCGGTCGCGGGTGGTCAGCCGGCAGGTTCAACGCCGGCAGGCCCGACAGTTGGGACTTCCAGTAGGTGAGCTGCGCTTCGAAGGTGCCGTCTTCGAAGGCGACCCGCTGGGCCTTGACGAAATCGGCGTAGTCGGTGGCGGCCCGGCCGGCCGGGAGTTCGTGACCCTGCCGGATCGCCGCGTACGACCTGCGGATCTCGTCACTGATCAGGTTGATGGACCAGCCGTCACACACGATGTGGTGAATGACGATGGACAACAGGTGTCGTTCCGTTGCGACGCGGAACAGGCGGAACCTGTAGAGCGGGCCCACGGCCAGGTCGAACGGTGTCCGTGTCAGCGTGGTCGCCGCGTCGAGGGCACGGGTCTCCCCGAGTTCCCCCGCTTCGGTGAAGTCGTCGATCACGAGCGCCTGCTCCGGAGGAGCTGCGATGACCTGGTAGGGAACGCCGTCGTGCGCGTCGAAGCGCGCGCGGAGGATGTCGTGGTTGGCGACGACCCGGGTCATCGCGGTCTGTAGTGCCGAGTGATCCAGGTCGCCGTCGATCCGGTACAGCACGGCGACGTTGTACGTCGGTGTGCCGGGGGCGAGTTGGTCGAGGAACCACAACTGTTCCTGGGCGAACGACAGTGGCAGTTCAGCCGAATCCGTCGTGTGTGCCGAATCCACCGGGGCCTCGGTCACTACCTCTCCTTCCTACAGACACCCGCAATCTGTCGAAAAAGCGCAAACTCGTGTCGCGTAATCACAGAGATGTCAGTGCCCGGGAGCGAACCCGGCGCTGTTTCGCCACGGGGTGACCTACGGTGAATCAACTTGGACAGCGTCATCGGTCGGTGCCGGATATTGCTTCGATCTATTGCCACAGCTAGCGACCAGAGTATGACTGACGGTAACATTAGCGATGAGGTGCGTCAATACGTATCGATGGCCGGCCGGAAGTTCACCGGCGGGGGTTGCGGATGATTTGAGCTGGTCCGCATGGCTCATGGTCAGGTGTCCGTAGCGCTGCCCATCATGGTGAACCGTCCCGGTTTCGGCGCAGTCGGCGGTCACTGCGCGTGGCGGACGCCCGACCGGTGCCGGGTCGATGGACCCGAGGGGTGTTCCGCCGGAGGGCGGTGCACCACCAGGATCCCGCCGGGGACCGGGTGCGGACCTGGCCGGCCGGACAGCCCCGTAACGTCACGCCGACGCGCCGCCCGGCGTGGCGGCCGGACCGTCCCGCTGGGTGCCGACCCCCTCACCACGGGCGGCAGCCGGTGCGACGACCACGTCGTCGCGCTCCCCGCCCGACGCCGGCACCACCCACGGCACAGGTGAGGACAATTCCTTTCCGCATCGCGCGACACTACCCCGACAGGTGACCGGCAACAGCTTCCCCGAGCGAACACACAATCAGCCACGACACCATTTTCACCCTCGGGGAAATTGGCAGGTTCTTCGCGGCTGCCGCGTACGCCGGACTGCTAGCCTGCCGATCAGCGGAAAACGCCCGTCGACTCAGCGCGAAGGGAGCGCCCAGTCGTGACGACAATTCGCATTCTCGGCCGCGTCGCACCATGGAGGACGCTGTTCCTCGCCATTGCCGTCGCGGTGGCCCAGTTGCCGGCACCCGTCGCCGGTGCCGCCGTCAGGGGCGACCGACCCGCCCTCCGTTGGCGGGCCGACGACGCGCTGTCGAGTTCCCGCTTCGCGCTGGCGGCGGCCACGGCGCCGGACGGGTCGATCTTCGCGATCGGGGGTGCCGACGCGGCTTCGGTCACCACGGTGGTGGAGGTCTACACGCCTCGGACGCGGCGGTGGAGGGCCGGTCCGTCGCTGCCCCAGCCCCGGTACCGCCACGCGGCGGCCACCGGCGGGGACGGGCGCGTCTACGCGATCGGTGGCAGCTCTCCCGGTGCCGAGGGACCGTTCCTCAGCTCCGTGCTCGCCCTGACGCCGGGCGGCGACCACTGGGTGCCCGTCGCGTCGATGCCCAGCGGACGGCAACTGCTCGCCGCGACGGCCGGCACCGACGGCCGGGTCTACGCCGTCGGCGGGGACCGTCACGGCTCGCTGTCCACCCTGGAGGTCTACGAACCGACGGTGGACCGGTGGACCACCGCGGCGTCGATGCCCACACCGCGCAACGAGATGGGGGTGACCGGCGGACCAGACGGGCGGATCTACGCGATCGGCGGCTGCGGGGACGGCGTCCTGAACGTCCTCGACGTCGTCGAGGCGTACTCGCCCACCACCGACACCTGGGCGACTCTCGCGCCGCTTCCCAGCCGGCGGTGTCTGGTCGACGCCACGACCGGCCCGGACGGCCGGATCTATGCGACAGGTGGCTGTGAACTGGTCACCGACCCTTCGGGAAGACCGGTCGACTGCGTGGACACCACCCGGGTGGACGCGTACTCACCCGACACCGGCACCTGGGCGACGGTCACCGGCACCACCACCGCCCATCGTGAAGGCGCGGCGGTCACCAGCGGCAGGAGGATCTTCGCGATCGGCGGGCACACCGCCGGGGTGGAGTCCGCGCGGGTGACCGCCCGCCGCCCGCCGGGGGCGTGGCCGGCCTGCGTCACCGGCACGGGCTAGCATCGGCGGCGGCATGATCGTGCGAGGTGCCCCGCGGGTGCGGGGAGAATCGGGAAGCCGGTGTGATTCCGGCACGGGCCCGCCGCGGTGACCGGGGAGCGACCGTCCAGGCGCGAGGAGCGCAGCCACTGGCCGTACGGCTGGGAAGGCGGACGGGTTGGCGTCGATCCGGGAGTCCGAAGACCGGCCTCGCGTCGACCGCCCGCCCGTCCGGGGTGGGCCGAGCGCAGCGGGAGCCTGCCTGTGGAACTCTACGACGCCATCCACCGCCGCCGGGACGTCCGGGCCCAGTTCACCGGGGAACCGGTGCCGGACGGCGCCCTGCACCGGATCCTGGACGCCGCGCACGCCGCACCCAGCGTCGGTTACTCACAGCCGTGGGACTTCGTCCTGGTCCGGGACCCTGCCATCCGTCGTCGGTTCCACCGGCACGTGCAGGCCGAGCGGGCGACGTTCGCCGCCACCCTGGACGGCGCGGCGGCCGAACGGTTCGCGGGCATCAAGATCGACGGGGTGTTGGAGTCGACGCTGTCGGTCGTCGTCACGTACGACCCGCAGCGTGGGGCCCGGCAGTGCTCGGGCGGCACGCCATCGCCGACGCCGGTCTCTACTCGGTCTGCCTGGCCATCCAGAACCTCTGGCTCGCCGCCACCGCCGAAGGGCTGGGCGTCGGGTGGGTCTCCTTCTACCGGGAGTCGTTCCTGGCCGGACTGCTGGGCGTACCGGCCGGCATCCGGCCGGTGGCCTGGCTCTGCGTCGGGCCGGTCACCCACCTGGAGTCCGTGCCCGACCTGGAACGGCACGGGTGGCGTCGACGCCGACCTCTCGCCGAGGCGGTCCACCACGACCGCTGGCCGCACAGCTGAATCCTCATTTTTATTGTGGACGACAGTGCGCTTCGGCTCTGCAATACGGGTTTGGGTCGATCCCCCGTCGACTTCCTGAATACCCATTGATGGATTTTGACGGTGATGGGATTACCATTGGATCTGCGCAGGGTAGTAATCGGCAATCCGGAATACTGCCCGAGACAGGTAGACTTCATTGTCACCGACGACCGGCGAAGCACCCGGTGGTGTGGAGGACACGATGACACCTCGACCGTGTACGGACGGCACGTTCCACCACCTGTCGGTGGATCTCGCTCTCGAACGCGCCGGCGAGTACGGGAGTCGGGGATACACCTTGTGCTCCACTCCGGAGCGTCCGGTCTGGGGCAATGACCAGTGGGCGATCGACCTTGCCTACGAGGCGTACCGCAGGGACACGTACCTGGACATCACCACGTTGCCGCCGTGTGTGGAGTGCCGGCGGGTGGCGGAGTTGCTGACCGACCCCGACACCGCGCCGCCGTTGCACCGGAGGCCTCCCCCGCCGGACTTCGCTTCGGGGTTCACCGGTGACGAGATCCGGATCGCCCTGAGCACCGACATCGCCACCGGCGCCACGCTCGGCAAGCAGGCCGCCGTACACCTGCTGACCTTCACCGCGCTCCCCGACCAGCCGGGCTTCGGCGACCTCGTGCGGATCCTGGATCTGTTGTGGGACGACGAGGTCGTGCGGATGGGACAGGTCACCGACTGGGCGGCGGTGGTCGGGTTCGCGGCGACCGCCGACGTGCCGGACCGCGACCGGCGGCTGACCGCCGTGGCCGCGAGCCTCGCCGGCGGGCCACCGGTCGGCCTCGGAGCCACCAGCGCACTCGCCGGTGACCCGGCGGCGGCCCGACGACTGGTCGAGGCGGTCGTGATCGCCGCGGGTCACGGCGACCGGTGGCAGCTCACGGAGAAACCAGCCCCGAGCGCCCGCGCCTGACTGCGGTCGGATGTCCCCGGGCCGACGAACACAGCCTCGACGGGCGCGCTGAGTACGCCGACTCATGCCCGGTCGGGTCGGGCCGTCCACGCTGGACCGCATGACGTCTGAGGCGGCCGGCGCACGTCGGTGGGGTGGCCCGATCGTGGGGCTCCTGGTCCTGGTCTGGATCGGCGGGCTGATCGCGGCAGCCGCGTGGTGGCTGCGCATCGGCTTGGCGCAGTGGAACGCCAACTACGACGGCCGGCCCGACGAGTTGGTGGGCCTCGGACGCCAGGCGAGCCGGGCCCTGCTGGTCGCCGCGTTGGTGGCGGTCGCCGGCCCGGCAGTCATCGCGCTCGTCGCGTACCGGCTGCGGCTGGTCCGAACCGCGATCGTCTTCCTGGTGCTGACCGTCGTGATCGCCGTGCCCGCCCTACCGTTCGCCGCATCCGTCGGGCGGGGTCTCACTCCGGTGCCGGCAGACACGACGCCCGGCCCGCCAGGGCACTGCGTGGAACTCAGCGGCGGCGACAACCGCTGCCCGGGCGGCTGACGGGAGCGGGAGCAGCAGGGCGTGCCGGGCTGACCGGGCAGGCGGCCCACCCGGAAACGACGGAAGGACCGGGGTGGTGCTGGCTTCCATCCGGTCGGGGTGCCGGCCTGGCGTCAGCCTGCCGGGGGTACGCGGGTTTCGACCATCACCCCGTGACAGGATCCGCCCGCCCTCCTTGCCTACTGGTCGTGACGGGCCTTGACCGCAGCCGTACGCAGCGCGTCGATCGCGCCCATGTTCAGCTCGGCCCAGCGTTTGAGTTCGCGCAGAGGACCGACGAGCGTGTCGCCGAGCGCTGTCAACGAGTAGTGCACGGCGGGCGGACTCGTGGGTTCCACCCGGCGGTGGGCGAGGCCGTCGTCTTCGAGTTGACGCAGGGTGTGGGTGAGCATCTTCTGGGACACACCCGGCATGCGGCGGCGCAGCGCACCGAACCGCAGCTCCTGTCCGTCGGCGAGCAGCAACACGATCATGACGGTCCACTTCGATCCCACCCGGTCGAGCAGCAGCCGCGTCGGGCAGTTGGCGTCGAAGAGGTCACCGTGCCGTTCGGTGGTTACCTCAGGGTGACCAAGCGTGCCTGATGTGCCTTCTTTCGTGCTCACCCAAGCTCTCCTATCGTTTCCTGGTAACCAATGGTAACTAGGAGTCGTGATGAGGCGTGCCGCCCGGGTCCACCGTTCGACGATCGAGATGATCCAGCTCGATGATCTCCGGGTGAGCGTGCGCCGGGCCGGTGCCGGAAGCCCCGTCCTGTTGCTCCATGGTTTTCCGCACACCAAGGAGATCTGGCGGGAGGTGGAGCCGCTGCTGGTTGCCGCAGGCCATGAAGTGCTCATGCCCGACCTACGTGGCACCGGTGACACCGAGCGGACGGCGAGCGGCTACGACGCCGCGAGCCTCGCGACGGACCAGGTTCGCCTCCTCGACGCGCTCTACCTACAGTCGGCGCACGTCGTCGGCTTCGACGTCGGCGCCGCGCCCGCATTCGCGCTCGCCGCCGCCCACCCGAATCGGGTACTCAGCCTCACCATCGTGGAGGCGGTCATCAGCGGACTCGCCGGCGCAGAGGCGTTCCTCGGCTCCGGCGGACCGTGGTGGTTCGGGTTCCACCAGACACCGGGCAGCCTCGCCGAGAACATCCTGAACGGCGACGAGGACCGCTACATCCGGTTCTTCCTCACCATCGGGTCCCGCAGCGGGGTCCCGGAGGACCTCGCACGGCACTTCGTCCGCGCCTACACGGGACGAGACAGCCTGCACGCGGCCTTCGAGCACTACCGCGCGATGCCCACGAACGCCCAGTGGAACCGTTCCTGGGCCGAGCAGGGCCGACTGACCAGGCCCGTGACAGCCATCGGCGCCTCAACGGTGGGAGACGCACCCGCGCGCCAACTCACGCTGATCGCGGACCACCTCGACCAGCGCCTGCTCCCGGACAGCGGACACCTCGTCCCCGTCGACGCCCCTGGGGACCTCGCCTCGATCGTGGTGGCAACCGCAGCTCGGGCGACATCGGCACCACCGTCGTTCCACACCGACGACATGGATGAATGACAGATCCCGGACCGCCGGCCAGGTAGACGGGGGTTCGGGTTGAGGCTCAAATATCCATTCAGGCAAGGAGCCAGGGTGGCGAGCATCCCACGATCATGGCCAGCACCATCAATGAACTCGACACCATTGTTCCAATGACTGCGCCACGCCCGTAGGGCCTCGACCTGTCACTCTTGGTCAGCAGCCAGCCCGCGGCCAAGACCGCCGGCGCCACGAGGCATCCGGCAGACGCGAAATAGAACGTCCACTCAGGGGGATCGTCCGATCCCACCCAGAGCGCATCGGCAACGAATGCTCCGCATCCCAGCTGCAGTCCCGAGGAGAACAAGCCACCGATCAGGTATCTGGAAAGTTGCCACCCCAATGCGTCCCGCCCCAGCCCACTCCGTCACTTCCCACCCGGATCCTCAACAACCTGATCGACGGACCGTGTCCCAGTCGGTCTGCGGGCAGCATTCCAGGTTCTTGGTCAGCCAGTGCCGCCGACGTTCGTGTCCGCGCCGCACAAGGGCGACGTCAAGGTGTACGTGAGGTAGCCCGCCATGGTGTTCCAGCTCCTCGACCCGCTGCCCCATGGTGTCCGTCAGCTCCCGGTGAAGAGTGTCAACGGCCTCCCGGTATGCGGCGGTCGGGACGCCGAGCTGGACGGTGGGGTCGGCGGTGAAACCGATCTCACCGTCGTCCTCGTGCCGCCAATCCACGGTTATCTCGTCGCGATCGCCGCAGGTGGCCAGTCTTCCGGCGGAGCTGCGGCACCTTGGCAGCGGCGCCCCTGACCCTGTCGCTGGGAGGGCCCGGGGCCGGTCACCCCTCAGGCGCTGCGTCGCTCATAGATCTCGCGGGCAGCGAGCAGCTCGTCGAGGTGCTCCTCGGCCCAGTCGCACCAAACGCTGACCTGCTCCAGCAGGGACCGGCCGAGGTCGGTCAACTCGTACTCCACCCGGGGCGGGACACCGGGATAGGACGTACGGGTGATGATGCCGTCGCGCTCCATCGCGCGCAGTGACTCGACCAGGACCTTGGGCGTCACACCCTGCAGGGGAGCCTGCAGCTCGGAGAAACGGCGTCGGCCGTCCTTGAGGCACACCATGATTTTCGCGCTCCACTTGTTACTCATCCGCATCGGCAGAGTCGTGGTCCGGCATCGCGAAAACATGGCGGGATCCAGTGGCGCAGTCATGCCCGTGACGATAGCAATTTCCTTCGTATCGTTGCGGTAACCAAGGAGTCGGCCGCTACCGTTCGGGCTACGCCGACGGAAGGATTTCTTGATGAGCAGGATCGTGGTTTTCGGCGCCGGCGGTAAGGCGGGGCGCAAGGTGGTGGACGAGGCCGTCTCCCGCGGACACGAGGTGATCGCGGTCGTGCGTGACCCGTCCCAGTACTCGGATCTCGGCCGCGGCGGCGTCGCCGTGGTGACCGGTGACGTGACCGACGCTGACAGCGTCGCGGCTGCGGCAGCCGGTGCCGTCGCTGCCGTCTCCACCGTCTTCCGGCCCGACGTCCCGGCCGGTGACTTCTACCGGGCGGCCGCCGAGGCGCTCGTCGGCGGCCTGGGCAAGGCCGGCGTCAACCGGCTCGCGGTCGTCGGCGTGGGCACCGTGCTGGAGGTGTCGCCCGGCGTGGCCGTGCACGACACTCCGGGCTTCCCGGAGGCGGGCAAGGAGTTCTCACTCGGCCACGCCGCGGAGATCGCGGTCCTGGAGGGCAGCGACGCGTCCCTCGACTACGTCGTCGTGGTACCGCCGCCGGTCGTCCTGGACGCCGAGGCGGAGCGGACCGGCAACTACCGGGTGGGTGGCAAGGCGCTGCACCCGTCCGCCGAAGGTTCGCCGCCTTTCTCCTACGCCGACCTCGCGGTCGCCCTCATCGACGAGGTCGAGACGCCGCAGCACCACCGTGAACTGATCTCGGTGGCCTGCCCCCTCCCCCTGATCGGGAATCCGTCATGACGACCCGTAGCGTCCACAGCCGTGTCGTTGATTGTCAGAGACGGGCACCGAGCTGCATTGACATCATCAGCCGATAGCCTTCGACTGTCACTGATCATCAACCGCTAGCGGGATTTTCGGGGAGTGAACGGGTGCCGGAACCCGGGTGCAACGACCCGTGGGCCCGCCACCCAGAACCTCCCGATGCCACGAGAGGCGGGAGCTGTTCCCTCCCGTCGCATCCCGACCACCACCCCGCGCACACGCTCGGCCGCACCCTTTGGGGTCGGTCGGCTGCGGAAGCCGTCACTCGATGCCGTGGTCGCGGCGGTGCGCCGCCAACGCCCGCTGGTCCGGCCGGTGCGCGGGATCCGCCGTCGGCGGGAGGTCGACCCGGCGAACTCACCGTAGTGGTCGAGCCCCTCCGCACGCTGAACCCGGTACGAGTCGTCGATCCAGAGCAGCCCCTGGTCGAAGAGGTTGTGTAGGTCTGCTCGTAGTAGAGGGCCGTGGGAGACCCGGTTGGTGGCCGGTCCGTTGTCGGACCGTCACCTGCGCCAACCGTCGACGGCGGCCCTCCGGCAGCCCCTCGGGTTCGGGCGCCCGGGCCTCGTCCAGAAGCTTGGCCAGGCGGTCCGACTCTGCCGGCCGTACGGCGCGAACGCCCTGCACGACCTTCTCCAGTACGTCTGTACTCGCCACGCCGCGTCTGAGTAGGAAACGGGTCAGCGGCGGCCGACCTCATTCGACCAGTAGGCCGGTGCTGGTCCGCCGCCCCACTACTGCGGTCATTCCGTGTGTCGGTCCCCGTGCAGGTATCGGGTGACCATGTTTGCCAGCTCACGCTCGAATCGTTCGACCGGGATCGGCCGGGGATCGGCCATCAGCTTGTGCGTGTTGATCTCCACGGTGAGCACGATGAGTTCGGCTGCCGTGTCGAGGTCGGTCACGCGGACGTCCGGGTGCCGGGCGAGTAGGTCGCGGATCTGGGCGACGCGTTGCTTGCCGTGCCGGTCGACGGTGTCGAGCAGTTCCTGCGACAGCGGTGCCTCCTCGATCATGATGCGTAGCAGCTGTGGGTCCTCGCTGTGGTTGTCGATCGCGTCGCGGACCAGGGCCCGGACCGTCGCTGCGAGGGTGCCCGGGGACAGGTCGAGTTCGTCGGCCTGGGTCCAGGTGCCGCGGTCGATGTGCCGCACCAGCAGCGCGGCGAGGATCGCGTCCTTGTTCGGGAAGTACTGGTACAGCGATCCGATGGAGATCCGGGCCCGTTCGGCGATGCGGTTCGTGGTGCCGGCGGCGTAGCCGTACTCGCTGAAAATGTGAGCAGCGGCGGCCAGGATGCGCTCCCGGGTGAGCTCGGCCCGCACCTGGCGGGGCTCGCGACGAGGCTGAAGACGACGGTCGGCTGACGGCATCCGATGGTCCTTCCGGGGCACGGAAAGCGAGTAGGCAAAGAGCTGAGCTATTGCTCATAATATTACCCTGAGCTGCTGATACAAGGTTTCGTCGAGTCGGTGCACCGACAGCCGACGGCACCTTCGCCGGCTACGTGGTTCACCCCGCGCCTGGCTGAGAGGAACCGTGGTGCTGCATCGACTCACGACCGTGGACGAGGTCGAGGCGCTCGTCGGCCGCCCGCCGTCCATGGTCATGCTCAAGCAGGTCGGCGCCATCGACGCAGGTTGCCGCACCGTCCTGGCCCACAGCCCGATCGCGGCGTTCGGCTACCGCGACACCGGCGGCACGAGCCGGACGACGTTCGTCGGTGGCGTCGCCGGGTTCACCCACGTCCATTCCCCCACGCGGGTCTCGTTCGCCCTCCCCGAGGCCGACGCCGTCCCCGGGCCGGCGTCGATGTTCTTCCTGCTGCCTGGAGTCGGCGAGGTCCTGCGCGTCAACGGCACGGTCACCTCCCAGCAGGGAGCACGGACCACGGTGGTGATCAGGCAGGCGTGGGTCCACTGCGCGCAGGCCATCCTCCGGTCCGGCCTGTGGCAACCACCCGCGAAGGCCGCGCCGGCCCCGCAGCTCGCCGTCGACGAGCCGCTTGGGGCGCCCGGTGTGGCCGAGTTCCTCGCCGCAGCGCCGTTCCTCGCACTGTCGAGCTGGGACACCGAGGGTGGCAGCGACACCAGTCCCCGAGGCGACCGGGGAACGGTGGTCCGGATCCTCGACGGTCGGACGCTCGTGCTCCCGGACCGCAGGGGCAACAAAGGCGCCGACACGCTACACAACCTGCTGCAGGATGAGCGGCTCGCCTTCGCCGCGCTCGTGCCCGGCCGCAGCGGGGTGTTGCACGTACGCGGGCGCGGCGTGGTAACCGACGATCCGGCACTGCTACGGACCCTCGCGCTGCGCGGGCTGGCACCGCACGCGGCGCTCGTCATCGACGTCGAACACGCCGAGGTGACCGGCAACGACGCGGTGGCCCGGGCCCGGCTGTGGCATCCCGGCGCGCACCTCGACCGCAGTGCCGCGCCGGATCTCACCATGATCGCGTTGGAGCACCTCGCCACGAACTCGGCGGACGCGTCGGGCGGGCCGCCTGCGGCGCTGTTCAGGGTCATCGGCGCGATCCCGGGGCTGTCGCGGGCGCTGCGGGTGGTGATGCGCCGCGCCTACCGCTCAGCGCTGCGTAGGGAGGGCTACGCCGACGTCGCGGACGGGCGACGGACCGACGGCGACCGGGCCGGGAGTCCGCTGCGGGAGGTGCGCGTCGTGGAGATGCGCCGGGAGACGCCGACCACCGTCACGCTCGTCCTCGACGACGCCGCCGGACGGCCCGACCCTTTCGCGTTCCGGCCCGGCCAGTACTTCACGCTCGTCGTCGAGGTCGACGGCCGACCGGTCCGACGCGCCTATTCGGCCTCGTCCGCGCCGGGGGCGACGCGGCTGGAGGTCACCGTCAAGTATGTCGAGGGAGGGCGACTCTCCGGCCACGTGCACCGGATGCTGCGCGTCGGGGACCTCCTGGGCCTGCACGGCCCGTCCGGGACGTTCCACACCGAGACCGAGCCGCCGACCGAGATGGTGCTCGTCGCCGCCGGCAGCGGTGTGACGCCGATGATGAGCATGATCCGTACGCGGCTCGCCGACCGGGCCGGCCACGACCGGATCGCGCTGCTCTACAGCAGCCGGGACGCCGACGAGGTCATCTTCGCCGCCGACCTCGACCGGTTGGCCGCGGAGCACCCCGACCGGTTGTCCGTCACCCACGTCCTGACCAGCCGGGACGGCCGCCTCGACGCGGACCGTCTGGTGGACTGGTTCACCGGCCGTACGCCGGCCGCAGACGCCCGCTACTACGTCTGCGGCCCCGAGGCGCTGATGAGCACCGTACGGAAGGTGCTCGCGAGCCTCGGCGTGCCGGACGCGCGGGTGCACCATGAGACGTACAGCTCGGGTGCCGGCACCACGATCGCGACGACCACGCCCCGGCCGATGACCGTGGAGGCGGCCGGGCAGCCGGTCGGCACGGGGACGGTCGAACCCGGCCAGAGTCTGCTCGACGCGGGTCTGGCCGCCGGGATCGACCTGCCGTTCTCCTGCACCGTCGGCATCTGCGGCGAGTGCGTCGTGCGGCTTCGCCGCGGCGACGTCGTGGTGAGCGAGCCGAACTGTCTCACCCCACGGCAGCGGGCCGCCGGCTACACCCTGACGTGTGTCGCCCAGCCCCTGTCCGAGGTGACCATCGACCGCGCCGACCAGGAGCGTTCCACGATAAGTGGCCGAGGTTGATCTGGACACCGGGTGGCAGATCGACGGGTTTGCAGGTCGACGACGTGGTAGTCACGGCCCAGGCTGGGGAAACGTGTCGGCTCATCACCTCATCCCGAAGAGCGCAACGAGGTTCGCGAGGAAGAAACCGTGCTTGACGCGCACCAGCTCGGCCCCGCCGCTGAATGACAACCCCATTCACCAAGCCCCCTCCCACCGCGAATGCCCTGAGCCCCCCTCGTTAGGAGAATCGCTCATGCCTAAAGCACCGGCCCTCGTCGGCAGGATCGCCGAAGCCCTTATGGGACGTCGAGCGCGTGTGCTGCGTGCTGCGCAGGTCGCGCCTCACTTCCTGGAAATCGAGTTCCACGCTGAACCGCCGACGGGCGGGTGGCGGCCCGGCCACGAGGTGCAGGTTCGCGCCACTGCGACAGAAGGACGCCGCTACAACGTCCGCACTGTCGAGGCAGCCGACCGCATCACCATTCTCGGCATCCTTCACGGCGACGGACCGGGTGCGCGATGGCTGCAGAACCTGCGCCCAGGGGCGGAAACCACGCTGTTGGCCGGTCGCTACGTCCCGCTGAGGGTGACTGGCACTCGGCGGCTACTCATCGGCGACGGCTCCGCGCTCGGCACCCTCGATGCCGTCGCTAGCGCCGACCCTCACGCGCCGACCGTTCTGGTTGAGGCTCCGTCCGACGCGGTCGACCAACTCCGCGAGCGATGGCCGCATTACCGATTCCTCGCCGCGTTCGCAGACAGTCCTGGGGCCACGATCCGCTCATGGCTCGACGAGTCGATTCGCCGCGAGGAACTCACTGGTATCGACGGTGTGCTCCTGCTCGGGCATGCCCAGTCCATCCAATGCCAACGAGAAGCACTCGTCGGCGCAGGTCTCCTCGACCGACGCGCGATCACCACGCGGCCCTACTGGGCCACGGGCAAGGTCGGACTGTAGCCGGAAACGAGCAAGCGCGAGCTGGATCGCTGGCCGGCCACTCGTCGCCGGGCAACAGCGTCCCCCGCCGCACAGGAGAAGGCATCAGAGACCTCGACGACTGGATCGACCAGGCCCGGGGAAGGCTATCCCGAAACCCAAGCCCACTACACACGCCGTCTCGATCGCGAATTCCCGTCATGGTTCTACGGCGGTTGTTGCGCTCAACAGTGTGGTACTCGTCCTTTCCGTCGCGTCGCCAGAATGCCCGGTGCGGGTTACGCAGGCGAGAAACACGCCCCACGCGGCGATCAGCACCGGGACCAGTGAGTTCCACCAGTTCGGTGTCAACCAGGGGAAGGAGCCCACAATGAATGCGGCTGCGGCAACGATGCCGACAGCTCGCCCGGCCAGTCCGGCGCGTGTCGACCAGCCGAGCGTCACCGCAGCAACGGCGAAACCCAGGAGCGCCACGTGCAGTGCGCCGAATGTCGAGCTGACGAGCAGGGCTACGACCTCGGTTGACAGGTCGATCTCAAACACCGGGTAGACCAGACGCCCCACCGCGAGCAGTACGACGACGAGCGCGACGAGGGCGACTGTGAGAGCGGTCCTTCCCACGTCGATCCGCGCCGACGGGCCGGCCAGGCCCGCGCTGAAGAGACCGCGCGCACCGGCTCCCCAGCAGATGACCGCGAAGAACAGCAGTTCGTTGCTCCACATCAGCAACGGGTGGCCGCGTTCGACCCATGCCGTCATCGCGACCGCCTCGGCGGGCGGGTCAGGCAGAAGCGACAACAGCAGCAGGGCTGCGGCGGTGAGGAGCGCCCCCACGATCATCAGCCAGCGGTGCGCCCGTACGTCGACCGCTTGGCGCGGCGTCATGTCTCGTACCACCGGATCGCCTGCGGTAGCAGTCATCTCTCTACCGTGCCCTGCATGCTCTGCCTCCTGTGGACGACCAGCCATGATCCCGGACGGCGGTGCCGTACTAGGAGTCGCGCCTGCCCCAGTTGCCGAGTGCGACGATCGCCTCGCGCAAGGCGAACCCGCGATCGGTCAGCGCATAGGCCCGGGTGTTGTGTCGAAGGGGCAGGCGGATCAGCACGCCAGCCGCTTCGAGCTCGCGTAGGCGTATCGCGAGCATGTTTGTCGGCACGCCGAGGTCACGCTGCAGATCGCCGTAGCGTTGTGGCCCGTCGAGCAGCCGTTCCACAATGAGCAGTGCCCACCGTGCTCCGACGATGTCGAGGGCCGCGGCGAGGTCGCTCACGCGGTCGGATCGGCGTCCGTCTTCATCCAGAACGGTGAGTAGTGGTAGCCGTCGGGGTCGTCGAATTGGCGCTGGTACATGAAGGGGTAGTCGTCGGTGTCACCGATCCGCCCGCCAGCAGCGCCGGCGCGGTCGATGAGTTCGTCGACCGCCTCCCGGCTGCCCAGGTCGAACGAGACCGTGACCTTCGAGGGCGTCTGCGGTCCGCCGATCAGCTCTTCGACTCCGCCGACGCTCGCGTACATCTCGCGGCTGCCGAGCATGACGTACTGCTCGGGGGCGATCGCGAAGCACGACACGTTGTGGTCGGACATCTCGGCGTTGAGGGTCCAGCCGAGGGCGGTGTAGAAGGCGGTTGCGCGCTCGACGCTCTCGACCGGGCAGGTGATGAAGAGGCTCATGCGGTCCATACTTGCAAAATACAAGTGACCGGTCAAGCGGCGTGCGTCCGCCGTCCAGCCACGGAACCAGGAGTCGGCACCCGCCCACATGGCGAATTCGTCAGGACGGTCCCGCCATGGTGTGATCCCGGAGAAGGCACAGGGCGCCATGGCCGTCGTGCTCCTGGGTGGGCCTGGCGGCGGGTCGCCCCGATGATGCCGGTAGGTCGGGTCGACCCGGTGCCGGTGAGGTCTACGTGGTGACGGAGGGCCTGGCCGGGTAGGGCTTCCTCCCCGCTGCCGGGGTCAGCGATCACCTACCTGGTGGGTGGTCATGGCGTCGGACGGGCCGGTCGTCGCCGCCGGCCCGGGGCCGGCCCGGGAAAACCACCTCTGAGCTGACCGCACGGGCCTATTCTCGACCCGTAGGCACCGGAACCGGAGGATCGTCGCGGGGTCCGGCCTGCCGACCCGGCACACGTCACGGCCACGTGCTCCCGGCTGCCCGGGGCCCTGTGGTGGTGCTCGGACGAGACGACGGGTCACGTCGATGGTGGTGGAGCATGACGCCCAGCCCGGGACAGTCTCGGGAACTCACGACGACGGGAGCACGATGACCAGTTGCCCCATCGGATCACCCGGACGACGTGGTCGTGTCCGACGCGGATTCCCGCTCGTCGTGCTGCTGGTGGGGTTGTTGATCCCCGTCGCCCCGGCATGGGGTGCCGACGGTGGTCCGACCGGCACCGTCGAGATGACCGCCGACGGGGACGTGGTCGGCACCCCCACGCCGCTGCGTAACGTCCCCTCGGTGATCGCCGACGTGGCCGACGGTCAACTCGTCGTCTACCGCATGCCCGGTATCCGGGGCGGCCAGATCAACGCCACCGCCATGCTGTTCCTGCCCACGCAGGCACCACCGGCCGGCGGGTGGCCACTCGTGGTGTGGGGGCACGGCACCGTCGGGTGGGCTCCGGAGTGCGCGCCGAGCGTGCAACTCCAGGAGCACGGCCGGTGGGCCGACGGGCCGAACGCGGCCCTGCTGGCGTCCATCCTGAAGATGAACATCGCCGTGGTCGCCCCGGACTACGAGGGACTCGGCCCGGTGGCCGAGGGTGTCCCGGAGGGGCACGGCTACTACGAGCTGTCCAGCGACGGAAACTCGATGGTCTTCGCCGCGGTGGCCGCGCAACGGCTCCTCGGTGACCGACTGTCGGGTCAGTGGGTGCCGGCAGGCTGGTCGGAAGGTGGCTTCGCCGCCCTGGCCGCCGCGTACTACTCCGACCGGGCCACCATGGCCGACCCCGAACTGGACTACCGCGGCACCATCACCCTCGCCCCGGTACCGGACGTGCCCGCCATGAACCGGGTCCTGTGGAACGACATCGAGGCGGCCGCGCGATCGGGGCTACCGCCAACGGAGCACCAGATCGAGCAACTCGTCTTCGCCAACGCGGAGACCATCTACTTCACCAGGACCGAACGGTACGCGGGCTACGACATCGACCCCGCCACGATCTACGGCCCCAACATGCTGAGGTTCTACCGCGACAATTGGCGTACCTGCCTGGACGATCTCAACGCCCTGGTCAAACGGGACATCCAGCACTACCTGAACGCGTCGCCGGCACACCGGCTGACCACCTACCCCGGTGTTCGCGGCGACACCCCGAACTCGCTGCCCGAGAACAAACGGTTCTACGCGGAGAACCAGGGCAGACTGGAGAACTCGACCCTGCCCGGTTCGATTCTCTGGCTGTACGGCACCGACGACATCACCAGCCCCGCCACGGTCACCTACGACACCGTCAACAAGATGCTGATCAACGACAACGACATCAACCTCGCCGTTCTCGAAGGAGCCGGCCACTACGACGTGTCCGCCGCCGGCCAACCCCTGATCGAGGCCCGGCTGAGGCAACTGTTCGACATCACGTAGCGCCTCCTCGCCGTTGAGGCGTACGCCGGTGGGTTGAGGTGAGCCGCCCGGTGACGCGGGCAGCGGGACGGCCACCGGTGAGCGGGCCAGTGCCACGGCCGGCCCGGGGGCGGTGCGAACGGCACGTTCAGGCGGCTCGCCACCGGTTGCGGCTGTCCGTCGCTGACGGCCCACACCGCATCAGCTTCCCGCTGGAGGTCCGTCGAGGTAGGCAAGCATCGCTTCCCGGCTGCGTGGCAGACCGTAGTCGCCGACGAGCGAGGCGAAGTTGCCGAATGGCACGCCGTCGATCAGCCACGCCCCGGGCGAGCGGGCCAGCACCTCGACGAGCCGTCGTTGCCGGGGAGCCAACGCAGCGCCGGCCACCCCGGCGGGCAGCCGGCCGCCGGGGAAGGCCAGGCGCAGCGCCTCGGCCGCCACCGGCAACGCCTGTTCACCGACGGCGACGGACAGCCGGTCGAGCAGCGCGTCGAGCGCCCGATCGGTGTGCCGGGGGTCGAGCAGGCACAGCGACAGCCCCGCGTACCCGTTGAGGTCGCCGTCGAGGAAAGGCACCTCGGTCCCGCCATTGGCCGGCCGGTTGTCCGGCTCGGCGGCGGCCGTCCAGGCGAACAGCTCGTCGACCGAAGCCTCGTCGGCGTCGACGCCAAACACCCGGGCCCGGCCGATCGCGGCGGCCCAGCGGATCACCGGACGCGGATCAGTCAGCAGCCCGGCGTCGGGCGCGGCACCGAGCAACCCGGCCGCCACCAGGGCGGTCGCCGCCTCACCCTCATACGCCTCCATTGCGGCCCCGGCCGCCGCGACGAGCGCGGGGACGCTGCCGGCCGCGTCCTGCGGGAACCAGGCGAGCGCGTACGCCGCACCGGTGCGCAGTCCCGGGTCGGCGTCGGTGAGCAGGTCACGCATGACGGACACGCCGGCCCGCACCGCGTCGTAGACGGCCAGCTCGATGTACGCACACAGCCGCTGCTGATCCGCCTCGTCGAGCGACTCCACGTACGCGTACTCGACGTACTCCTTGCCACATGTTCCTCGAACGAGGCGGCGGTCGCCAGCGGCACCACCGCGATGGCCTCGGTGAGCACCGGGCTCGCCCCGAGCACCGGGGCCAACTCGGCCGCGGCGGCGGATGTCAGGTGCATGAACGCCGACAGCTGGACGTTCCACGCCTCGGCCAGCCGGTGCGCCCGCGCAACGAGTGCGGCGAGCACGGTCGCCCGCTGCGGCAGCGGCAGACCCGGCTGTAGCAGCAGTTCCCCGTCGTATCCGGTCCGCGTGCCGGCCAGTAGCGCCGGACGCCAGCGGTGGGCTTGCGCCGGGTCCGACCCGGCAAGGACGGTCGCCGGATCGTAGTAGCCGTCGGAGCCGGCAGAGGCGGTCCCCGACGACAGGTATACCGGCAACAGTCCGAGAAGGTCGTCCCGTTCGTCCTTGGCCGCCAGGTACCACACGTCGTGCCATGGGTCGTCCTCGAGTGACCGCAGCCAGGGGCGGGACGTGTAGAGGCCACCGCCGGCGGCCACTGTGGCCCAGTCGGTCTCGTCGATTTCGTCGATGTTGTCCAGCACCTGGACGCGGATGTTCCCCGGTGTCGTTTCCACTCGCCTCATCGCCCTTCTGCCTCGTCCGATCCGTCACCAGGACAGAGAACGTTCGGATCCTCGGCGATGCCTGTATCTGGCGGCGTTGCCCGACGCTCCATGTTGGTGTAGTCCGACGACCAGGAGGGGCAGATGTATCCGACCCAGGAACTGAGTGCCACGGCGGAGCGGTGGATCACCTACCCGAGCCCCGCGCCCGCTGCCCGGACCAAGCTGCTCTGTCTGCCGTACGCGGGCGGCGGGGCCTCGCTCTACCGTTCCTGGCCGGCTCTGCTGCCGGGGGTGGAGGTGGCCGCGGTGCAGATGCCCGGGCACGAGTCGCGTCTGGGCGAGCCCTCGCACGACCGCATCGAGCCGTTGGTGGACGCGCTCGCCACGGCCGCCGCACCGCACCTGGACAAACCCTATGCGATCTTCGGACACAGCCTCGGTGCACGTGTCGGGTTCGAGCTGGCCCGGGAACTTCGCCGCCGGTGCCTGCCCGGCCCCGTCATGCTCTTCGCCTCCGCCTGCCGGGCACCACACGTGCCCCGGATGCCCCATCCGCCGGTCCATGCGATGTCGGACCTGGCTCTGCGCGCATGCTTCGGCAGATGCAGACCGTGCCGTCGGAGGTTCTCGACGACCCCGATCTGGCGTCGGTGCTGCTCCCGGTGATGCGCGCCGACCTGAACATAGTCAACTCGTACGAGTACACCGACGAGCCGGCGCTGCCCTGCCCGATCCGGGTGTTCGGTGGTATGGGGGATCCAGAGGTCCGCGAGGACGACCTGTACGGCTGGCAGGCACACACCACATCGTCGTTCGCTGTGCGGATGCTGCCCGGCGGACACCTGATGATCCGGCAGCGGGCTCGCGAGATCACCCAGACGGTCGGTCAGGCCATGGCCGGAATCGGCTGCTGATCATGGAAGGACTGATGCGGGAGACGGAACTCCCGCCGACGACGGATCCCCTGACCCGGGACTACGTGCACCGGTGCCAGTCGGCCGCGGAACCGCTGCGCAGCGCCGTGGCGGACGCCGACCTGCCGCCGGCCCTGCTCGCGTCGTTCGGGGATCGCCTGCTGCCGCGACCGCTGTTCGCCGAGCGGACGCAGATGCTCCGGTTCGCCGAGGACGTCACCCGCCTGTTCCACCTGATCACGTCGCTACCCGATCGCCTGTACGACGGAGATCTTCGCCGCTACTGCGCCGACCTCGGTCTGCACGGCCGGGCCGCTGCGCTCATGTGCAGCCTCGGCGGGGTGGCGCCGCCGCTGTATGCCCGTGCCGACATGTACCACGACGGCGCGGAGTTCAAGCTGCTGGAGTTCAACATCGCCAGCGAGCTGGGCGGTGTCGACCGGGCCGGTGAGCTTCCCCGGGCGCTGCTGGGGGTCGACGCCTTCGCAGCCTTCGCCCGGGACCACGGCCTGGACTTCACCGACACCGGCCGGCAGGTGGCTCGGGCCCTGCGCCAGGCGGGCCGGGCAGTCACCGGGGACCGGGAACCGGTCGTCGCGCTGCTGGAGGGACGCGCCGGAATGGCCCGGTACGGCGGCGCGTGGCGTGCTTTCCAGGAGTTGATGCGGCGGCAGGGCCTGGGTGACCTGCTCCTCGGCGAGGTCTACGAGGCACGCCTACGACCCGACGGGCTGTACCTGCGCGATCGCCGGGTGGACGTGGTCGTACGGTGCTTCGCGGTGGACCAGATTCTCGCCGACCCGACGGGAGAGGCTGTCGTCGAGCCGATCCTCCGGGCGCACCAGGAGGGCCTGGCGGTGCTGTGGACGCCGATGGAGAGCAATCTCTTCGGCAACAAGGCGTGCCTGGCGATGCTCTCCGATCCCCGTAACCGTCACGCGTTCTCAGCTGATGAGCTGGAGACCGTCGATCGGGTTCTGCCATGGACGCGTGCACTGTACGGCGACGTTCCCGACGAGGTCATGACGGACTGCCTCCGACGGCGGGAGCAGCTCATCCTCAAGCCGAACTATCGCTACGGGGGTGCTGGCATCGTCGCCGGCTGGGAGACCGACGCCGCCGGTTGGTTGCGGGCGTTGGAGGACGCGGCGGACTACGGCTGTGTCGTTCAGGAGCGGGTCGTCCCCCGTGCCGAGCCGGTCGTGGACCCGCGCACCGGCGACCTCGGGCAGTGGCAGGCCGCCTGGGGGCTGTTTCTCACCCCGGAGGGGTATGCGGGGGCGTACGCCAGGGCGTTGCCGGCTGACACCAGCGCGGTCATCGGGATCAGCGCCAATTCGGACACGCACACCGCCGGCGTCTTCCTCTACTGATGGTCTTTCGATAGCGGCAGCAGGGCCACGGCACGTCGGTCGGGGCGAACCGCCTGGTCGAGACGGCGGCCCGCGTCGCACGCAGGATGGCCATCACTCTCGTGGCCCAGGACCGATGACGACACGTACTCATCACCGCCAACCGTGAGCCATACCTTGACCGGCAGATTGCCGGTGCGGGCGTGGACCATGTACTCGGCGCGCTTGAAGCCGGGGGTGGACCGTTCGGTGGACGCTTCCGCCCGCTCCCCCGCACCCCTGCGCTGCGCCGGCGGGAGTCATGTCCGTGACGTGCTGGGTCGTGAAGTGCCCCTGTCGGCCGGACACCTACCTGGCAGACCCGGATTCAGGGGAGCGACGGTGCCCACGACCTGATCGTCATGACCTGGAACGTGGAAAATCTGTTTCGACCCGACGGCACCGGCCACAGCGGCGGCCCTGGGGCCCGTGGTGCTCCGGGGCCGCCGCTGGTTGAGAGCACGGTCTCCGACTGCTCGTTGACGGTGCCTGGTGCGGGCCTTCGGCGTGCTCGTTTCGGTCGGGTGGCAAGTCGTGGCGGTGACCTCGTGGCGGGCCGGATCGGTGGGGCCCATTGTCCTTACCGGCGGCTGCCAGATGATGCCGTGACCGTCACCTCCGCCAGGGCTTCCATCCGGGTCCGGCCGGCTCCCGATGCGTGTCTCGCGAGGGTTGCCGGACGGTGAGCACCGCCGTACGAACGATCAGGAGAATTTGATCGAGCCAGCCCGGTTGTTCCAGCCGTCGCCGATGGTCCCGAGGTTGGAGGCTTCATCGATCCAGACCGACTGGGCACCGCCGAAGTTGATCCCGTCGAAGAACTTGACGTCGCACTGGTTGTAGGTGCGCACAGACTTGATTCGGTTGTTCCAGTTGCCCCCGCTGGTGGTCCGCAGGTCGTCCCACTGCAACTCGGCGTCGTACTCGGGGCTGCAGCTGCCGCTCTGAGCCCAGGTCAGCAGCGCGCCGCCGAAGCCCGTACCGTCGTAGGTGCGGGCGATGACAACGCTGGCCTGCGTGGCCCCCACCGCGCGCAGCGCCTGCGTCTCGGTATCGGCGCAGCGCAGCACGCGGGTGTCCACGTTGACCGCGCAGTTACGCGGCTGCTCCTTGGCGAGGGCCGGCGAGCCGGGTGCTCCGAGCAGGCCCAGCACACCAAGCACGGCACCGGTCGCGACGATCATTCTTGCGTCCACCGTCTCCTCCTTCAGGTTGACTGCGGCGGCAACCAGCACGGCGCCCACCTCATCACATTGATGATCGTCGATAACATTACCGGAACCGCGGCCTCCTCGCCCCAGTACCCGGTCGGGTAGTCGGTACCGTCCGTGCGGTGCCACGTGCTGACAGCGGACATGACAACCAACGCTCTGGTCATGGTCGCTCTTCTCCCCGGCAGGCGTCGTGGGCGGAAACGTGGTTCAGGCGCTGGGGTGATCAGTGGCAGCCGCGGTGTCGCGGGCGGCATCGAGATTCGCTCGCAGGGCTTCAACCTTCGCTGTGGCGTACGCGTGGGAATCCGATCCCAGCACCAGGCGCAGGGGCCCTCCCCCGGCGACGACCTTCTCGATCATCCGCTCGGCGGCTTTGACGGGGTCGCCGAGCTGGTTGCCCTGCAGATCGAGGTGACTCTGCACCATCTCGCGGATGGCCGGGTAGGCGTCCGAGGGCGCCGCGGGCAGTGCCAGTGCGTCGGTGGTCAGGAAATCGGTGCGGAGATAGCCCGGTTCGACGATGGTGACCTCGACGTTGAAGTCCGCGACCTCGGCCGCCAACGCCTCGCTGATCCCTTCCACGGCGAACTTGCCGGCGCAGTACAGCGCCCAGCCCGGCACGGCGGTGAGACCCAGCACGGATGACACGGTGACGACATGACCGCTGCGCTGGCCCCGCATGACCGGCAAGGCGGCGCGCAGGACGTTCCAGACTCCGACGACCTGCACGTCGAGCATGTCGCGGACGTCGGCCGGGCTGGCCTCCTCAACGGCACCGAGGTAGCCGTAGCCGGCATTGTTGACGACGACGTCGAGGCCGCCGAAGCGAGAGACGGTCTCCTCGACCGCGCGTCCGACGGCGTCGGAGTCACGGAGGTCGACGTTGAGGGCGAGCAGCTTCGAGGTGTCCACGCGGCCGTCGAGCGCAGTCGTCAGGCGCTCGACGGTACGGGTGGTGGCGGCGAGGTTGTCACCGCGCTGTAGTACCTGAACAGCCAGTTCCAGGCCGAGGCCGTGCGACGTGCCGGTCACGAACCAGGTGGCCGGGCGATCGGTGGGGATGCTCATGGGGGTCCTTCCGGGAGGTGTCGTCTCGCCGAGCCGTTCGGCGGAATCGGTATGAGTTCGACTGTGTCCGTTGTGCGGCCGTCGTGGGCGGTCATCTCGGGCCCTTCGAGACCTGGGAACGCGTTGCCTAGGACTCCTAGGTCCACCCGGCCCGCCGGCGCGCGAGGCAGAATTGGCCCATGCCCGCCATCAATCGCGAGCTCGCCGACTTCCTGCGACGGGCGCGCAGCAAACAGGACCCGCAGCGAGCCGGACTACCGACGGACGCCCGCGTGCGCCGCGTGCCTGGCCTGCGCCGCGAAGAAGTGGCGCTGCTCGCCGGGGTCTCGACGGATTACTACGCCCGCCTCGAACAGGGACGTCGCATCGTGCCTTCGCCGGCGGTGATAGATGCGCTCGCACGCGCGCTCAACCTCGATCCGGCCGGCCGGAGCCACCTCGAGAACCTCATCGGCGTCGGCTCGACCGAATCGCCGCGCGGTCGCACAAGGGGAGTCGTGCCGGGGGTGCAACGGATTCGGCCCGGCGTGCAGCAGCTCCTGGACAACCTCGACACGGTGCCGGTACTCGTCCTCGGCCGCGGCAGCCACGTGCTGGCCGCGAACCGGCTGGCTCGGGCGCTGTTCGCCGACTTCGAGCGGATGCCAGCACGCGAACGGAACTACGCCCGCTGGATACTCCTCGACCCCGCAGCCCGGGAACTGTTCGTCGACTGGGACCAGCAGGCAAAGGCCGCCGTGGAAAGCCTGCGCCTCGAGTTCGGCGCCCGTCCGAACGACCGAACGCAAACCGAGCTCATCGACGAGCTACGCACTCAGAGTCACGAGTTCGACCAATGGTGGAACGAGCACCGGGTCTACCAGCGCACTTACGGGACCAAGCGACTTCGCCACCCGGTCGTCGGCGACCTGTCGCTCGACTACGAAACACTCACTTTGCCCGGCGACAAAGAGACCACCATGTTCCTCTACAGCACCGAACCCAATTCACCCTCCCAACGCGCCTTGAATCTGCTCGCGAGCTGGTCGCTGAGCCCTGCATCAATCCGACACGCCCCGCCGACCTGAAACACCATCGGGACCTGTTCGGAGGTGGAACGCGCCCGATCTCACCCGGACGGCCGACACCCTCGCCACCGCCGCTACTGGCTCGCCGAACACCACGCCCCAGCATCGATCGCCGGCCCGGCCCCCGAGATCATGATCGCGCGACGACCCACCACGGAGACGACCAGCCTGCGCATCGGCAGCGGCGGCGTGCTGCTGCCGCACTAGGAGCCGGGCATACGCTCACCGCCTCAGTCGACGATGGTCGCCGTGCGCGGCTCGCGGCCCAGCGCAGGGTCGAGGTAGCGGCCGTGGCCGTAGTCGCCGAGCAGGGTGGTGCGGTGCGCGCGACGGCGCACGTCCAAGGGCACGCCGGCGGCGCTGTGGACCACGCGCCAGTTGTCCCAGACGATGACGTCGTCCTTGCTCCACTTGTGGAAGTAGGCGTAGCGCTCGTCCACGAGGGCGCGAGCGCCTAGTCTAGCGACCTGCGGGTTCACCTGGGGTGGCAGGGAGTGGCCCACGTTCACCCACGGCACCCGGACCCCCGTTCGTGCAGCCCAGGACCACAGCTCGAGCACACGAACCCCCGTTTGCGACCACGAGCGGCTGCGGTGGCCCGCGTCGGCGCCGGTTGACCCGGGTTGGCATCCGCTGGCGAGCACACGTCGCGCACATCATCGAAGATCAACGACGTCCGTCTGTGTGCCCACCGTCGCCGCCGTAGAAGCACGGAGTGCTTACCCCGGGGTCGCGCTCGTGCCCCGAGGCCATACCGACTACGACGGCCTCTACCGGGCGTCCGCTCATGCCGACCTGCGCGAGTCGGTCAGGTCGCTTGGATGGACGAGGTAGCGCATTCGATTCGCACGTAGTAACCCGCGGCGGCGTTGATGACCAGCCCGCGATAATGGCCGGCGTGGAAGAGGTCTCGGTTGTCGTCGCCCATCGCGAGCGCGCGACCCTGCGCGTCGGCGACGTGTTCCTGAAGGTCGACAGCGATCAGGCGCGCGTCGATGTCGAAGTCGAGGCGATGCGGCTGGCGCCCGTCCCAACCCCCGAGGTCCTGTGGCGCAGGCCGCCGGTCCTCGCGATCGCCGCTGTCCCCGGCCAGGCACTCGGCCGTCTCGGCGAGTCGTCGCCCGCGTCACCGGCGGCCTGGGCCGCGGCGGGCGCTGCGATCCGGAAACTGCACGACGCGCCACCACCGCCGTGGACGGGCAAGAAGCTCGTCGGGCTGGACGCGGAACTGGAACGCGAATGCGCCTGGCTCGTCGACAACGGCGTCCTGCCGGTCGACCTGGTCGACTGCAACCGCGAGATTGCCGAGGCCGCGATTCGGCCATGGACGCCGGTGTTCATGCACGGTGATCTGCAGATCACCCACATCTTCACCAACGGCGACGAGATCACCGGCGTGATCGACTGGTCCGAGGCGGCGCCCGGCGACGCGCTGTTCGACCTGGCCGTTCTGACCCTCGGGCACGAGGAACGGCTCGACGATCTCCTCGCCGGTTACGGCGCCGACGTCGATCGGGACGTGATCCGCGCCTGGTGGTCGCTGCGCAGCCTGCTGGTGTCACGCTGGCTGATCGGACACGGCTTCGACCCGTCCTCGCCAGGCTGCGAGTTCGACGTACTGAGATCCCGGATGTAAGGCTGCACGAGCCCGACGGCCACGGGCCGAGGGGGCGCGGCTGTCGTGGCTCACGAACGGTGCCATCGCCATGACGCACGCGACGCCGAGCGTGGGCATCCGGACTTGCCGCGAGTGGATCGTCATCCTGAGTGAGGGTGGTGGTCGCCAGCTTCCGGGGAGCCGATGACAGTGTTCCGCTTGCCTCTTTCAGGAGTTTCTCGAAGGACTGGCCAGATCGTCGAGCGTGTTCTCGATGGCCATAGCCAGACCCGGGTCGCGGCCGCCGGTCCGGATCCCCTTGAGCGCTGCGGTGGCGATTGCCGTCAGGCGCGGGTCGTCGAACGCCAGTATGTCCATGAGATCGATGCAGGAGTAGAGGTCGGTTTCCGAGGAGGATTCCGTCTGGAGCACCGCGACGTAGTGCCGGAAGCCGCCCGCTACCGCCTGCCGGATCTCGGCGACGTCGACCGCGCCGATCTGTTCGTGTGCTGGTCCGGTGATTTCGGCAGCTCCGATGAGTGATAGGAGATCAAGGGCTACGCTGCGCCCGGCCGGCGTCATCTCGGGCAGCGTCGCGACCAGGACGGTGGCAACTGGCGTACAGCCCTCGCAGGGGCCGGCCACGGACAGGAGAATGCGCTCGATCCACTCACCGAGCCGTACCGCTTCCTTCGTATCTGGAGCCGCTACGAGCCCGCGTACGGCATGCGGCACCATCTCGGCGTAGCCCTGGTACGTCTGGATCCGAGACCAGTCGAAGCGGCCGAGCTCATCATCGATACCCTCCACGGAACGATCCTGCCACTGCAAGCGTATGAACATCACCAGATACCTTGTCCGGACTTGCGTAGTCAGGAAGGTGAACTGTGCACCACAGCATCCGTCCGACGGGCGCCGACGTGATGCTGGTCGGCTTGTTCTCCGCCAAGGACAAGCAGATTGACGCGAAACTTGACCTTCTGGCGGCTTCGGTGGAAGCACGTGGTGGACGAGTGGTTGGCCGGCAGATTCAGAGGCGGGGTATCTCTCGCGGCGGCGCGAGCAGGATGGCGTTGCCGTTCTCTCGGCGAACCCTGCTCAGCTCGGGCAAGGCCCACGAAGTCGCCGACGCATGCCAGTCAGCCGCGGTCGCCATGGCCGTCTTTGTCAACCCGTTGACCGAGCATCAGCGAACAGTTCTCAGCGATCTATTCGGCTGCCCGGTCATCAGCGGCGACGATCTAAACTGAACATCCGCCCATGCCGTTCTCGCGCCACGGAAGATCATCGGCCGCTGGCGTCGGTGGTCCGGACCGCCCGTCACGGCACGGTTCCGCAGTGCCCGCCAGCGCCAGACGACCATTGATCTTTGTCGACATCGACGGCGTGCTGATCCTGCTACGGCACGACCGCACCAAGTCGGTATTCGTTGGAGCGACAGAGCGGCGGACGGTCCCGACCGCCACGGCAATCCTCTGTAGGACCGGCTCGATCCCGCCGACGGTCAACGGCTACTCGCCCTGCCAGGTGAGCTGGCCCGGTCCAGTACCTGCATGGCCGAACACGGTGCCGCCGACGCGGGCGTCACCGCATGACGCCAGAGACCCGCACCCGCCGCCCCGGGCAGCCCTCCCGGCGCGGCTTCGGGTGCGGCAGGCCTACTCGTCGTCGGGGTCCTCGATGTGGACGCCCAGTGCTCCGGCGAGGGCGTAGGACAGGGCGATGAGGTCCTGGTGGGCGAGGATCGCGCCGGTCATGCTGGTCACGCCGCCGATCCCGGTGAGGTCGCAGCGGGCGAAACGGGTGCCGTCCATGCTCGCCTGGGAGAACTGCGCGCCGGTCAGGTCGCAGTCGGTGAAGCGGGCGCCGCGCAGGTCCGCGTGCTGGAAGTCGGCGCGGGTCAGGTTGCAGCCCTCGAACGCCACGTTCGCGAAGGTGGTGAACCGCCACGACGACAGGTCCAGTCGGCAGTCCGCGATCGTGATGTCCCGGAGGTGTTGTTCTGCTTGATCTCGCCGTTGTCGCGGCCGCGCTGGGCGCTGCACTCCTGCTCGCTGCCGGCGGTGTCGGTCACCTGCGCAACCGTCCGGCCTTGACCGCCGCGCTCGACGCCCACCTGCTGCCACGGCCGCTGCGGGCCTGGTTGGCAATCTTGCTCGGACCAGCGGAGGTGCTCGTCGGGGCGGCGACCTGGGTGACGTGGCTCGCCGCCCCGGTGTACGCGGCACCCGCTGTCGCGCTTCTCGACGCAAGCTACTGCGCGCTCGGGCTGTACACCACGGTGCTCCGGATCCGTGTCCCGACGGCACCTTGTGGTTGCTTCGGGACACCCCGCCCGGTCACATGGTTGGTGGTAGGCCGGGGGTGGTTGTTTGCGGGGGTTGCAGGTGCCGCGGTGCCGGTGCTGTGGACGCCACCCGACCTCTCGTTCGGGACGAGGTTGTTCCTGCTATTGCCAGCGGTCCTGGTGGTGGCGGTGGGCGGATTGCTGTCCACGGAGGTCTTCGGCGTCACTCAACCTATCTGATGGCAATCGGCGTTGTTCTAAGTACGAGCACCACACGAGGAAGAGGGCCCGATGCCAGCCCAGGATCGTTATAGCGGCTTCCGAGAGTTTGTGGTGGCCCGGAGCGCAGCGCTGTCAAGCGCGGCCTACCTGCTTACCGGCAACCACCAGACGGCCGAGGACCTGCTGCAGGAGGCGCTGGCAAAGACGGCGGTGCGATGGCGTCGGGTGGAGTCAGGAGGTAACCCGGAGGCTTACGTCCGCCGGGTCATGCTCAACCAGCTGCGGTCCTGGTTGCGTCGTCGCCGGTATCCCCAGGTTCCGCTCGACTCAGCGGCAGACCCTGCCGCTGATGTCGACATGGCGGGCCGGGCGGCGCAGCGCATAGCCATGTCCCAGGTCCTGGCATCGTTGCCCCCTCGGCAGCGTGCGGTTCTCTACCTGCGTTTCTACGAGGATCTGTCCGAGACGGCCACCGCCAACCTGCTCGGCTGCAGGGTCGGAACAGTCAAGCGGCACGCCCATGACGGACTTGCCGCCCTCCGCCGGGCATACCCACACCTGTCTGACACCTCTACGACGTCGGAGGTCGTACCGTGAGTGACCCCATCCTGTCCGCCTACCGAGAGTTGGGCACCGAAGCGCGCAGCTACGCCGATCCCGACCGGGCGCTCGCCGCAGCCCGGCGACGCCGGCGCACCAGGCTGACCGCGAGCGCCGTGGTCGCCCCGTTGATAGCCGGCTCACTGGTGGCTAGCATGACGCTACAGCCGGCTGCGGATCCGGAGGTGCCACCGACCGCCATCGTCGCTGTCTCCTCTCCTGGCCTGCTCCAAGCACCCGGGACCACCCCCCCACTGCCGACCGATGCGGTCCGTCCCGCCGTGCTCGCATACGCGCCTTGTGCCCACGGCTGCAACGCATTGGCGGTGCTTACCGACGGCCGGCAGTTTGAAGTGCCGCCCGACCCCGACGGTGTCTTCACTGGCGCGCTCTCGCTGTCGCCGGACGGCACCTGGCTCGGATACCCGTCCAGTGGCGAGTACCTGATCCGCAACCTCACCAGCACCCAAGTGCGCCGCCTCGCACCCCCGTCGGAGGGACGCCGAATCGGTGCTGTGGCGTGGTCCGCCGACTCCAGCAAACTCCTGCTCTTCAACGAACCACGGCTCGGTGGCGACGCGACCTACACCATGCTCGATGTGGCCACCGGCAAGGTGACAACGCCCCGCGTGCCTGCCGGTGATCGCGCGGTTGGGATCCTGCCCGGCGGGGCCGTGCTGCACCGCCCGGGGACCCCCACCGGCCAGACCTTGGCCCTGTCCGCCACCGATGGTCGAGCCTTCCCGATCGACCTGGGCGACCGCCTAAGGGGCGGCGAAACCGTGCTGGCCGTCCAGGTGGCCCCCGACGGCACCAGGGTGTACGTCACCGTCGGCACCCTCGTACCAGGAGGCCTGTCCACTGCGGTCATTGCGGCCACGCTGACCGGCGAGGTGCGGCCCCGCCAGGACCTCGCCGGACCGGTCGGCTTCTGGGAGCTGGTCGGCATCGGCCCCGACGGCCCCGTCTTCAGTCTTCACGCCGACCGCATCGACGCGAAGGAGACCACCTTAGTCACCATCTCCGAGTCCGGCCCACGCCAGGGCCTGGTGATCGCCGGCACAGGCCCGGCGGAAGCAGGTGCCCCGATGGTCCGGACCCCCGGCTGATCCCCGGGCAGCAAGCCGGACGGTTACGGGTCGGCAGCGCGGAAGGTTCGCGACGGCTTGTCGTCTGGGAGCCTGAGTTGAACAGGTCCTCAGCGCCCAGCGTTCATCTCTGCTGGAAGTCGTTGCATAGCGACGCGGGCTGTGCAAGCACCTCGGCGGTCCCTTGCCACCAGCGAGCATCCGCAGGGCGTCGAAGGCATCCTGTCCTACGCTGACGGTGTGGCCGAGCACATCGTGACCGTGCTCGATGGTGATGCGATGCATCGCATAGCATCTTCGAATCTGAAGCCGCCATGGTTCGAGCGGTGCCCCAGGTGCCGGGTCTCGTCCCACTTCAGCTGGGCGCAGCGTCTGACCGGCCTCGTCCTCGAAGACCAGCCACGCCTGCCGCTGCGCCGCTACCGTTTTCCCGCCGGCCACGTCTCCCGCCGCCAGGTGGTGATCGCGGCTTCGTCCCGCTCGACCGCACGGTGCTTGGGGACCTGCACCGACCAGCCCAGCCGGTACATGATGTCCGCCGTGCCCCGCAGCGTGTACCGGGTGTGGAACTTCCGGGCGATCAAGTCCGACACCCGGCCCAGGGTCCACCGCTGATCACTACCGAAGCCGTGTGCCGCCGGCCCCTCGTCCAATGCCCCGGCCAGCCGTCGCAGCCGACCCTCATCCGGACGGCACCGAGACCCACCGGGCCCCTTTCGAGGCCAGGGCCTGCTCACCACCGGCCTTCCACCGTTTACGCCACCCGTACACCGCGGTCTGCGACACCCGCAACCGCGCCGCGATCTCCGGCACCGACACATCCTCGACGAACCACCCGGCCGCCTGCCGTTCTACCGCCTCACGCTTCGCCCGCCCCCGCGCGGACAACCCACCTCCATCGGGATACCTCATTCCATCGATCAACCCCAGCCCGAAGCCGTCACGCAGACCACATCGGACGAACCTGGCCACTCAAGATCTGTATCTGCTCTACGCCCACACCCTGCCCGATCCCGCCCCCTCGCACGTGCTCGTCGCCGATCAGCTGCGGGAACGGCTCGGGTTGGCCGGGGCCGACGCGTTCGCGGTGACCCAGCAGTTCTGCGCCAGCGGACTCGCCGCCATCGACATCGCCGGTGAACTGGTCCGCGCCGACGGCGACCCGGCGGCGAAGGCCCTCGTCGTCACCGGCGACAAGGCATTCAACAGCGTGCTGCGTTACGTACTGCAGGTATCGGTCACCGGCGAGGCGTCAACGGCCTTTTTGGTCGGCCTGGACACGCCGGGCGGCCCGGACGGCTTTCCCCGCGCCGACGGCGGCGTCCACGGTGCGGGCAGCCGGGTGCTCTCCTACGCGGCCCGCACCGAGGGCGAATTCGCCGGCGGCTTCCGGATGTCCGCCGAGAAGTTGCGCCGCTTCGGCGACACCTACTGCACCCACCTGTGGGCCGCGATGTCGGACACCCTCAGCTACGCCGGACTGAGCCTGTCGGACATCCACCTGGTGATCCCGCACAACGTCAACGCCTCGCTCTGGTTGTGGCTCTGCGCGGAGGTCGGCCTGGACCGGCGACGGATCTTTCTGGACAACATCCCCCGGTACGGGCACTGCAACTGCTCCGACCCCTTCCTGAACCTGGCCTCGATGCGGGAGCGGGGCCTGGTGCGCAGCGGCGAGTTGTACATGCTCACCTCGGTCGGGATCGGTTCCAGCTACGCCGCCATGGTCATCGAGTACTGAGGGGACGACGTGGACACTGGTTACCTCCGCTCGCTCAAACACCGCCTGCTCGGCCGCCCCGTCCTTGCCACCCGGCGGGGACTCTCCAGCGCGGCCCCATGGCCCGTGTAGCAGGCACGATCGAAGCGGGGCAGCCAGCTGTATTGACGACGATCCGGGAGTTCGTGACGATCAACGCATGACGGTGACACCGCGACGGCGACGGCGACCGAGCGCTATCTGCGGAACACAGCGCTTGTGCCGTTCACAGCCGGCGGACTCACCGACTGGGGCTCGGTTGCCGCCGTGGCCCCCGAGAAGCCCTTCGGCGGTGTCGACCGGCTGCCCGACACGCGCCGCGAACCGGTACCTGCGGATCGCCATCTCCCCTACACGCAGCAGCTGAGAGGCCAGGCGGCACGCCGTGTCTCCCGGATGCAGGAGTGCTTCTGCACGTGAGCCTCCGTGGCCTCTGGACAACCTGCTGTGGCGGGATCAACCGGGCGCAGTGAAGCGACCCGGTGCCGCGGGCGACACGCGAACCATGGGACTGGGACGACCGGCTCACCGAACTGAGCATGACGGTGCCGCACGACCGCCGCATCGGTCGGCGGCGAGCGGCCGGCAATGGGCGCTACCCAACCTCAAGATCCTCCACCCGTGTACAGGAGCTGAGTTCCATGGAAGGCATCAGCGATGTCGTGTCGGGTCATGCCCGACGCATCCCCGACCGGGTGGCCCTGCGTTTTCTGGGCACCGGCGATGCCGACGGGCGGGTCGAGGAGTGGACCTACGGGGAGTTGGAACAGCAGATCCGTACGGTTGCTGCGGGCCTGGCGCGCACGAGAGCCTCCGGCCCTGTCCTTCTGCTTCAATCGTCGGGACTGGGCTGCGCCGCAGCGTTCCTCGGTACTCTCCGGGCGGGTCGTGTCGCCGTTCCCGTACCACCGCCGGACGAGCGACGCCACCAGCCCACGCTGACCCGGCTCGAGCGGATCGCCGCGGACTGCGGCGCCACGACGGTCATCGTGACCGCCGACGTGGCGCGGCGCGACCTGGGGAGCCTCACCGGCCTCGAGCGGGTTCTGCTCGATGCAGGCGACCAGTCTGTTCCGGAGGGGACCGTCGATGGTGGCTCAGCCGACGGCATCGCCTTCCTGCAGTACACGTCAGGGTCGACCGGCGATCCGCGCGGAGTGGTCGTGGGTCACGACCAGCTCGCGCACAATCTCTCCTGCCAGCAGAGGATGTGGGAACTGGGATCGGACGACGAGTTCGTCAGCTGGCTCCCCACCTACCACGACATGGGACTGATCGCGGGAATCCTGTTGCCGCTGTCGTTGGGCGCGACCGTGACGATGATGGCCCCCGAGGCGTTCGTGCAGCGGCCGATGCGTTGGCTGGAGGCCATCGCCCGGTACCGCGGCACCTTCAGCATCGCGCCGAACTTCGCCTACGACCTGTGTGTCAGGCGCAGTGAAGCGACCCGTGTCGCGGGGCTCGACCTCTCGTCGTGGCGGGTGGCAGCAAACGGTGCCGAGCCGGTGCACGGGCCGACCCTCGACCGGTTCGCCGAACGGTTCGACGCTGCGGGCTTCGATCCGGTGGCCCTCACTCCGGCCTACGGTCTAGCCGAAGCGACGTTGATGGTCTCGTCCGTACCGCCCAGGCGGACCGCCCGTCGGGCCGCCGACCGCCGCCGCAGCGTGTCCTGCGGCGTCCCGGCGCCCGGTGTGGAGGTCCGTATCGTCGACCCGGTCACGGCCGAGCCGTGCGCCGACGGAGTCACCGGCGAGATCTGGGTCGGCGGTCCCAGCGTCGGTCGGGGGTACCACAACCGCCCGGAGACGACCGAACAGATCTTCCACGCTCGTACGGCGGACAGGAGCGGTGGTCGATTCCTCCGGACCGGGGACCTGGGTTTCCTGGATGATGGTGAGCTCTTCGTGACCGGCCGGCTCAAGGATCTGGTCATCGTCGGTGGTGCGAACCACTACCCGCAGGACATCGAACGGGTCGTCGAGGCGGCTCATCCTGGGTTGCGGGCGGGATGCAGCGCGGCGTTCGCCGTCGAGGAGGCTGCCGAGGAGCGGCTCGTCGTTGTCGCCGAGGTCGCCGGTGGGCACGACGACGATCACGAACAGATCGTGCACGCCATCCGTGACGCGGTGTCCGACGCCGAGCGGATCCCGGTGCATGCGGTGGCGCTGATCGCGCCGCGGTCGATCCTCAAGACGTCCAGTGGCAAGATCCGGCGCGCGGAGATGCGGGAGCGTTATCGGGACGGGCTCCTGCATCCGGTTCACGACTGGACCGCGAGTGAACGCACCCCGACGGCGATCCGCACCTGGCTTCGCTGGCACGTCGCGCTGCGCACCGGTCGTGATCCGCAGCAGATCGCCACGGACGTCCCGTTCCGCGCACTCGGCCTGACGTCGGTTGCCACTGTGGAGCTCGCAGCCGCACTGGCAACCTTCCTGGAACGCGAGATAGCGCCGACGGCCCTGTACGAGTTCTCCACGATCGAGGCGCTCAGTGCGCACCTGACCGGTTCCCATGCCGCTGCGGCCATCGTGCCGGTACCCGGCCGGGAGCAGGAGCCGATCGCGATCGTGGGCATCGGCTGTCGTTTCCCCGGCGCTGCCGGCCCACAGGAGTACTTCCGCCTGCTCGCCTCGGGTACGGAGGCCATCGGCGACATCCCACCGGACCGCTGGGACGTCGAGGCGCACTACCACCCGGGCACTCCCCGGCCGGGCAAGATGTACGTCCGGCGCGGTGGCTTCCTTGACGAGGTCACCGGCTTCGACCCCGAGTTCTTCGGGATGTCGGATCTTGAGGCGCGTTACCTGGACCCGCAGCAGCGCCTCCTGCTCGAACTGACCTGGGAGGCGTTCGAGGACGCGGGCGTACTCCCCCCGGACGTCGCGGGTACCACGGCCGGAGTCTTCGTCGGCATCACCACGAGCGACTACGCCGATCTGATGCGCACGCAGGGGGTGCACGCCGGTCCGTACTCGGGCACGGGCAACGTGTTCAGCCTGGCCGCGAACCGTATTTCGTACACCTTCGACCTGCGCGGCCCGAGCATCGCGCTGGATACCGCCTGCTCGTCGTCGCTGGTGGCGATTCATCAGGCATGCCACAGCCTGTGGCGCGGCGAGAGCGCCCTCGCCCTGGCCGGTGGGGTCAACCTGATGCTGTCTCCGGCGACGACGGCCGCGTTGTGCCAGAGCGGTGCGTTGTCACCGGACGGACGCTGCCACACGTTCGACTCCCGGGCGAACGGATACGTGCGCGGCGAGGGTGCCGGGCTGGTCCTGCTGAAGCCGCTGAGCCAGGCGGTCGCCGACGGCGACCGGGTGCACGCGGTGATCCGCGGCACCGCGGTCAACCAGGACGGCCGCTCCAACGGCCTGTCCGGGCCCAACCCGGAGGCGCACGTGCGGGTGATCCGGTCGGCGCTCGACGCGGCCGGTCTGCGCCCGGGTGACGTGCAGTACGTCGAGGCCCACGGCACCGGTACCGCGCTGGGCGACCCGATCGAGGCTGGCGCCATCGCGGCCGCCCACGCCCCGGCGTCGATGCGGGTGGGGTCGGTCAAGACCAACATCGGTCACCTTGAGGCCGCGGCGGGCGTCGCCGGCCTGATCAAGATAGCGCTGGCCATCGAGCACGGCGTGTTGCCGCCCAGTCTGCACTTCGCACAGCCGAACGAGCACATCGACTTCGCGAAGCTGCGCATGAGCGTGCCCGTCACGGCGGGGCGGTGGCCGCAGTCGCCCGGCGAACGGTCGGCCGGCGTCAACAGCTTCGGCGTGGGCGGTACGAACGCGCACGTCATCGTGGCCGAAGCACCGGCGCCGGCCACCGTCGCGAACAGCGGTCAGGCTCGCCTGATCGTCCTGTCGGCCCGCTCGCCGCAGGCCCTCGAAACTCTGGCCGAGCGCACCGCGCGTAGTGCCGCAGGCAGTCCCGCATCGATCGACGACCTCGCCTACACGGCCGGGCTGCGACGCACGCACCACGAGCACCGCATGGCCGTGGTCGCGCGAACGCCGGAGGAACTGGCCGAGCGGCTCACGCCACCGCACCCGGAAGCGGTCACCGGCAGGGTCGTCGCCGACCGGCGCGTCGTGTTCGTCTTCCCCGGCCAGGGCTCTCAGCACCTCGGTATGGGGCACGGGCTCTACCGGGCCGACCCGGCTTTCCAGAACGCGTTCGACGACTGCGCAGCCGCTCTGCAGCCACACCTGGCGTGGCCCGTACGGGACCAGTTCTTCGCTGTCACCGAGCAGGATTCGATGCTCGACCGCGACGACGTCGTCCAGCCGTTGCTGTTCGCCGTGCAGGTCGCTCTGGCCGCAAGCTGGCGTTCCCGCGGCATCGAACCGGCTGCCGTGGTCGGACACAGCATGGGTGAAGTGGCCGCAGCCTACGTGGCGGGCGCGCTCACCCTCACCGAGGCCGCCTGGGTGACCGGCCTGCGCGCGAATGGGCTGGCCACGCTGCGTGGCCAGGGGGCGATGGCCGTCGTCGGGCTCGCCGGAGACGACCTGACCCGGGCCATCGAGCCGTACGCGACGCTCCTGTCGTTGGCGGTCTGTAACGGGCCGGAGATGTCGGTCGTCTCCGGTGACGTCGACGCCATCGAGCAGTTGATCGCCGATCTGGCCGAGCGCGACGTGTTCGGCCGCCGGGTCAAGGCCAACGGTGCCGGCCACTCGCCGGTGGTGCAGCCGGTCGCGGACGAGCTGCGAACGGTCCTGGCCACCCTACGGCCCCGGCCGGTCACGGTTCCGATGTACTCATCGGTTACCACGGCGTCGCTCACCGGCACCGAGCTCGACGGCGCCTATTGGGCGGCGAACATCCGCGAGCCGGTCCTCTACCACCAGACCGTTCAGCGGCTCTGCGCCGACGGCTTCCGCCTCTTCGTCGAGATGAGCCCCAACCCGACCCTCACACTGCCGACTGAGCAGGTGATCGGACCCGAAGGCCACGCGGTCGCCTCCCTGAGGCGCGGGCGGCCTGATCCCGAATCCCTGCTGGAGGCGCTGGGGGCGCTGCACGTGTACGGCGTACCGGTCGACCTCGGCCAGTTCTTCGACCGTCCGCGCCCGGTGGTCTCGATGCCTTCCGGACCCTGGAAGCGCACACCGCACTGGTTCGGGCCCCTCGCAGCGCACGCGCCCGCCGAGGCCGTCGACCAGTCGCCGAAAACCACCACCGAGGTGGTCCGCGCCGCGTTCTCGGGCGTGCTGCGAACGCGCGTCACCGGCGGCGACGACAACTTCTTCGCCCTCGGCGGGAGCTCGCTCATGGCCGCGCAGATGATGCACGAGCTGCGCGCGACGCTCGACTGTGACATCCCGGTGCGGCTGCTGTTCGACAACCCCACGGTCTCCGCGTTCACCACCGCGCTCGACAGCTTGCGCGTGACCGGGCCGGCAGCCGTGCCACGGCCCGTGCGCGTTGACCAGGACGACTTCCCCCTGACCATCAATCAGGAGCGCTACCTGCAGGCCGAACGCGCCGGAGGAACACCGTTTCTGGTCACCCAGCATCTCGACCTGGCCGGCCCGGTCGACCCGGACGCCCTGGCCCGTGCCATCGACCGACTCATCGCTGTGCACGACGGGCTGCGCACGGTGTTCACGGCCGGGGACGTGGTCCGACAGCGGCACGCGACGGCGGACCCGGTGGCGTTGCCGATCACCGACCTCACCGCCGCGGCCGACCCGCAGGCCGAGCTGGCGCAGGCCCTCACCGAGGCCGAACGACCGTTCGACCCGTTCACCGGGCCGATGTACCGGTTCGGGCTGGTGCGTCTGACCCCGGATCGGCACGTCCTGACCGTCGTGCTGCACCACCTGATCACCGACGGCTGGTCGGCCGGCGTGCTGTTCCAGGATCTGGTGCTCGGCTACGAGGACGCCTCCCCGCCCGCCGCGCCGCCGCTGCGCCTGGCCGACTACGCGCAGTGGGAGCGATCGTTCTACTCCGGAGTCGTCCTCGACCAGCAACTGGAGTACTGGCGAAAGAAGCTGGTCACGACCAGCGTGCCCGCGCTGCGTCTGACGCGGGACGAGCAGCGCGTTCCCGGCCGGCAGCGGGAGCTGGGGCTGCGAGAGGTGGAACTGGACGGCGAGGTGGCCACCGGAATCGAGCAGACCGCCCGTGAGGCCGGGGCGACCACGCAGATGGTGATGCTGACGGCGTTCATGCTGGCGCTGCACCGGCAGTCCGAGCACGACGAGATCACAGTGCCGATCAACGTGACCGCCCGCGAGGTGCCCGAGCTGCAACGGGTCGTGGGTTTTCTCTCCCAGCTGCGGCTGATCACCGTCGACCTCGGCGGCGGGCCCGACCTGCGCGAATGCCTGCGGCGGGTTCGCGAGGCCGTATTGACCGCCGGGGAGGAACAGGGACTGTCGATGAGCCAGTACTTCCACCTGGCCGGACGGCCACAGGAGGACATCCCGTACCGGATCTCCTTCAACCACCTGCCCGAGGTCGCGCTGCCCACCACGGTCGGGGCGGCCACGGTGACGCCGCTGGCCCGGCAGAGCGGCTACGTGTTACCCCGCGATCTGGTCGTGGTTGTCCGGACGATAAACGGGCGACTGCGCCTGTCCTTCGGGTACGACCGCGGTGTCATCGTCGAGGAGAGGCTGACCCAGTTGATGGCCGACACCCAGCAGATCGCGACCGCGATGACGAGCGACCTGGAAGGGGCGGCCCGATGACCGCCGACGAGGTGCGTACCCGGATCGCGGAGCTGGACTCCCGGCTGGCCGATACGCGAGACGGCGGGTCACCACGTGCCGTCGCCCGGCAGCGGGAGGCCGGCAAACTGACCGTGCGCGAACGGATCAGTCTGCTGTTCGACCCCGGCAGCTTCGCCGAGATCGACGCACTCGTGCGCAGCCGCCCGGACCCCGACTCGACGCGCGCCCGGCCGTACGGCGACGGCATGATCATCGGGCACGGCCTGATCGAGGGACGGCCCGCTTTCACGTACGCGCACGACTTCACTGTGCAGGGCGGCAGCATGGGTGAGGCCAGCGGCGGAAAAGTACTCAAGGCCATGGATCTCGCCCTCCAGACCGGCTGCCCGATCATCGGCCTCAACGACTCGGGTGGGGCACGCATCCAGGAGGGTGTGGCCGCCGTCGGCTTCTATGCCGAGCTGGTGCGGCGCAACGTCGCCGCGTCCGGCATCGTGCCCCAGCTTTCGCTGATCCTGGGCCCGTGCGCCGGCGGGGCCGCGTACTCACCGGCGATCACCGACTTCGTCATCATGGCCGAGCGGACCGCACACATGTTCGTCACCGGCCCCGATGCCGTGCGCGCTGCCCTCGGTGAGGACACCGACATGGACACACTGGGCAGCGGCCGGGTCAACGCCACCATCTCCGGTAACGCCCACCACCTGGCGGCCGACGAGGCCGACGCCATCGCCTTCGCGCGGCGGCTGCTCAGCTACCTGCCCAGCAACCACACCGAGCCGCCACCCGCAGGTCCAGCCTACGACACCAGCGCCGACGTACCGGCCCTCGCGGAGCTGATCCCGGGCTCCTCCCGGAAACCGCTGAACGTGGCCGCGGTCATCGAGAACCTCGTCGACCCCGGCTCGTTCCTGGAGATCCAGCCCCGCTACGCCCGCAACATGCTCTGCGGCCTCGCCCGCATCGGCGGACTGTCCATCGGGATCGTGGCCAACCAGCCCACCCACAAGGCGGGCGTCATCGACGGGCGCGCCGCCGAGAAAGCCGCCCGCTTCATCCGCTGCTGCGACGCGTTCAACGTCCCCATCGTGACCCTGGTCGACGTCCCGGGCTTCATGCCGGGCACCACCGAGGAGCATGCCGGAATGATCCGACGCGGGGCGAAACTCGCCTATGCGTTCGCCGAAGCCACCGTCCCGCGAATCACCCTGGTGCTGCGCAAAGCATACGGCGGCGGATACGGTGTCATGGGCTCCAAACACCTCGGCGCCGACATGAACTTCGCCTGGCCCACCGCCGAGATCGCCGTGATGGGCGCCCATGCCGCGGTTGACATCCTGCACCGCGCGGAACTCGCCACCGCGACTGAGCCGGAACAGGCCCGCGCCAAACTGATGGAGGACTACCAGGCCAAGTACGGCTCGCCGTACCTGGCCGCCGAACGCGGCTTCATCGACGCCGTCATCCCACCGGCGGAGTCCCGCAGGCAGATAGCGGCCGCCCTGCGCCTGCTCAGCCGGAGGCCACTCGCGGAGCGGACCACGAAGCACGGCAATATTCCGCTCTAGGGTCTCTCCACGGGGTTACTCGACGCCGACGGCGCTGACCGGCTCAACACCCGTACCGACGAGAACACACGGTTCTTCGGTATTGAGATCAGTGCGGTACGCATCGGCGAGTCAGTGCCGGCGCCTCTCATGCGTCTGGTCGACCGGACTTGCGGCAGCCCGTCCTCAGTCAGCACGATCGTCACCGGGACCTCACGCGGTAGCGGTCTCTCGGTGCTCTCGCGCAACGTGCGGTGCGCGGGACAATCGCAGGATGGCTGCAGCGGGTCCGGGCACCCGGCGAGGGTAGACATCAGCCGCTGAACCCCGTCGTCGTCGACCGGCCAAGACCAGTCCATGTCCCACGGCTCCTCCCACGGCGGGTGGAAGCAATCGTGATCAAAGCGCACCACAAGGCCAGCCCCACACTCCAAGCAGGCCACCACGTCGCTCCAGCGATAGTTGACCTGATGCCCCGAGGCACCGTGCGGGACACCCCAGCAGCTGATGAGCACAACCGTGCGCTGATCCGACCGACACACGACACAGATGCCCATGACCGCCCCTCCCCTGCCGTACACCCGCAACCCACCGTAGAGATCGACGACAACCCTTGGGGCGGCAGAGGACGCGAGCGCTGAAGGATCGAGATCGGGTGGGCTCGGTACCGTGGAAAGGTGATTCCGAGTTGTCCCGACTGCCATGCGGCGGGCGTCCCTCTGCTCTTCGGCCTCCCGTCGCCGGAAGCCAGGGAGGCCGCAGCCGCAGGCGAGCTTGTGCTCGGCGGGTGCTTCTTCCCCGAAGAACCGGTACCGAACTGGCAGTGCCCACGGCAGCACCGATGGCGCGACGCCGATGAGCGGACCTGGGACACGCAGCTCCTGGCCGCGCTACTCGCACACGGCTACACCGGTCGGGGCGCCGACACTTGAGCCGGCGGCGAGAGCAGGCGCCGGCAGGTGCGGCGCTTCGGCACCGTTCGTGGCCGAGCGCGAGGGCATCGCGGTCGCCATTACCCCCGGTGCCGAAGGCTGACCCTGTCCGCCGAACCGGGTCAATCCCCGCTCACCCTGCCCGGGTCGATTGACGATCAGTTGCGAAGGGGTTGCCGTTGACCACAATGGACGGAATGACTAGCCATTCCGAAGGGACCCCCGTGAAACGCCGACTTCTGTCCGTACTGACGATCGCGGCCGTCAGCCTCACCAGCGCGGCCGTGGTGGCCGCGCCGGCCCATGCCAGCGACGCGCCCGGCTTCGTCTGCAACCTGACGCAGAACACCTGGCTACGGGCCGCACCGCACGGCCCCGTCCTGCGTACCCTGACCGCCGGTCGCGGGTTCCGCGCGCACGCGGGCTGGGGCGAGGACAACGACAACTGGGTCTACGGCCACGGCGCCGAGGACCCGTCGCTGGACGGCTGGGTCCCGCTGGGCAACACCACCTGCTGAACGGGCACGCCGGCACAGGGGTGGTCACGGAGCACATGTGACCACCGCTATCCGTCTTCGAGGCTGGCTGCACCGGCACCTGCCCGGTTTACCGGAATAGCCGGTACCGCGCCGGGCGTCAGCGACCTCCTGCCTGGTCGGGGGCCTACGCCTGGTCGGCGTTCTGGGGTTTGGTGGCTTCGGCGGCAGCGCGTTGGCGGACCCGGGCCACCTCCGTCGAGCTGGCGAACTGCCGGGCCACCCGGGCCAGCCAGGCGCTCTCCGAGGCCAGCGAGGCATCCACGTCCTGGAACGGGTGCTCGGCGCGGTAGTCCCGGCCGTGCGCGTGACCGACGAGGGCGGCGGCGATCACCGCCGCTTCCACGGTGGCCGGGTCCGCCGCCGGGCCGACCCAGCGGGGCACGTCCGGATGGGCGTAGGGGCGCAGCGTCAACTGTGCGTCGCGGATTTCGATCACCCGTCGATAGAGCGCGAACTCCGCGCCGGGCAACGGCCAGCCGCCGCTGGTGTTGAGGGCGATCTGCGGCAGCGCGGCCCGCAGCGCCCGCCAGAGCGGGTCGATGCGGTACAGCCGGCGTAGCGCCCGCAACCAGCGCAGCGGCGCGGTGATCCGGTCGCCCCAGGCGGTCAGGGTCGCCCCGATCAGCCAGAGCAGCATGCAGACCGAGCCCAGGGTGGCGCCGACCGGCAGCGTGGTGGCCAGGGACCGGCCGGTGAGGAGGGTGACCACCGGCCGGACCCCGGACCAGGCCGCCCAGACGATACCCAGCGCGGTGCCGGTGACCACGAAGCTGAGCCCGGTCCGCAGTACGCCGGCCGCCACGTGCCGCAGGTAGCCGCCCACGCTGGTGATGAAGGTGACCAGGCAGGCCGCGATGTAGCTGAAGAACACCAGGAGGTAGCCGACGACGACCGGATCCCGCGAGTACGCGTTGACGAAGTTCAGGGTGAAGGTGGTGTCGGCGTTCGCCAGCAGCACCGCCATCACCAGGACCGCGCCGACCAGCAGGACACCGTGCCGGCGCAGCCAGCGCCGGGTGCCGGCCGGGCGGGCGATGCTCTGGCCGAGCGCGCCGAGGAAGTACGCGGCGAGCATCTCCAGGCTGTTGCCGAGCAGCCGGCTGAGGTTCGGCACCGGCTCGACGTGGCTGATCGCGATCAGGACCGGGTGGGCCATCACCGCCAGGCCGAGGCCGATGCAGAGGAAGAAGGCGGCGAGGTACCGGGTGCCGGCGGCACGCCGACGGCCGGGTACCGGGATGAGTTTGTAGGCGGCGACCACGACTGCGAGCGCCAGGGCGGTGAAGTTGAGCCAGGTCAGCATGGTGCCCGGCCCCGGTCAGCCGGTGTCGAAAATCGAGCCGAGTCGGGCCAGCCCGTCGGCGACCTCGGGGGTGACCGGGCCGGTGCCGCCGGTCGGACTCCGGCGGGCGCGGTGGGCGATCATCGAGGCGACCAGTTCGGCTTCCTGCTCCTGGGCGGCCGAGTAGTCGGAACGGCCGAGTACCCGGCGGACCAGGTCGGTGGAGAGGTTCGGCAGCAGCAGGGCGGGCAGGGCGGCCAGCGAGCGGTCGTCGACGTGGCCGCAGAGCAGGTGTCCGACCTCGTGCAACAGGATGTGCTCCTGGTGCAGCCGGGTGGTGCTGGTGGCATAGAAGAGGTAGTCGGCCTGGTCGGTGGCGACCAGTGCACCGCACTGGCTGGCCCCACCGGGCATCGGCACCAGCTCGACCGGTCGGCCCCGCTGGTGGGCCAGCGCGTCGACGAACCGGGTCGGCTCGAACGGCGTCGGGATCGACAGCGCATCCACGATCCGCTGACACCGGCGCCACATGCCCCGATCAACCGCCATCGCGCTGCACCGGCCCGCCCGTACCGGCCCCGGGCAGCTCCACGCCGGCCGGCCCGGCGCGGCGTGCCTCCCGCCGCCCGATGGCTTCGATCATGTCGCTGATGGTGTCCAGCCCCTCCGGGGAGAGGGTGACCGCACGTAGCGCGATCTGCCGGACGGCGCTGTCGCGCAGCGCGCCGAGCAGCTCCAGCTCCTCGACGATCCGCGCGCTCTGCGCGTCGTCGAAGAAGTACGCCGCCGGCACCTGGAAGAACTGGGCGAGGGCCTCCAGGTGCCGCTTGGTGGGGTTGGTCCGCCGGCCGTTGCGCAACTGCCACAGGTACGTGGTGGAGAAGCTCTCCCCGGTGGCCGCGCGGCAGGCGGTGGCCACCTCCTCGTTGCGGTACTGCTCCCGGTCGGGGCGGCGGACCACCTCGAAGAGTCTGTTGATCTTTTCGGCGAGGGTGCCCGTGGTCGGGTGGTCCATGTGGTGCCCTCCCCTCGTCGGATCGGGTGGACCCCGTTTCCCGTGGTTGACGGCGGCGACCCCCTCGGACATCCTAGCGATTCATGATTTTTAGCTGAGATGAACGGCGTGCGCGCCGCCTTTCACACTGGCTGCGAGTTTCCGAAGGAGGTGAACCAGATGACCGCACTTGTCGACCACACCAACGACATCTCCCTGGAGATGTTCGGTGAGCTCACCGAGGCCGACCGGACCGCCCACGGGCTGGCCGGACTCACCCCGGTGCTCGCCACCCCGACGGCGGTGGCGCTCGGCGTCGCCGTCGGCGCCGTGGCGTTCCACGCCGGCTACATGGTGGGCATCGCCCGCAACATGGCCGAGGGCACCAGGCCGGTACCGAAGTAGCCGCCCGACCCGTACCCCCAGTCAGGAGGTGATCCATGTCCGTTCTCGCCAACAGGGTGAACGCGGACCCCGCCCTCGCCGCGATCCCGATCCACAGCGACGAGGCATGCAACCAGGTCGGCGGGATGCCGGTGCTGGCCACTCCGGCGACCATCGTCACCGTGGCGGCCGGGGTCGGCCTGGTCGGCACAGGGCAACGGCTTCGGCGCGATCGGCCGGGGGATCGTCGTCGCCATGCAGGTGGGCGTGCAGATCACCTTCTGGCTCACCCTGACCTTCG